>CAYVPU010000064.1:11590-14190 GCA_964453885.1 uncultured Anaerolineae bacterium | reverse complement strand
AAGGAGTATGCCTCATGAACGAGACCATCCTCATTGTTGAGGACAACCCAGACATGCGATCCGGACTAAGAGTGTCGCTGGAAATTGAAGGTTACAACGTGCTGACGGCTAACAATGGCGAGGAGGCTCTGGCCCTTCTTGCCACTTTTATGCCAGACCTTGTTCTGGCCGATCTCAAAATGCCCTACATGAACGGCTTGCAGTTACTGGATGAGATTCAAAAGAACGAAACGTGGCGTGACATTCCCGTCGTCATCGTCACGGCGGTTGCAGAGCCTGCGGTGCAATCCGACGCTGCGTGGCGAGGCGCTCACGCTTACGTTACCAAGCCCTTTGAAATCAAGGCTCTGTTGGATGCTGTTGCCCAGGCACTCGGCAGCCCATAGTTGTCGGAGAGGACAGTGTGTGGTATTATGACCGATCCATTTGACGCTCAGGTTCCAGTCTTGCCAGGGGAATCAGGCCCTCCCTTCGCTCCATCTGAGTCTGTGCCAGAAGCAAAACGATTGCAACTCCTCTATCAAATTGGTCAAGAACTCAGCAGCAGTCTCAATATTCACGAAGTGATGAGCCGCGTGCTGGCGCTGGCAACGGAAAACGTCCGGGCGTTTAGAGGCAGCATCTTTTTACTAGATCGCCAGGGAGAGGTGTCGCATCGTATCTTGGTGCGCCAGGACCTGCTCCCTGTCGTCGCCACACAGGCCGTCAAGAGCGTTCTGGAGCGGGGCCTGGCTGGTTGGGTCATCCGCGAGCGGCAGGGAACCATTGTGAGAGATGTCCGTGACGACCCACGATGGTTGATCCTGCCAGGCGACGCGGCAAAACCGGAATCGGTCATTGCCGTGCCCATTCTAAGGGGGCCCGACGTCCTGGGATTGATCACGTTGCATCACTCTGAGGCTGGGCATTTCTCGGACGATCACTTGACCTTCCTCACCGCCATTGCGAATCAAGCGGCCATTGCCCTGGAGAACGCTCGTCTCTACACTGAGCAAGAGCGCATCGTTGAGGAGCGCACCCGCGCCGTGGTGGAGACCACCAACTTTCTTCGCAGTGTGTTGGACAGCGCCGTTGACTATGCCATTGTCGCCGTGGATTCGCAGGGTGTTTTCATCTCGTGGAACGAGGGAGCGCGCCGCATGTTTGGCTATACCGCCGAAGAAGTCGTCGGGCAGGCCACCACCGATGTTTTTTACGGTCCCCACTTTCTGGAGAAGCCACCGCACCACAACCTTCTGAAAGCTATTCTGGATGCTCAGGAGGACTCGTCCCCTATGAGTCACCTGCAATTTGCTCATCGCGATGGCCATTCGTTTCCTGTGGACGTCAGGGCTACCGTCATCCGCAGCATCACGGGAGAGCCGGTCGGTATCCTGGGCATTATCCGCGACGTGACGGAACAGTTGGAATTGGAGAGGGCCAAGACTCAGTTTGTGGCTAATGTGTCTCATGAACTTTGTACGCCCATTGATGTCCTGAAGCTCCGACTAGCCAATCTGATGCGCCACTATCATCGCCTGGACGACGAGACGCGCCTGGAATTGTTGGACGAGGCCAACCAGCAGGTCAGTTACCTGCAACAATTGGCCGAAGACATTCTGGTGCTTTCCCAGATTGATGTGGGCACCTTGATCATTCAGGCAGACCCTTTCGACTTGAGTCAGATCGTTCGCCAGCTTGTGGCCGATTTTGAAGAAATCGCCGCAGCGCAAGAGATTGAGTTGACCCACCAGGGTCTGGACACGCCGGTGCGCATTGTTGGTGAGCCGATGCGAATGGCTCAAGTGGTAAAGCATTTGCTGCGCAATGCCCTCAAGTTTACCCCGGACGGTGGCAAAGTCCGGGTCAATTTGACCAGCGCCGAAGAGACTGTGCAACTGAGCGTGCAGGATACAGGGCCTGGCATTCCCGCTAGTGAACACTATCGCATTTTCGAGCGATTCTATCGCGGTTCCACCGCCACGGCCGACAAGATGGGTTCCGGCCTGGGTCTGGCCATCGTCAAGCAGACCGTCGAAGCTTACGGCGGGCGCATTGAGGTGCAGAGCGAAGAAGGATCTGGCAGCACGTTTATCGTGACGCTGTCGCAGAGGTTGTTGGATAAATGAACGTCCGCTACGTTGCCCTGGGTGGGCTGCGTACCGACTATTTGATTACAGCAGCAGGCGAGGTGATCCTGGGCGAACACGGTGGGAACGCTGTCTATACCGCTGTCGGGATGCGGCTGTGGGCAGAGAACGTGGGTATCGTGGGCCGCGTAGGGTGCAACTTTCCCGCAGATTGGTCGGCTGGTGCTAAAGCGGCCGGACTGGATCTGTCGGGTGTGCGCCGTTTGTCCACCTGGCAAGAAACCCGCACCTTTTACGCCTATCTGCCCGATGGCCGTCGCGACGATACTGACCCTGCTCGTCACTTTGCCGCCCTGGGCTTGCCAATGCCTGCGGATCTGGAAGGCTACACTTCATCTACGGTGAACTTTGGAAGCCTGCAACCTAACCCTCTTTCGTTGACTCTTGATGATTTCCCGTCTTCTTACCTTCAGGCCAGCGGCATTCACGTGGCCCCTTATGACTTGCGTACCCACCTGGACGTGTTGCCTT
>CAYVPU010000064.1:8708-11490 GCA_964453885.1 uncultured Anaerolineae bacterium | reverse complement strand
ACTTGAAACCCCGGTGGTGACGTTGGATCCCAACTATGGCTACTCGTGCCCAGAACGCGCTGATCTCATTTGCAGCTTGCTACCGTACACCGACGCCTTTCTGCCTAGCGAATTCGAGGTGACGAGGCTGCTGGGCCACGTCCTGCCCGCCGAGGCGGCCCACTACTTTGTGCGGCACGGTGCTCGCCTTGTCGTCGTCAAGCTGGGTGAGCGTGGATCTCTGGTGCTCGACGTCAACCAGAAAACTCTGTGGCACGTGCCAGCCTACCCTGCACAGGTCAAGGACCTCACCGGCGCTGGCGACGCTTTCTGCGGTGGCTTTCTGGTGGGCTATGTAGAGAGCGGGGATCCGGTGAGAGCGGCGATGTATGGCACCGTATCGGCCTCGTTTGTGATCGAAAGCCGGGGCGGGTTGGCAGCCACCTGCCACACCCGCCGTGAAGCGGAGGATCGCCTGCTGTGGCTGCTGGAACACCGGCCGCCTCAGGCTGGTTGATCTTTATTCTCTATTCGGGAGGGATTTCGTGCTCACCAAACAAAAGGTCATTCTCGACGTGGACACCGGTACTGATGACGCTGTCGCCATTCTCATGGCCGGGCACGCGGCATCTCTGGAGTTGGTGGCCGTTACTGTGACACATGGCAACGGCCCGCTGGAGCTGACACTGCGCAATACTCTCAAAGTGGTGGACGTTGGCGGGTTGGCTCATGTGCCGGTGATGGCTGGTGCTTCCCGCCCGCTGGTGCGCGATCCCTATCCTACTCGGGGCCAGCAGCGCACCGAGCTGCCCCTACCGGAGCCATCCATTACGCCGAGCACGGAACACGCCGCTGACTTTCTCCGTCATTACTATATAAACGGTGGCGACGACACGGTGCTGGTTCCCGTGGCCCCGCTGACCAACGTCGCCCTGGCTTTGATGCGGGAGCCGGCGATGGCCGGCCGTATCCCTCGCATCGTGCTGATGGGTGGCGCGGTAGGAGCTGGCAACACCACCGTTTCTGCCGAGTTCAACATCCTGGCCGACCCGGAAGCGGCGCGCATTGTCTTTAACGCCGGCATCCCTATCACGATGATCGGCCTGGAGGTGACGGCTGGCGCCCGCCTAAAGAGAGCGAACAGCGACGAGATCCGCGCCTTGGGCACGCTCCAGAGTCGCATCGTTGCGGATTTGATCGATCTGGACCTGACCTGGGCAGAGGAATGGAGCAGCGACGGCGTGGAGGTCTACGATGCCTGTGCTGTGGCTGCGGTAATAGATCCCTCTGTCGTGACCACACAGCCGATGCACGTAGACATTGAGACGCAGGGCGCGTTGACGCTAGGGCGCACGGTTTGTGACACAAGGAGAACGAGGAGACGCGCCAAAAACCAGCCCCACGTAGACGTAGGGTTGGCGCTAAATCGGCAACGGTTCCTTGAGGTCCTGATGGATTGTTTGCATTGACGTTTTGATTGACATTCTGGTGTGTGTTACGTTTTTTGGGGAGGATATGAGCCGAGTTTCGTACGTTAGCATAGGCAACGTTATCATTGACGATATCGTCTTGCCCGATGGGGTTACCCACATGGGTGTACTGGGGGGAGGGGGTACCCATGCCATTGTCGGTATGCGGATCTGGACGGACGAGATTGGCTTTGTCGCTGCTGTGGGCTCTGATCTCCTTTCAGGGTGTCGAGAGGCACTGGAAGCGTACAATATTGATTTGTCAGGCATAGTACTGAGATCAGGTTACCAGACCGCTCGCGCCTGGCAGATTTTCGAGTGGGATGAGCGACGCTTTGAGCTCTTTCGTACCGACTTTGATGATTTTATTCGAAAGTCGCCCCAGTTAGAAGAGATGCCGAAAGACTACTGGCAAGCCAAAGGTTTTCATCTCCTCTCGGACGCCCGCGGAGGAGAGACTGAGGTGGTAGATGCTCTCAAGCGACAAGGAAATCCTATCGTGCTCTGGGAACCGCCTCCCCTGATCGTCACCCCCGAAGGGCGCGACATGGCCCGGGAAATCTTGCCCCGCGTGGATATTTTCTCTCCTAACCTTCGCGAAGCGACGGCCCTCTGTGAGACCAGTGACGTTGAGGCGATCATGGACACGTTGATAGACTGGGGCACCGAGATAGTGTCCCTGCGCATGGGTATCCGGGGTTCGACTGTGCGACAGCGCGGCAAGCAGACGGTGCGCATCCCCATTGTGCCGACGGAGGTGATAGACGTTACAGGCGCGGGCAATGCCTATTGTGGGGGATTCCTGGTGGGCTATGTGGAAACGGGCGACGTTCGTATGGCAGCCATGTGTGGTGCAGTGTCTGCTTCCTTTTCCATAGAGCAGTTTGGCATACCGCATATCACGGCGGAGACAGAGCAGGAAGCTCGACGGCGACTGGACACGTTGGAGAAACGAGTCTTGCGCCGGGTCACGCCGATGGTCAGGCCGGCCGGCGTGCGCAAATGAGCCGTCCGTGCCGGTGTCTCCGCCAGCCTGTCACACCTGATCCCGGTCTGTCAGGAACTTGAGTACCTGCTTTCGAGTAGGGATGCCAGCCCGGGGCCCCAACTTTGTCACCGAAAGCGCGGCCGCTGCATTGCCAAAGTTCGCCATCCGTTCCAGAGACCAGCCGCTCAGGTAACCGGTAAGAAACGCGGCGTTGAAACAGTCGCCTGCGCCGGTGGTGTCTACCACCTCGGTCTCGAAACCGGGGCAACGCACCTCGTCGTCAGCCGTCACAGCCAGGCAGCCCTCCCGGCCTAACGTGACTACTACCACCTGTGGGTTCAAGTCC
>CAYVPU010000064.1:0-8608 GCA_964453885.1 uncultured Anaerolineae bacterium | reverse complement strand
CAAGTCCAACATCTGCCGCGCTGTCTTGACCAGATCGGTGGCTGGCTGGCCAGTCGCGCTTTCCAGCCCTGCCCGGTTGAAAGAGGCCACATCGGTGGCTGACAGTATCCGCTTCAGCCGGGCCATATCCAGGGCCAGTGTTGGCTCCACGTCTACCATGACCAGCGCTCCACCGGCCCGGGCTGCCCCCGCCAGCGCCTCAAACCTCTCCACGTTCCCCGTCATGATGTACACCGCGCGTGCTGAGGCGACACAAGTCTGTTCTTTGTAGGTTAGCGGGGTATCGTCAGGGTAGGTCGGCACTACGACGATGGCCCGCTCGCCGCCCGGTGGCAGCAAAATGACCGTATAATACGTGGGTGTGCCAGGCAGCGTGGTGAGGTGGTCAGTGTTTACCCCAAAGCGATGGAAATCCTCAACGACCAGGCGGCCTGGTGCGTCGTCTCCCACTGTGCCCAGGAAACCGGTTCGCAGTCCCAGGCGACTGGCCGCGCAGGCAAAGTTGGGCACTGTGCCCCCTGGCAGCCAGCCTACGTGCCGGCCTATCACCTTCTCATCGTGACCGGGCAGGCGCTCGACTTTTATGACCAGATCAATTGTGGCGCTTCCAACGGCCACCACGTCCCACTGCTTGTTTGATTCCGCCATTGTTGCTCACCTCCAAGGGATTGTTGCCGCTATCATACCATCAAACTGTCCGTCAAGCAACTCTGAACATTTGTGAGGGCCAGCGATGTATGTTATAATGGATTGCGAATCAGGAATTGTGAGTTAGGAATTGCCAATTGAGCATTGAGCATTGAGAATTGTCCTTGCCATCTTTAGAAAAGACCTGGTAGACGCTGTCGTCAACCTGCGGTTGTTGGTCTCCATCGTCATGCCGATCCTGATGTCGGTGCTTTTTGGATCGCTGTTCGGCGGGCTGCGGGGCGGTAGCGTGCCCGTGGGCATAGCTGGTGAGCCTGGTCCACCGATCGTGATACCGGTCTATGACGCTGGAGAGTCGCAGGTCGCCCGTTTGCTTCACGCCAGCGAGCTTTTCGACGTGCGACCGGTTGATTCACCAGAGGAGATGCAAAGGGTGCTGGCAAAAGAGCACCTCAGTGCTGGCTTGATCCTGCCCGAAGGCTTTGACGCGGCGTTGGTCGAAGGAAACCGGCCCACGGTGCAGTTGATGGTTAACGCTCAGCGAGGGGAGGGAAGCTGCGCAGCCTTGCGCGCCTGGCTCACTCGCGCCCTGTGGGATCGCACGGGCCAACCGTTTCCCAGCGTCGTCACTGTGGAAACGTTAGCCTCAAAAGAGAGTCGCCCGTTGAGCCAGCGCCAGGAGAACATGGCCCTCTGGCTGGTGATGAGCCTGGTCACCACCGGTGTCTATGTCGTGCCGACGTTGTTGATAGAGGAAAAACAGTCACGGACGTTGAACGCTGTCCTGGTGACGCCGGCCGGCTATGAGGAACTGATGTTGGCCAAAGTAGGAGTGGGACTCGTCTACGGCCTGCTGGCCAGCGGTCTGATCCTGGCCCTGAACGGCGGCTTTGAGATCAACGCCGGCCTTGTGATCGTGGCTGTCGTTCTGGGAGCGTTGATGCTGGTGCAAGTGGGTTTGCTGTTGGGCGGCCTGTTCGACGACATGGTCACCCTGAATACCTGGAGCACATTGGTGATGCTGGTCTTGATGCTGCCTGGCATGTTGTACGGGCTCTTTACCAGTGGTCTTTTTCGCCTGGGCTTGTTGCAATGGGTCGTGCGTCTGCTGCCCACTCACTATCTTTTGGAGGTGGTGTATGCCGCCCTCTCGGGCCAGATCGCGTGGGAGCGCATTGGCACAGCCCTGGGTGTGCTGGGTGGGCCAGTGATTCCCTTGTTCTTCCTCGCCGGCGCAGCGCTGCGCCGCCGGGAGCGATAGAGAGGTAGATGGTTGATGAGCTTTCGAGCCACGTGGGCGATTGCCAAAAAAGACCTGCTCGATGCGTTGCTAACGCTACGTCTGCTGATCTTTATTCTGCTGCCTATCGGCGCCTCGTTGTTTTACCGTACCATCTTTGCCTCGGCTGGCGATCTTGCCACGGCTCGATTGGTGATCTATGACACCAGCGGCTCGCGGCTGCCGCAGGTGCTGGCACAGGCCCCACCCAAAGTGGGACATATCGAGGGCGTCCGTGTCATCGTCGTGGGCTCTCTGGAGGAGTTGCGGCGGGTGGTAGTGGAGGCGCGTGCCGTCGGCGGCATTGCTCTGCCATCCGGTTATGATGCGGCCCTGATCGCCGGTCAGCGTCCCACCATCCGGCTTTTTGTCAACGGGCAACTGGAAGTCAGCTCGACTCAGCTCATTCACATGATCGAGCCGGCACTGCGTGCCCTGGCGGGGCGGCAGCCGCCAGCTCGCATCGAAACGTTGATCGCTAACGCTGACTCGAAAGACGTTCCCCGGCCCGACACTGTACAGGACTGTCCAGTACTGTGCTTTGATATTCAGCGCTTCTTGCTGATCATGTTCCTCACCGTGGGATTAACAATGACGGCGATCATG
The DNA here is from genome assembly GCA_964453885.1 of uncultured Anaerolineae bacterium. GTDB lineage: Bacteria > Chloroflexota > Anaerolineae > CAYNKW01 > CAYNKW01 > CAYNKW01. Next base: position 6,075 of record CAYVPU010000064.1, on the reverse strand, counting down.
ATTCCCTCCTCAATGCTCGTGGAGGAGAAGGAGCAGCGCACACTCGGGGCGGTGTTGGTCGCGCAAGCTTCGTATGCCGACTTTGTGGCAGGCAAGGGGCTCGCTGGCCTGGTCTATGCGCTGCTCTCTGGCGTGATCATTCTGGCGTTGAACGGTGGTCTGAGCGGTGAGGTCGGTCTCACCATCCTGGTGCTTTTGCTCTCCTGTATCTTTATGGTAGAGATCGGCCTGTTGCTGGGAGCGTTGTTTGATTCATTGGCGGCTCTCAATACCTGGAGCTTTGTGATCTTGATGCCATTGACTCTGCCAGGCGTGCTGGTGCCCGCTACCAGCCTTGGTTTGCTAGACCTGGGAACAGCAGAATGGGTCTTGCACACCATCCCCACTTATTACATGATAGACGCCGTGCAGCGGGCGGTGAGTGGCGCTGTCTCGACGGTGGACGCGGTGACAGATCTCCTGGTGTTGGGCATCAGCGCACTCTTGCTATTTGCTGCCGCTGTGGTGCTGCTACGCCGCCAGGAAAAATAGCGCCGGCGCGTTGCTTTTTACTTGTGGATGGTGTATAATCAGCTTCGAGTTAATCGGGTAAGGTAAAAGTCAGACGACAGGAGGCAGATGTCATGGAAACGATTCTCAGTCTTTTATCGACGGCGGGGGTGGTTCTCCTCTTTGGGATTGCGATTCTCAGTTCGGCCGTCAAGGTGGTGCAAGAGTACGAGCGGGGCGTCATCTTTCGGCTGGGCCGGGTGCTGACGCCGGCGCGGGGGCCAGGTCTGTTTTTCATCATTCCCATCATAGATCGCATGGTCAAGGTAGACCTGCGCGTGGTGACGCTGGACATTCCGTCGCAGGACGCCATCACCAGCGATAACGTGACGGTCAAGGTTAACGCGGTGGCTTATTTCCGTGTGCTGGATCCCGTCGCGGCCATCGTGCAGATAGACGATTACCGGCGGGCTACGTGGCAGATCGCCCAGACGACCTTGCGAAGCGTGCTGGGGCAAGCAGAGTTGGATGAGCTGCTCTCGCACCGCGAGCGGATCAATGCTAACCTGCAACAGATCATTGACGAGCACACCGAGCCGTGGGGCATCAAGGTGAGCATCGTCGAGGTAAAGGACGTCGAGTTGCCGCCGACGATGCAACGGGCCATGGCCCGCCAGGCCGAGGCGGAGCGCGAAAAGCGGGCCAAGATCATCCACGCCGAGGGTGAGTTCCAGGCGTCGCAGCAACTCACCGAGGCGGCCAGCACCATTGGCCGGGAGCCGGCGGCTATCCAATTGCGTTACCTGCAAACGCTGACCGAGATTGCCGTGGAAAAGAACTCGACCATCATCTTTCCGATTCCTCTCGAGTTTTTTGCCGCCTTTAGCACTATCTTGGCCAAGCAAAAGCCCGAAGACCAGCTCCGGTAAAAAAGTTGCCGAGATGGGCAAAATGGCCCCGTCCCAGGGTCGGTATCCCATCCCAGGGCCGGTATGGGACTGGGGCGGGACTGGGGCCCTGGAGGCTATCCGGTCAAGATCTCTCCGGCGCTCTGCTGCGACGACGAGGTCTTCTTCGGCGCGTGCGCTCGAGCCGGTACCGCTTGCTGTGCTCGTCAAATCTCGCCGAAAGCTCCGCCAGCTTTCGGCGAGGTATAGCTATCGGGGGGTAAGGTGAAGAAATTCATCGCCATCGCCGGCAACATTGGCGTGGGCAAGTCCACGCTCGCGGCGCTGCTGTGCGAGTACTATTTGTGGGAGCCTTTCTACGAGGCTGTTGACGACAATCCCTACCTGGCCGACTTTTACCGGAACATGAAAACCTGGGCCTTCCACTCGCAGGTTTTTTTTCTCTCCCGGCGACTCGGCCATCACCGCCAGATCATTGAGCGGCCCGGCACCGTGGTGCAGGATCGCACGGTCTATGAGGACGCCGAGGTCTTTGCCCGCAATCTCTACCTGCAGGGCCACATGAGCGAGCGCGACTATCGCAGCTATCGCGAGTTGTACGAGACGGTCATCGGCATCATGCCGCCGCCCGATCTGGTGATCTATCTGCAAGCCTCTGTTCCCACTCTCCTGGAGCGCATCCGCCAACGTGGGCGCGATTACGAGCAAGAGATCACAGCCGAGTACCTGGAGCAGCTCAATCGGCTCTATGAGGAATGGATCGAGCGCTTTACCCTCTGCCCCGTCCTCACTATCCCCACCGACAACCTGGACTTTGTCCGCAACGGCACGCACCTGGCCCAGATATCGGCCCGCGTGCTGGACAAGCTTCACGGCAAAGAGATCGTCGTGTTCGAGTAAGGCGAGTCACCCACTCTTCCAAATCCTCCACTGAGAGAATCTGATCCCCGCCGGTAAAACCACCCAGGGCCATCACTGGTTCGCCCGTGGTCAGGATGATGGGCGCGGCGCACGTAGCGGAGCTCGACATAATCAGCAGCAATGAGGCGTAGACTTTTAGTCCGACCGACAACTCGTCCAGCAGGAGGGCTTTTTGCACGCGCCCACCCTTGACAAATGGCAAATCCCAGCCCTCAATGAGCAAAATGTCTAGCGCATGGGTGGAAGCAGTCCCAGTGAACGGAAACCTGGTTGGCAGACGCAGGCTGACAGCCGGTGGCAGTGCGGGAGGAGACTCAAACGCAGGGTCAGGCCGGCTGGGGCGTGAGATCTATGCCTTCGGACTGGATGGCCTGGTAGAGGGGAAAGCGATAGCGGGACAACTTGTCCCAGTGAGAGCGGCCTATCACTCGTGCCGAGAGCAGCAAGTCGTACTCCAGTGAGACCCGAGCCGCCAACCGCCGTACTTCCCAGATCAATTCGGCATCGTCGTCGCTCAGACGCACCAGCACGTCCAGGTCCGAATCGAGGCCCGCGTCGCCCCGTGCTTTAGACCCAAAGAGGACGACCGACTGCACGCGGTTCCCGCAGTGGGCGTATAACCGTTGCACAAACAGATCCAGTGCTTGCTGCTCGTTGTCTGTCAAGGGCGACTGTCGGTTCATGCTCGAATGCCCTCCGTGTCGAAAAGGTAGGTCGAAATCCTCTTTTTCCATAGGCAAGCATATTATAGAGGGATTGAACAGAGATGTCAAAGGGGAGAGAATCAATGGCAAACCCCAATCCTCCGATAGGGCAGGGTCATTCAGGGTGGGACAAGCCCCAATCCCTGCCTGTAGCCGAAGTTGTACGTGGGCGAGACGGACTTTTCAAAATCCAAGTTTTGACACCTCTGGTGTTCTCCACTATAATGACGACTCGGAAGTAAGAACGTGACGAAAAGCCCCCGTCGAGGGTGAGGGCTGCGGAGGTCAAGATGGAAGTTAAAGATATAACCGTGGCCGAGATGACGGCTATGCAACTGAAGAAGCTTGTCCAAAGCGCAGTCAAAGAGACACTGCAAGAGGTTCTGGGAGACCCTGATGCCGGGCTGGAGTTGCGTCCCGAATTCGAGGAGAGGCTGCGTCAAGCGACAGACTACATCGCTTCGGGCGGACGTTTGCTTTCCATGGAAGAACTGTCCTCACCGGCGTGGACGACGATACCGACGGCCTGACCAACATCCGAGAGCAGTGGTGCACTGAGCCGCCGAACCCGATTCAAGGCCGTCCCTTGACGGACAGGGGAGGAGGGGGTAGAATGCAAGCAAGAAAGCAGTGGCCGCTGAGTTGACGAATCGGGCCGCATGGTGAAAGGACCCCAGACAGTGGCTGGCGAAAAGATAGTCAGCCGGAGGTAAGCAATGAGCGTCATCACAAAACAGATCGAACTGACCCCTGTAGATGTCATCGAAGCCATGAAGGGCTTCAAAGAAGAAGATTGGGCCAAAGTAGTGGCCTTTCTGGAAAGCGAAGCCCCGGTCTCCTGGCGCGGCACGTTGCCTCTGGATGAGTTGGAGCCCCACCCCGAGGAGCCGCCCCGCACGCCGGAGGGCAACAAGATCGCGTTGGCGGCGGTGGAACGGATGGCCGGCATGATCCCGATCAGCGATCCAGAGCTCGTCCGTTGGTTGGCCGAGAGCCCTGAGGCCTCGATCTGGGGAACATGATGGTCGATCTGGCGGAGCTTCCCAGAGGGATTTCAGTCTTTGTGGATGCCAATATCCTGGTCTACTACTTTGCGCAGATGCCTCCTCTAACTCAAGTGTGCAAGGCTTTCTTCGAGAGAGTTTCGCGGCTGGAGATCAAGGCTTTCACCTCTGCTCATGTTGCGGCTGATGTCATCCACCGGATCATGCTGGCTGAAGCCATAGCCACCCTGGGCCTTGCACCGCGAGAGGCCGTATCCTATCTAAGTCGCACCCTGACGCCATCAAACGGTTGCAGTGGTATAGGACTATCCCCAGCGATATTGCCCAGGCCCGTGTCCACATCTTGGGCGTAACCTACCGGGAAATACACAACAGCAAGCAATTCCGCGACGAGCACGGCATGTTGACCAACGATTCGGTCATCCTGGCCGTGATGAGGCGACACAAACTGGTGCATCTGGTCACCAACGATGACGACTTTAAGCGGGTACCTGGTATCAAGGTGTGGATGCCTCGTTAGGCGGGCGCGGAACAGCACAATAAGAAAACCAAAGAGCAAAATGTCTTGCGTGCAGAGAAAGGTTGCGATACAATGACCATGCCCTTCAACTTTGCTCAGGGTGAACTTCTGTGAGCTGGTTCCAGCGTTTCTGTGGGGAGACGAGATGGACGCAAGGGTGTCCCCTGGCATAACTAACACAGTGCTTGTGCAAGACGTGCAAGCGCCCCGGTGGGCGGTGCCCTGAGATGTCCTAAATTGTGTCAAGTTCAGATAACGAGCTTGTACTGCACCTTACCAGACGAATAGCGAAAACGACCGGCGTCGGACCAGGCTCCTCCGACCTTGCCTTGCCCGGTAGGTTGACAAAGGACTGCCATGGTTGTACAATAGACCTACACGGAGCGGAGGGGAAGTCTGCCCTGTCGAAGGGACGGTGCAGATGCTGAACGACGAGGATTTCGAGGCGCGCGTGTGGTGATGAGCACCCCGGATGGGGGAAATACGCGATACGGTTGGTCTGCCCATCGCGTATTTCTGCTATCCCCAAGGTACTCTTGACACGCGGGGCAAGTTTGTGGTACACTGATGGTGATTGAGACGGCCTCAGTGCTTCCGCCGGGGCCGAGACGAACGAACGAGCGTCCCCAACGAACAACACATTGCTGCTTCGAGACGCTCGAGCGCCCCGGTGGGCAGTGTCCTGAGCCCCTCGACTTTGCTCGGGATAAACTCTGTCGAAGGGCCTGCCCTGAGCAGCGTCGAGGGGTGGCCTGTTGTGTTCTCTCGCCAGGGCGAGGGCGTTTCTTGCATTTGATTCTTGTGTCTGGTTGTGGTAGACCGATGGGCAGGCGTATCTGATCTTCCTGGTAGCCTGCCAGGGATAGGGGCAACATACGTGTTTGATTGGGACGAGGGAAACATTGACAAGAACCTCAGGCACGGCGTGCAAGACTGGGAGATTGAAGAAGCCTGTCAGGATCCTCGCTCTCGCATTATTGAGTATCAGTTGGTCAAAGGCGAGCGGCGCTATGTTCTGCTGGGACGTTCAGCGACTTCCGGCAAGTATTTGCGCGTCGTCTACGCCTTGCGAACTGTGCCTGATGGCGGAATCCTGATTCGCCCTATTAGTGCCGTGGAGATGTCAGCGGCTCAGCGGAGAAGGTATCTGAGAAAGTGAGGTGAGCATCGTGATGGGTGGAGAAGTGCCGGAACGCAAAATCGTCTATTCTCTAGAAGACATCCCTGAATTCGCCTCTGAGGAGGAGGAACGGGCATGGTGGGCCACGCATGATCTGGCCGAGGAGTTGGGCACGGACGTGACGGAGGAGTATCATGCCTTGATTCAGCGACTGAAAGCGAAATACCGCTACGTGCCATGGCGTGCGCTCGAGCCGAAAGCTGCTCCCCCTGCCACTTCCTGAGTTTCGACCTGGCAACTGACTGGGTCCCTGCCCGTCTCCGTTTCCCCCTCACTCTCTTACCAAGACCGCGCTAATGGCGGCGGGACTCAGGGCAGGCCTATCCTATGAACCAGTTCCACCGTTTCT
>CAYVPU010000063.1:5244-14555 GCA_964453885.1 uncultured Anaerolineae bacterium | reverse complement strand
CCCCCCCCGCCCCCCCCCCCCCCCCCCCCCCCCCCCCCCCCCCCCCCCCGCCCCCGCCCCCGCGGCCCCAAGGGTTTTAGAATCAGGGCCTAATAATGGTCTGATTCCCTCTTGTCAATTGTGATGGGCACCGGTGCTACGTTGCGATTCTCTATCAAGGGTAGGAGGAATAGACCGGTGACCAGCAAGGCGATTGCTATGTTTAGCATTCGTTTCTCCTTCGACCAAAAAGCTAGCACCACTATACCATCTCTGGGCCTGTTTGTAAATAGGACAATTCTCCTAAAGAACAATCGGCCTCGGAGGCGAGCCCTCTGAGGCCGTTTTGCCATTTGTGATTTGTGATTTCCTATGCCTTTTCCACCCGAATCGCGCTCACCTTGTACTCTGGGATCTTGGCCACCGGGTCCAGGGCCATCTGGGTCAGGACGTTGGCCCGCGCCTCGGTAAAGTGGAACGGTACAAAGACGACCTTTTCCGGCACGCGAGGGGTAATGCGCGCCTTCAATTCGATCTCGCCCCGGCGACTCACCAGCCGCATCTTTTCGCCCTGGCCGATCTCTAGCAGCGCGGCGTCGGCGGGGTTGATCTCGGCGTAAGCCTCGGGCACCTCCTGGTGCAGCTTCTCTGAGCGGCGGGTCATGGTGCCGGTGTGAAAGTGGAACATGATCCGTCCCGTGGTCAGGGTGAAGGGGTAGTCGGCGTCAGGTTCCTCGGCCGGTGGTTTCCATTCCACCGGGTTGAACTTGCCCAGGCCGCGAGAGAATTTACCCTTGTGCAGGTACGGTGTGCCGGGATGATCCAGCGTGGGCACCGGCCACTGGAGCGAATCGAGTTCTTCCAGCCTCTCGTAGCTCACGCCGCCGTAAATCGGCGTGACGGCGGCAATCTCGTCCGTGATCTCTTTGGGCGAGGGGTAGTCCCAACCGCTGTAAGGCGCGTCGTTACTCTCCTGGCCCAACTGCGCCTTGAGCCGCCTGGCTACCTGGCAGATGATCTCCCAGTCGGTTCTGGCGTTGCCCAGGGGTGGGATGGCCTGCCGCACGCGCTGCACGCGGCGGTCGGTGCCGGTAAAACACCCCTCTTTCTCGGCGAACGACGCGCCCGGCAGCACCAGGTGGGCCAGTTGCGCTGTCTCGGTCATAAAGATGTCCTGCACCACCAGAAAGTCCAGATGTTTTAGTGATTCCTCCAGGTGCTTCACGTCGGGGTCGGAGAGCATGGGGTTTTCCGCCATGATGTACATCGCCTTGAGGTCGCCGGCGTGGGCGGCGTCGCTCATGTCTGGAATTGTCAGGCCTGCTTTTAGTGGACCGGTGCTGCCCCACATCTCTTGGAATTTACGTTGAGCGGCGGGGTCGGTGACGCGCTGGTAGCCCGAGTAGACGTTGGGCAGGCCGCCCAGGTCGCAAGCGCCTTGCACGTTGTTCTGGCCACGCAGGGGGTTGACCCCGGTGCTCTCGCGGCCCACGTTGCCGGTGAGCATGGCCAGGTTGGCTGTGTCGCGGACGTTGTCGTGGCCGGTGGTGTGCTGGGTGATGCCCATGGCATAGACGAGGGCCGCCCGCTCGGCGCGGGCGTAAATGCGCGCCGCTTGGCGCAGTTGATCGGCCGGGACGCCGCTGATCTCCTCGACTTTTTCCGGCGTGTATTTGGCCACCAGTGCCTTGAGTTCATCGTAGCCTTCGGTGCGCTCTTTGATAAAAGTTTCATCGGCCAGGCCCTCGGCGATGATGACGTTCATCATGCCGTTGAGCAGGGCTACGTCGGAGCCGGGGCGGTGGCGCATGTGCAGGCAGGCTTTTTTGGCGATCTGGATGTCGCGCGGGTCTGCGACGATGAGTTTAGCCCCTTTTTCCACGGCGCGGTAGATGCGCGTGGCGACCAGGGGATGGGCCTCGGTGGTGTTGGAGCCGATGATAAAGATGCAATCGGCGTTTTCCAACTCAGGTACAGAGTTGGTCATGGCTCCGCTGCCAAAGGTGGCGACCAGACCGGTCACCGTGGGGCTGTGTCAAAGACGAGCGCAGTGATCTATATTGTTAGTACCGATGACGGCCCGCGCGAACTTTTGCATGAGATAGTTTTCTTCGTTGGTGCATTTGGCCGAAGATAGAAAGCTGATGGCGTCCGGGCTGTGGGTCTGGCGGATTTCGACCAGTTTGTCGGCCACCATATCCAGCGCCTCGTCCCAACCGATCGGCTCAAAGCCTCCATTGCGGCGCACCATCGGCTGGGTGATGCGGTCCTCGTGGTGGATAAAAGCCGTTGCGTTCCAGCCTTTGATGCACAGCGAGCCTTCGCTGATGACGTGCTGTTTGGCCGGCAGCACGCCGACTACCTGGCCATCGAGCACTTGCAGGTACAGGTTGCAGCCAGCGCCGCAATAGGGGCAAATCGTCAGTACGTTATGGTAATCCATTCTCATCGCTCCTAATCTTCCATCGTGCCGCTCAAGGATAGCAGCAACGGTGGTTTTTCATCTACGCTCCGGCCGGCCACGTAGTCAAACATCTCATCGGTGTCGTGGCTCAAGGCGGCGTAAATCGTTGTCAACGGGATATCGGCCGGGCAGGCGTTTTCGCATTCGCGGCAGGCGATGCAGCGGCCCACCATGTGCATGGCCTTGACCAGGTGATAGGACGGGAAGGGCGGGGCCAGCAGGCCGGTTTCCACCCACAGGTCGCTTTCCAGTGCGCAGGTGGGACAGTAGCAGACGGGGCAAAAGTTACGGCAGCCATAGCACTTGAGGCACTTTTCGTACTGCGCCGACCAGAAGGCGAATCGCTCTTCAACCGACATGGCTTCTAGCTCGGCAAGGCGAGGGTCTTTTACCACGCCCTCGGTCGCTTCGCCAACGACGAGGGCGTCGGGATAGGGTTTGTCGCAGCGGCACTCGGTCGCCTGCTCGGCAGAACAGGCAAAGCCAATGACCTCAATGCTGTCCAGGCTGACCTGATTTCGTTTTGCCAGCTCGACGAGGGCCCGTTCATCGCAGCCTCGGGCCACCACGCCCAGTCGCGCTTCGGGCCAGGCATCTCCCAATGTATCGAGGATCATGGCCATGGGGTAACGGGGCGCGAGGGCCATCTCCGATAGCTCACCGCCCGGCTTGAAAAAATGTGGCGCCGCTCCGCCGTGGTCGGCCCGTAGCGCCAGCACTCCGTCGGCGCGGGTGAGGGTCTCGGCCACGGCCTGGCGCAGGTTCTCTAACAAGGTTTGTTCGTCCATGTATGTCTCCTCATGAGAGGCAGGTTAGAAGGTTGGAAGATTGGACAAAACCTTTAACAGCCTTCTGACCTTCAACCTTTCTAACCTTTCAACCCTTTTGTCTCCAGCTTGCCCAATTCCTGAATCCGCTCGGTGAACTCGGTCACTATCTCGGCCAAGATCGGCCCCTCGGCGGCAGAGGCCCAGTCCAGGCGCAGGCGGTCGGGGTGGATGCCGGCGTAGCTCAACAGGTTGCGCAGCATCGGTATCCGTTTGGCGGTGCGGTGGTTGCCTTCGACGTAGTGACAGTCGCCGATGTGGCAACCGAGCACGATCACACCGTCGGCCCCTTCGCGGAAGGTGCGCAGCACCAGTTCCGGCGACACCCGCCCGCTACACATGACCCGCACCACCCGCATGTTAGAGGGATACTTGATGCGTGCTGTGCCTGCACCGTCGGCGCCGGCATAGCTGCACCAGTTGCACAAAAAGCCGACAATACGGGGTTCGTAACCGTTGTTTTCGCTCATGGGATTTGTTCTCCAAATGCAGTCATCGTATTGCGTAATGGAGCACGCAATACGCAATACGCTCACACGTAAACCGGCTCTTCCTGGGCCAGCACCCCGACAACCTGGGCCACAAGTTGCTCGTCGGTAAAGTGCTCGGCGACAATGGCTTTGGACACGCAGGCAGCCACGCAGGTGCCGCAGCCGGTGCATAGGGCCGGGTTGACCTCGGCTTTGCCCTCGACTAACTCAATGGCCAGGTAGGGGCAGACCAGCGTGCACTCGCCGCAGCCGGTGCAGCGTTCGGTTATCACGTGGGCCACCGTCGGCTCAATGTCCACCACACCCCTGGCCAGCAGTTTCACCGCCTGAACCGCCGCGCCGCTGGCCTGGGCCACCGTGTCAGGGATGTCTTTGGGGCTCTGGCAGGCACCGGCCAAAAAGATACCGCCCGTATTCGTCTCCACAGGTCTGAGCTTGGGGTGGGCCTCGAGGAAGAATCCATCTGGGCTGCGGCTGACGTGGAACATTTGGGCCATGTCCTTGGTGCCCTCGGCCGGCTGCCAGCCGTTCATCAGTACTACCAGGTCTACCGGTACTTCCAGCACCTGGCCCAGCATGGTGTCTTCAGCGCGGACGATCAGCTTGCCGTTCTTGGGCTCGATTTCGCCCACTTTGCCCCGGATCATGTGGACCCCTTCATCTTGAATCCGATGGTAAAAATCTTCGTAGCCTTTGCCGGCGGCTCGAATGTCAATGTAAAACTGGTACACCTCAGCGCCGGTTTTGTCGTGGGCCATGTGGGCCTGCTTGAGGGCATACATGCAGCAGGCGCGGGAGCAATGGGGCAGATGGGTCTCGTCGCGGCTGCCGACGCAGTGTAGGATGGCGATGGCCTCCGGCTCCCGTCCGTCATGGGTGATCACCTTGCCGTCGGTAGGGCCTTCGGCGGCGGTCATGCGCTCGAATTGGAGGGCGGTGATCACGTCGGGGTGCAGGCCGTAACCGTACTGCGGCATCACTGAGGGATCGAACAGGTCGTAGCCGGTAGCCAGGATGATGGCCCCCACGTCCAACTCGACAAAGGTCTCTTTTTGTTCAAAGTCAATGGCCTTGGTCCCGCAGACCTGGACGCATTTCTGGTTGCATCGGCCTCGCGTCAGCAGCAGGCAACTGGCCGGGTCAATGACGGCTTTGAGCGGCACTGCCTGGGCAAAGGGGATGTAGGCCGCGCTGCGCTGGCCCAGTCCTGCTTCGTATTCCGAGGGCACACGGTTTTTCCAGACACAAGCTTCCGTGCAGTCACCGCAGCCGGTGCACAGGTCTTCGATGACGTAGCGCGGCTTGCGCTTGACCCGCACGTGAAAGTTGCCCAGGTAGCCGGAAACGTCCACCACTTCGCTGTAGGTCAAGAGTTCAATGTTGGGATGCCGACCGGCATCCATCATCTTGGGGCCGAGAATTCAAGTGCTACAGTCGAGGGTGGGGAAGGTTTTGTCCAGTTGGGCCATGTGGCCGCCAATGGACGGGTCCCGCTCCACCAGGTAGACCTGGTAGCCGGTATCGGCCACGTCCAGAGCGGCCTGGATGCCGGCGATGCCGCCGCCAACGATCAGCAGCGCCGGTGTCACCGGGGACTGGCGCGGGAAAAGCTCTCGGTGGCCCGCCACCCGGTGGACGGCGGCGGAGACGAGATCTTTGACCTTCTGGTTCATCTCTTCGCCCGGCTCGTGCACCCAGGAGGCGTGCTCGCGGATGTTGGCCATCTCAAAGTAGTAGGGATTGAGGCCCGCTGCTTCCACTGTCCGGCGGAAGGTGGGCTCGTGCATACGGGGGGAGCAGGCGGCCACCACCACCCGGTTCAGATTTTTCTCCCGGATATCGTTCATGATCTCGGACTGGCCGGCATCGGAGCAAGTGTACTTGGGCGATCTGGCCAGGACCACGCAGGGTAACGCCTCGGCGAAAGCGCGCACGGCCTCGGTGTCTACCGTGCCGGCGATGTTGGAGCCGCACTGGCAGACGTACACGCCGATGCGAATCTCTCCTTGGAGGTCAATGACTTTGGGTTTTTTGTTCATGTCGCCACCTCTAGCGATTTCACCTTTTCCAGCACCGGGGCCGGGCTGACTTGTATCAGATCCAGCCCCAGCGTTTTCTTGTCTATCTTTATCGCCAATCCCATGAGTTGGGTGAAGTAGAGGATGGGGATGTTGAATTCCTTGCCCTCCTGTTTCTCAATGTCCCCCTGGTACATGTCCAGTATCAGGTGACAGAAGGGACAGCCGACAATGATGCAATCGGCCTCGACGGCTTTGGCGCGATGCAACTGTTTGGCCGTCAGGTCGAAAGCAATCTGGGGGCGCGGGAAAAAGACGGCGCCGCCACAGCATTTGACTTTGCCCGTCCAGGGGGCGGGGTCTGCGCCTAGCCGCTCGACCAGTTGATCCATTGAGACCGGGTTCTCGGGGTCGTCAAAGCCACCGCGCGGGCGGCTGATGACGCAGCCGTAATAGCTGGCCACTTTGAGGCCCTTGAGCGGCAAATCGACCGGCACGTTGTCCAGTTCCACATCGTTGACGATGACGTCTATCGGGTGACGCACTCTGACCGGTTCGGTGATTTTCCGGTCCCCAAGCATCTCGTTGACTTGGGCCAGCAATTCGGGATCCTCGCGCAGGGCTCGGCTGGTCTTGGCAAAGTTCTTGTAGCAGCCGCTGCACGGCGTGACCACATCGGTCAGGCCCATCTCTTCGGCAATCGCCAGGTTGCGGGCGACTAGCACGTGGCCAGTGAAAGGATCGACCGTGTATCCCGGCGTGGCTGTGCAGCACGTCCATTCTGGGATCTCAACCAGCTCAATGCCGAGCCGGGGCACGACGGCCTTGAGCGACATATCGTATTCTTTGGCGCTGGCGTGCAGGCTGCAGCCGGGAAAGCAGGCGTATTTCTTGATTTCGGCACTCACTTGGCTGCCTTCCTTTCCTCCAGCCGGGCCATGATCGCTTGCAGTTCTTTGCGGCCCTCGCTGGATTTTGGCATGAAGGCCAGTTTGCCTTTGCGCATCATCTTGAGGCCCACTGGAACCTGTCTCAGCAGATTGAGGGGATTGACCTGCAGGTGGTGGCGCAGAACCAGTTCGGCCTCGAACATGCGGCCCCATTCCTTGACGATCTGCACAAAGCTCTTGTTATAGATGCCGTCGGTGCGCGGATTGACGCCCTCGGCCAGGGCCAGGCTGCGGATCATGCCCATCACGTCGGAGATGGGGATCTCCCGCGGGCAGCGCACCGTGCAGGAAAGGCAAGAAGCGCAGACCCAAGGTGCGTCGCTGGCGACGACTTTGCCTCGCAGGTCGGCCTGGATCATGCGCATCAGTCTTCGGGGTGTAAAATCCATTTCGTTGGCGACCGGACAAGCGCCAGAGCAGGTGCCACACTGGTAGCACGGCGCGGCCTCTGTCTGGATCGCTTCCCAGGTCACGTGTGCTGCGACCATAGCTCGCTCCCTTCCGCTGTTTGAGTCAGGAATACAAAAAGGCCCGGTCTGCTCGCACGACGAGCGGCAATCGCTCGGGTTGCATCCAAAGGCCTTAAAGCAAACATCTCATGAGGCTCATTCCTCTGTCTGATGGTCATTTCATCTGCTTGCTGCACCGCAAGCTCTTGCCCTTTTAACTGTAAACTAGGACGTGGGTATTGTCAAGATAGTTGTCAATTAAATGAGGTACTGTGGGCTGTCGGGCGGAATTATAACACATTTCACAGATTGCAGCAATTGGTGACAAAAAAGAGACAGACGGGGCCATCTGTCTCTTCAGGGTTCGCGGGTGCTCTCACCCGCGCTGGCTTTCAAGGCGTCGTCGTCAATTGGTAATCGTTGCCCAGGATGATTTTGACGTCTACCTGACTATCGGGATTGGGCTCGTACTTGATCTGATCGTCGGCCACGTTGAGCAATTGTTGCAATTGCCGGACGGTGTTGGGATTGCCCGTATAGTCTGTGATGACCGTGTGGGCGTAGTCAAAGCGGCCCGTGTCAACGGGGCCATATTGGATAATGCGGAAACCCTGGCTCTGGAGATACGTGGTGGTGCGAGCGGCGAGGCTGCCGGTGGGAGTGCCGTTGTGAATCACCAGGCCCGCATTTTCGTCGGCCACGCCGTTGTGTGTCTCGGATTGGGTTTTGTCCACCACTGCCGGAGTGCGGAACATGGCGTCTATGGCCGGACGGACTTGATCGCGCAACAGCAACAGAGCCGATGCGCCGTTATTTGCCCGGTAGCTCTGGACCATGGTATCAGCCAGGACTAGCTTTTGAACCTCGTCTGGCTTGATCTCTCGTGCCAGGGGAGCCAATTTGAGCATGACCGAGAGTGGCATGTCGGTCTCGACGGTGTCCTGAAAGCTCTGCCACAGAGGAACCGCGTTTTTGACGAGTGTGTCCAACTGACCGGTGTCCAGCACGCGGCGCACCACCGCCTCAATGACCTGTTGCTGGCGACGCATCCGGGCAAAGTCGTTGGAACCGTGCCGGGTGCGAGCATACTTGAGGGCCATCTCGCCATAAAAATGGTGATGTCCGGCCGAGATGTACAGCGGATCGTAGCCATAGTTGTGGTCGGGGTACTTGGGATCGTTGATCGTTTTCTCGACGTAAATATCTATGCCGCCGATCTGGTCAATGATCCGCTCAAATCCGGCAAAGTTTATCTTGACGTAATAATGCGGGCGAACACCGAATTCTTTTTCCACGGTTTTCATCGCCAGAGCCGGGCCACCGCCGGGATAGTCGTTCAGTTCGCCGTAAAAATGGGCTGCAGTGATCTTGTTGTAACCTACGGTGGGAATTCGCACCCAGAGATCGCGGGGAATGGAGAGCATCCCAGCCGTTCTAGAGGCCGAATCCACAGTCAAAAGGATCATCGTGTCCGTGCGGGTGGCACCCTTTTGGCCGGGGCGTTGATCCACACCCAACAGCAGAACGTTGATCCGATCTAGCCGCTCTGGATCTGGTAGGATGCGTGGCACGGGCGTTGTGTCACCTGCTGCACGGACCGGCTGGACAGGGGTGGGTGTCTTGACCGCGACTTTGAAAATCGATGGTGGGTTGTCGAAAATGGGGATGGGGGCGGAGGCGACAAAGGTGCGAACGGAGGTGTAGAGAAAGACGCCGAGGTAAACCAGGGCAACGACAAAGGTCACGAAAAGGACGCCCATCAGCAGATTAGTCCAGGGTGATGGGTGAAGCCTCCTTGATTCAGTTTCTTGCATATATCCCTCCCTCCTCGCTGGACGAGGGGCATTATAGCACATTTGGCCCCATCTGGCAAAATGCAGTTTTTCCCACGTGAGTCTCATCTTTCAAACAGGAGGGTTGACAAAACTACTGTTTTGGCGTATCATTACGTCTACAGCAACGGGGCTGACGCATGAAAGGAAACAGCAAATGAGTGAAAAAGATCCCGCTCTGGAAACTGACGAGAGCGGTGTCACCGCAGCGCCCCCCTCACCCGCATCGAAGGAAATGAAAAAGGAGCAAGTCCCACCCGAAGTGGGGCAAGTCCGGCCATCCTTGCGGGCCGAGGTGGTC
>CAYVPU010000063.1:0-5144 GCA_964453885.1 uncultured Anaerolineae bacterium | reverse complement strand
GCAAGTCCCACCCGAAGTGGGGCAAGTCCGGCCATCCTTGCGGGCCGAGGTGGTCATTTTTGACAACTGGTGCAAGGGTTGTGGCTTGTGCGTGGTTTTTTGCCCGCAGGAGGTCCTAAAGATGGATCGGGGAGACAAGGTGTATGTGGCTGCACCCGAGCGCTGCACGGCGTGTCACTGGTGCGATACCCACTGCCCGGATTTTGCCATTGTAGTCCAGCGGGTGGATAAAGCTCTGGATGGGAGACGAGGTTCATGAGTTCACAACTTTTGCAAGGCAATGAGGCCTGCGCACTGGGGGCTTTGGCAGCGGGCTGTCGCTTCTTCGGCGGCTATCCCATCACACCGTCTACAGACATCGCTGAGGTCATGGCCCGAGAACTGCCCAGGATTGGCGGCAAGTTCATCCAGATGGAGGATGAAATCGCCAGTATTGCGGCTGTGCTGGGGGCCTCGGTGGGGGGTGCCAAAGCAATGACGGCCACTTCCGGGCCGGGGTTCTCGCTGATGCAGGAGAACATTGGCTACGCAGCCATGGCCGAGATCCCTTGCGTCATTGTGAATGTGCAGCGGGCTGGCCCCAGCACCGGATTGCCCACCTCACCTTCGCAGGGGGACGTGATGCAGGCGCGGTGGGGTTCACATGGCGATCACCCCATTATTGCTCTCTCGCCCTCCACGGTGCGGGAGGCTTTTGATCTGACGGTGCTGGCTTTTAATTTTGCGGAAAAGTATCGCACGCCGGTCATCCTTCTCATGGACGAGGTGGTGGGTCACATGCGAGAGCGGGCAGACCTGCCCTCGCCTGAGATGATCGAAGTAGTGGATCGCGTCAAACCCCACGTGCCGCCAGCCTGGTATTTCCCGTATGAGGAGACGTCGGCTGATGTGCCGCCCTTTGCCTCCTTTGGCGAGGGATATCGCTTTCACATCACTGGCCTGTTCCACGACCGGGCAGGGTTTCCCACCCAACGGTTGGACGAGATCCAGCCCTGGCTGGAACGAGTTTTCAACAAGATCGCCCGCCACAAAAAGGACATCATCCGCCTGCAACAAGAGTGGGTGGACAAGGCGGCCACGGTTGTTGTGGCCTATGGGGCCACAGCCCGTTCGGCCCGTGAGGCGGTCAAGATCGCACGCCAGCAGGGACGCAAGGTGGGCTTGATCAAACTGTTCACCCTCTGGCCCTTCCCGGAAAAGATTTTCCGCCGCCTGGCGCGTCAGGGGAAACGATTCGTTATCGCTGAGATGAATCTGGGCCAGTTGTCGCTAGAGTTGGAGCGTGTGGTGGGACGGCAAAGGGTACGCGGCGTCCATCGCGCAGACGGGCAATTGATCACGCCTGACGAAATCATCGAGGCTACCCGACGTCGGAGAGTAAAATAAGGATTGGACCATGAGAAGAAAAGCTCACAAAGCTTACGAGTATCTGCGATACGACAAGAGATTCCCCAACATGTGGTGCGCCGGCTGCGGCATCGGTATTGTGATGGGCAGCCTCATCCGAGCCGTGGCTGGTCTAGGGTTGGACAGAGACGATGTAGCCGTCATCTCGGGCATTGGCTGCACGGGTCGCATGTCGGTGTACCTGGATTTCAACACTATGCACACCACCCATGGGCGGGCGCTGGCTTTTGCCACCGGTCTCAAGATGGCCCAGCCTGACATGGTTATCGTCGTCGTCATGGGCGACGGCGACGCGCTGGCCATCGGTGGCAATCACTTTATCCATGCCGCCCGGCGCAACATTGACCTGACGGCCATCGTCGTCAACAACTCGACCTATGGCATGACCGGGGGACAGGTATCGCCGACGACGCCCAGCGGCCGGCTGGCGACAACTGCGCCCTATGGCAACATTGAGCAATCTTTTCCCATTGCCGAGCTAGCTAAAGCAGCCGGCGCTTCGCTGGTCGCCCGCAGCACTGTTTATCACGTTGCAGAGTTGGACCGGCTCATCACCAAAGCCCTGCAAAAGAAGGGCTTTTCCATGGTGGAGGCGGTGAGTTACTGCCATACAGGCTACGGTCGCCTCAACAAGATGGGCCGGCCGGCGGACATGATGCGCGCCCTCAAGGAGAACGCTGTTACCGTCAAGTCCGCTGCCAAAATGCCGGCCGACGAACTGCAGGGCAAAATCGTGCACGGCCTGCTGCACGAGGCTGACTTGCCAGAGTATACCGAGTTGTATGAGCAGGTCATCGCGCGGGCTCAGGCGCAAGCGAAGGAAGGCCTACTGTGAAAGAGGAGAACCGTTTTGAAATTCGCCTGGCTGGTGCAGGTGGGCAGGGTCTCAGCCTGGCGGGCATTATTCTGGCCGAGGCGGCTATTAACGATGACAAGAACACCACTTACACTCAGAGCTACGGCCCCGAAGCTCGAGGTGGAGCCAGTCGTTCGGAGGTCATCATTGCCGATGACGACATTGACTATCCCAAAGTGAGCCGGGCCGATCTTTTGCTCTGCCTGAGCCAGGAGGCCTGTGACAAGTACTATTACAACGTCAAGGGAGATGGGGTTCTCATCGTAGACACCGCTCACGTGGGCCGCGTGCCGACTTCCAGGGCTTACCAGGTGGACCTCACTGGCCTGGCGATAGAGACGACGGGGAGGGCTATTACGGCCAATGTAGTAGGACTGGGTTTGATTGTGGGACTGACCGGCATTGTTTCGCGCCAGGCAGCCGAGGCGGCAGTGGCTGCCTGTGCTCCCCGGGGCACCGAGGAACTGAATCTGAAAGCGCTGGCTGCCGGTTTGGAAGAAGCGGAACGGCTGAAAAATCAGCCTGAATAGGGGAAGACTCTACAAGCGCAGGCTGCCTGTCTCGGAAGAGCGGGCAGCCTTTTTTTGTGGCTCTACGTGGATCAGAGATGTACTCGGCGCGGGTGTGTCACCCCCGCCCCATATCTTGGGTAGGGCTGTTCTCATCCCAACCACGGTTTCAAAAAGTAGTGTTTGATCATTGCAGCCAGCAAGCTCAGCAGGATTGTCACAACGCGGGGAGCAAAGCCGGTCGTTGGAGGGCTCGTCTGCGCTTCCGTGGCGCCAGGGCTATCGCTGTGATGTTCTGAAGCCTGGACGGAGATGACCTGCCCCCGGTAGGCAAAGACCACGTTGCGGCCACTCTGCAAGAAGGGCCGGACAGCCGGGTCCGAGGCCAGAGCGAAATACTCTTCCGAGCCGAAAGCCACGGTGCGGTCTATGCCAATGTTGCGGGCAATCCACTCTTCGGTGATTGGGCCGTCGAGGTTTTTCTGCCCTTGCAATAGCGACAGGTCCACGTTCTGGCTGCTCACCTGGGCCAGGCTGTGCTGGCCGTTGTTGACCACGTTGGCTCCGCTGGCCAGGTTGGCCTGGTCGGTCTGCTGATAGGCCTGGTTCTGAACACGAGCCTGGATGGTGGTCTGGCCCCAGGCCTGGTTCAAGTCTCCCTTTTGGTACAAGTCCATGTTGGCTGCCGAAGCTGGCCCATCGGCCTGGCCCTCGATGACAAAGTTGGTGTAAGGCGTGACTAGGCCGTAGCTCAGACCCAGTTCTCGGATTTCGTCCACCAGGGCCGGGCTTTCGCCTTCCACTCGCACCCGATCCAGCAACTCACCGACCCGCCGGGTGGCCCACAGCCGGGGCACAAAGTCACGGTCCCTGACTTGGTTCAAATCAAAGTGGTAGACGTACTCTCGTCTTTCGTCACCGGCCCGGCCACGTACCCGCACCGCGACGGTGCGCTCCGCCGCCTGGTAGCGGCCTGTCAGCAGCAGGCTGGAACCCTGGAACAGGTCGGGTGTCGCCTGGGGATACAGATCGCTGACCTCCAGCCCCTCGAATTCCACCTCCACATCGGTCAGCACCGGGTGAGCGATGTGGGCATAGAACTCGGTCAGGATTGTTTCCAGGTTCTCGCCAGGCTGGACGTATGTCACCGTGCCCCCGTTGTCGGCGGCCAGGCGGTCGAGCAGGTGAGTGTTGACGTCGTAGCCGACGCCAAAGACGTGCAGACGAGCCTCCAGCCGGGCGTTGGTCCGGGTCACGAGGCGGGCGATGAGCGCCCCATCGGTGACGCCGGCTGTGGGCAGGCCGTCGGTCAGAAAGATGACGATCTGGGGGGCGTCACGGGACTCGCTGCGGGCCAGGATCTCCAACCCGGCTTGCAGTGCTGCCTCCAGATCGGTGTTGCCGTCAGCGGACAGATTGTCTACATAATGTCGGGCGTCGGTCAGGGCAGACTTTTCCACCGGCTGCAAGGTATGGGCCCAAATTGACAGTTGGTCGTTGAAACTGACGATGGAGAAGCGGTCGTTCTCGCCGAGCTGCCCCAGGATGAATTGCAGGGCGTTCTGCGCCTGCTCGATTTTTTCGCCGCTCATGCTGCCCGAGCGGTCCATGACGAACACGATGTCTTTTGGCAGGGTGTTGGCCTGGCGCGATCCGGCTTCTGGCGAAAAGAGGAACAGGAAGTGGTCGCGGTCGTTGCGTCGACCGGTGAGCAGGCCGCCTCCAAAGCCACCCTCGGCCGGGGCGAAGAACAGGTCAAAGTCTTCGGTGGGGCGCACGTTCTGCGCTTCCCACTTGACCCGCGCCTGGCCCGGTCCCAGCCACTCGGTGGTCACCGGGTGAGACGAGGAGTACAGGCTGGCCAGGCCGTCCGACGAGTGCAGGTCTATGGTCAGTGATACCTCCTCCAGCAGTTGGGACGAGTAACGCTCGACGCTCAGGATGTAACAGTAGTGATACAATCCGCTGGACGGGGCCAGTACCTCTTCGTACTCCAGGCTCATCTGGCGCGAACCCCCCGGCGGCAGGTTGAGGTCAAAGGCCAGGGATTCCCAATCGGCGTATTGTAGCAACGAGGGGTCCTGGCGTTGGAGCAAGGTGTCGTACAAGGTGGCGTTGGTCGTGTCTGCGTCCTGGCGTTCCACATGCTGCGGTTGTCCATCCACTACGGCCTGGAAACGGGATAGGATGGCCTCTGGCGGCACGGGGAACAGGTAACGCCCCTCCACGGGGAAAGGGTGGGGATTGTAGAATTCTTGTTCCACCCACGTGACGGCGTGGTTATCCTCAATGCTGACCATGACGCGGTGGTAGCGCACGACCAGATAGTCGGGGCTGAGGGCCTCGGGCAGGATCATGCCGTCGGCCAGGGC
>CAYVPU010000062.1:0-14736 GCA_964453885.1 uncultured Anaerolineae bacterium | reverse complement strand
AGCAAAACGGACCCATGTCGTGAGCAATACGGCCACTTGTGGCGGTGGCCTGTATCTGACCGGCGGCTCACCCACTCTCCAATTTGTTAGCGTTGGGGAGAATACGGCCCAGCAGGGCGGCGGTATGTATAATGCCGATAGCTCGGCCGCGGTCAGTCAGACGCTCTTTTACAGCAATACGGCCGATACCGGCGGTGGCGTTTACAATGCCGGTGGCCTGATAATCGGAGAAGAACTGACTGCCAGAGCCAATTTGGCAGGTAGCGGTGGCGGCTTTTATAACGCTGCCGGTGGCCAGTTGTCGCTACAGCGCAGCATCGTCCTGAGCAATACGGCTGGCAGCGACGGTGGCGGCTTGTACAACGCGGCAACCGGGGTCCTGACTATGGTCAACAGCATCGTGGTCGGTAACGCCACCACTGCCGGCGATGGCGGCGGGCTGTGCAACCGGTCTGCCAGCCTGACCCTGCGCCACGATACCTTTTATGCCAACAGCGCCGCAGACCAGGGTGGTGGTGTTTACCACAATGCCAACAGCAGCTCCCCTGTCATTAACAGCACTCTGATCGTCAGCAATACAGCGAATGTCGGTGGAGGCATCTATAGCCCGGATGTGACCAAACTGGCTTTCGACTATAACGACGTATGGAGCAACACCGGTGGCAACTATGGCGGCACTCTTGGGGCAGGCGACGGAGTCGGTAATATCTCTGTGGATCCCGACTTTATCTCCACCGACCCAGAGAGTGACGACTTGTTGAGGATCCCCGGCGGGTCCCCGGTCGAAGATACGGCCGATCCCAATAGCCCCATCAACACTGACATTGACGGAGACCCTCGCCCCTCGAACCAGGGCTTTGATATTGGTGCAGATGAAGTGGGCAATTGTTACGTGCGGATTAACGGTCAGACTCCTACCTATGGCAACATTCAGATCGCGGTGGGGCTAAGCGGCGAGGACGACGTAATCCACGTGGCCGGTACCTGCCTGGGGGTGCAATCTTTTATTGACGACGGGCAAACAGTCAGTCAGACGGTCTTTCTGACCAAATCGCTTACCATCCAGGGTGGCTATACCACCACTAACTGGACCGACCCAGATCCGGAAGTCAATCCGACCGCGCTGGATGCCCTCGAGCTGGGCCGGGTGGTCTATATCACCGATTCGGCCACGATCGTTATCAGTGGCCTGCACTTGCGCGGGGGGAGCGCCGTTAACGGTGGCGCGATATTCGTCGGGAGCGGTGTTTTGACCCTGACGCAGAATCTTGTCTACAGCAACACTGCTACCAGTGGAGGCGCGCTTTACAACCAGGCCGGACTCGTCTATGTCTACGGCGACAATGAGATCCTGGGCAATTCAGCGACCGACGGCGGGGCCGTATACAACGCTGGCGGCCAGATCACCCTCGACGACAACGACCTGCGTGATAACCAGGCGACTGACGGCGGCGCTTTTTACCACGCCGGTGGCATCTCTCTGTTGCAAAACAACATCATTCGCTACAACCAGGCCGACAAGGGCGGCGCTATTTACAACGATGCCATCACTCTGACGGTGCGGCATAATACGATCTATGCCAACTCTGCTACCGATGGCGGCGGCTTTTACACCACTAATGACAATCCCACCCTGGTCAACACTATCTTTGCTACTAATACAGCGACATCAAGCGGTGACGCCATCTATGGCCCGGCCTCGTACATCCCAGATCATAACGACGTTTACCCTCTGGAAACGAACGCCTACGGTGGCGGCGCCTCCCCTGGCCCCAACAGCCTCTCTGTCACTCCTCTCTTTGTCAATGCGTCGGGCGGTGACTTTCACCTGCAAGACGACTCGCCCCTCATTGACCGGGGGGATCCGACGATGATCCTCCTCCACGACTTTGAGGGACACCTCCGTCCCGGCGACCAGGGCTTTGACGTGGGCGCCGACGAGAGACCCAGTTGTCGGGCCCGAATCGTCAGAACGAGCGTCGTCTATGGCAATGTGCAAATGGCCATCAATAACAGTATCCCCGGAGACGTGATCCAGGTCACGTCTGACAGAGAATGTCGTGGGGTGCACCTCTTTGATACCGGCAGCCACGTCATCAGCCAGACGGTTCACATCACCCATCGCCTGACACTGATTGGGGGCTATGACGAAGACTTTGGCCTCACCGACCCAATCGTCCCCACCACTCTCGACCCCATGTCGCTGGGCCGGGCCATGCTGATAACCGATTCAGTTGTGGTTACGATCAGCAACTTTTATCTGACGAATGGCGATGCCACTGACCTGGGCGGTGGGCCTGGGGGCGGTGATGCCGGTGGAGGACTTGTTTACCACGGGAGCTCGGGCTATTTGAGCAATATCACCCTCTATTCCAACACGGCCGGGTACGGCGGTGGCTTGTTCAACGCTGGCAGTGGCCTGACACTGGCCAGCAGCGCTGTCTGGAGCAACACGGCTACCCTTGATGGGGGTGGAATCTACAACGACAGCGATGCGATGAGGTTGGTAGAGAATAAAGTCTACCAGAACCGGGCCGGGAATGGCGGCGGTCTCTATAACGACAACGGCGAGATGACCCTTGAGACAAACGAGTTTTATGACAACAGTGCCACGTACGGTGGCGGCTTTTACAACTATGACAGCGGTTCTACCCTGGATATGGGCAACCGGTTCTACCGCAATAACGCCACTCAGGATGGCGGGGCCATCTATAACGACGGTGGCGATCTGACGGTCTGGAACACGTTGATCTATACCAATACCGCCGTGGATCAGGGCGCGGGCATCTATATAGCCGGCGGCGCCCCTGGTATTTTACATAACACCTTCTACCAAAACGAAGCTACGGCCGGTACCAGCCTGGGCGGCGGCATTTACGTCGCCAGTGGCAGCCCTACCATCAAGAACACCATTTTTTACGCCAACACAGCCCACAGTCCCAGTGGTGGGGGCGCTGTCTACGCTGCTGGAGGTGCACCGGTCTTGGATTACAACGATTATTGGGACAACGAACCCAATGATGTATCTGGCACTCCCGGCGGCGGTAACAGCCTTACCGTTGACCCCGGACTTTTGGATGCAGAAAACGGGGATTTCCATTTGCGGTCTACTTCTTCCTTGATCAACCAGGCGGAAGAGCCGGGTGTGGTGCCCCACGACTTTGAAAACAACCCTCGGCCCGTCAACGCCGCGCCAGACATCGGCGCCGATGAATACGACGCCTGCCTGGCCCAGGTAGTCTCCAGTGGTGAGATTTACGGCCGCATCCGGACGGCCCTGGACAATGCCGTTCACGGTGACACGATCCGGGTGGCCGAAGGGGTCTGTGAAGAGATCATCACCATTGACCAGGATATGACCCTCTCTGGCTCCTGGAACAAGGATTTCTCGGGTCAGCTTGATCCCCTTATCGTAGCTTCGACAATTGATGCCCTCTCCACGGACCGGGTTGTCACCGTTACCAGTGCCGCGAGTTCGGTCAGCCTTTCCTGGATAAAGTTGACCAACGGCAATGCCAGCGGCGATGGAGGGGGTATCAGGAGCGCGGCCGATCAACTGAATCTGGCCAATGTCGACGTGACATCTAACGTGGCAGCCAATAACGGCGGCGGTGTTTACATCGGCAGCGATGCAAGCGCCACCCTGGGCAGTGTAGACATTGACGATAACGAGGCTCTGAGCGGAGATGGTGGCGGTCTTTACAACGGCCCTGGAAGCCAGGTGGACATTGAGGATGGCGGTATGTCTGGCAACGAGGCCCTGAACGGAGATGGCGGCGGCATGTATAACGGCGCCGGCAGCCAGATTGACGTTGATGGTGGGACCGCTATTGACGACAACCAGGCCCAGAATGGTGGCGGTGTGTACAATAATGGCGCCACCTTTACCCTGGCCCAAAAACGGATCAACGGCAACACGGCCACTGCCGGCTATGGCGGCGGCATATACGTCTCGCCCGGTAGCGTTCTGGATCTAACCAATCTAGGACTTTATGGCAATACAGCCGCATCAGATGGCGGCGGTCTCTATCGGAACGACAACAGCGGCAGCGCTGCGCTGTACCACGCCACCATCCGCGCGAACGAGGCAACCAACGGCGCGGGCGGCGGTATTTACAACGCCGGCAATTCCATGGTCATCAGCGCCAGCATCGTCGCCTCGAATATCGGGACTACCGGCAGCGGAGTTTATGGCGCTGCCAATGTGAACATTGCTTACACCCTGCGCTGGGACAACGATTACGTTGGCGTTGCCTCGGTCACCGGCAATATTTATGGCGACCCTCACTTCCGCACCATCGGCGGTGATATCTACTACTACTCTCCGGCCATTGACGCCGTGCCGACCGAAGCATCCCACGTTACGGTAGATAGATTCGGCCAGACTCGTCCCCAGATTTGTGCCAAGGATATGGGGCGCGATGAGTTCAAAGTGAAGCGGCAGATGGCCTGGGAAGATCCTGTTCCGTCTGGTGAAACCCTGCCCCCCACCGGGTCCGTGACCTACACCTTCTCTCTGACAAACGAAAGTCAAAACCTGACCGATGCGGGTGACTCTACCAATCTGGGAATTGGCACGGGCTACACCGAGACGATAACGGTGACCGTCAATAGCTCCAGGCTTTGGGCCACGTTTGTCGGAGACGCGGACCTGGGCGTCATAAGCGGCACCACACAAGCCACCTTTGATCTTGGCCCGGGCCAGGTGGCCCAGCTCAAAGTCAAAGTGACCGTGCCGCCGGGAACATTCGCCACGGTGGAGGATAACGACAACACCAAAGAGTTCACCAGCCTGACCTATGAGGCGCGGCAGTGTCCAGGTGGACCGGTCCTGGAGGACACGAATACCAGCGAATCGGCCACCACCCGCGTGAGGGAGGAGCGCGACTTTGTCATTGAGCCCGACAACTTTGCGGCCGCCCTGCCCGGCCAGACGTTGACATACACTCACATCATTACCAATATTGGCAACATCACCGACACTTGTGCCATCTATCCCAAAGCTGGCTTTTACGCTTCGGGTGAGATAGCCCAGCCGAGCGCTGGTGAGATTACGCTGGGGCCGAACCAAACTGAGACGATAGTCATCAGTGTCACCATCAATCCAGAATCGGCGGGCGGATTGACAGACGTCACCAGTGTTATTGCCCGGGCCAGCGATGGCACCGAGAAAGCGGCCGCCAATAACACGGCTATCAGCTATACGACCGGCACGCGTTATGTGTCGCTCGCCGGGCAGGATTCCCTGGTTGACGAAACAGATGGCAATCCTGACCCGGAGGCGATAGATTATAAAGATAATAACTGCACACAACCAGGCGTGGCGGCCTGTCTTACCATCCAGCAGGCCGTTGACCATGCCGCAGACGGCGATCTGATCAAGATAGACCAGGGCGTGTACACCGATACCATGACGACCACTTACAAGAGTCAGATCATCACCCAGACCGCCTTTGTGGATGAATCCGTGATGCTGCAAGGCGGCTATGACAGGAACAACTGGGACGAGGACCCGCCCAGCCACATTGCCCACCCCACCATCCTTGATCCGCAGGGCCAGGGCCGGGCCATCTATGTCACCGCAGGGGTCACCGTCACGGTTGACCGGTTGGTCATGCGCAATGGTGCGGCGGACGCTGGCGGCAGTCTGTACAACGAGGGCGGGAACCTGACGTTGAGCGCTAACCGCATCTACAGCGGCACGGCCAACGTCGGCGGCGGCCTCTATAGCGGGAGCGGGGAACTGCTCTTGCAGAACAGCTTGCTACATGGCAACCAGGCGGTCACCGATGGCGGCGCGGTCTATGTCTACAGCGGCACGGTTACCCTGCAGAATAATACTTTCTACAGCAACCAGGCTGGTGGAAATGGTGGCGCGGTTTACGTTGATGGCGGCAACCTGGTTGTCACCAATACTATCTTTGCGGACAGCACCAGCAGTGGCGGCGCAGTCCACGGGGGGGCCTCCGCAACCGCCTCTCTGGATTACAACCTCTATCACAGTAATGCAGTCGCCGATACAGGAGGCACAGTTCCCCCACCGTCCGTGCCAAACGATGTCCTGGCCGATCCGCGGTTTGAGGCCCCAGGAGAGACGCCACCTGATCTGCATCTGAAGAGAGATCCCCCTTCCCCGGCCCGAGACGCGGGCGACCCGGCTACCGATACGGATCTGATCCCGTTGGACTATGAAAACAACTCTCGCCGTCTCGGTCTGGAGGTAGACATCGGCGCGTACGAATACGTGCCTGTGGCTGGTGCGTCCCTGGAGCCCGATTACACGGTCCAGGTCAGCCGGGGCGAGATCCTGACTTTTACCCACACCTTGACCAATACCGGCGATATGGCGGACACCTTTGACATCACCTCCACCAGCAGCCACGGCTGGGCCACGCTGCTCACCAGCCCGGCTGTGACATTGGGCGTTGGCCTGACGACCACCGTGGAGGTCCGGGTTCAAGTGCCTGCTACGGGCAGCGGGGGGTTGGTAGACGTCACTGTCGTCACCGCTACCTCACAGTATCAGCCTACGGTGTGGGATACGGCAGTCAACACCGTCACCGTCGAGCATGTCCCTGGCGTCCAGTTTGGACCGAATCGCTCTGATCAGGCCGACCCCGGCATGGTGATCGCCTACACCCACACCTTGACCAACACCGGCGACGGCCCGGACACGTTTGATCTCATCCATCACAGCAGCCAGAGCTGGCCGGTGACCTATGCCACCCCTATCGCCGTGGGTTATGACCAGGTGGCGACGGTGGTGGTCAGCATCACTGTGCCGTCCGAGACCATCAGCGGCACGGTGGACACGACGGTCATCACCGCCACTTCCTACGCCAGCCCTACCGTGTCGGCCAGCGCGATAGACACCACCACCGCCAACCGGGCCTTTGGTCTCGAACTGGCCCCCAACCGCAGTCGCACCACCCCATCTGGCGCGGTGATCACATATACCCATACCCTGACCAACACCGGCAATTACACAGACGCCGTCAATCTGGCTCACACCAGCAGCCAGGGATGGACCACGGCCCTGTCGCCGGCCGGGCCGGTCACGCTGGCGAGCTGGCAGACGACGACGCTGGTCGTCAGCGTCACCGTGCCGGCCGACAGTGGAGGCCAGACCGACGTCACGACCATCACGGCCACGCTGGCGACCAACCCCGGTGTGTGGGCTGTCGTCACCGACACCACGACCGTCGGGCATGTGTCTGGTGTCGCACTGTCACCCGACCATACCCGGGAAACCGACCCGGACACGGTGGTCACCTACACCCACACTCTGACCAACACTGGCGATGGCCCGGACACCTTTGACATCATTCCCATCAGCAATCGGGACTGGCCGGTGAGTGTACTCAGCCCGGCAACTCCTATCGCCCTGACCTCCGAGCAGACGGCCACGGTGGTCGTCAGCCTGACCGTGCCACCCGGCACCGGTGGCCTGACCGACGTCACTGAGGTGTTTGCCCAGTCACAGTCCGACCTGGGCGTGCTTGATAGCGCGGTCAATACCACGACCGTCCGTCATTTCGCGGGGGTCGAACTGTCGCCGGACAATACCGGCAGCGGCGAACCCGGCACAGTGGTCATCTATACTCACACTCTGACCAACGCTGGCAACGGGCCGGATACCTTTGATCTCAGCTGCCACAGCAACCAGGGCTGGACGGTACAGGTCTCACCGTCCTCCGTTGCCCTGATCTCTGAACAGACAGCGACGGTGATGGTCAGGATAACCGTGCCACCCGAGGCCATCGGCGGTACGGTGGATACGACGGTGGTTACCGCTACTTCCCAGGCCGATGGCGATGTCTTTGACACGGCTACGGACACCACCACTGTCACTGCGGTTGTTCCCACGGTGGATTTCAGCAGCGCAACCTACAGCGTGGGCGAGGGCGACGGCACGGCGACCATCATCGTCACCCTCGACGTCGCGTCGGGCCTGACGGTCACGGTGGACTATGCCACCAGTGATGGCACAGCGACGGCGGGGAGCGACTATACCGCCATCAGCGGCACGCTGACCTTTACCCCGGGCATCATGTTGCAAACCTTTACTGTGGACATCATTGACGATGCTGAGGATGAGAGCGACGAGACGGTCCTGCTGATCCTGTCCAACGCCGACAATGCGGGCATAGGCGACAACAATCCAGCGACGCTGACCATAGAAGATAACGACGGCCTACCCAACGTGCGCTTTAGTGCGGCAGACTATACCGTCGGCGAGGCGGAGGGCAGCACAACCATTACCGTCACTCTCAGCAACGCCTATTCCTTGACGGTCTCGGTGGATTATGCCACCAGCGACGGCACGGCCACGGCGGGAAGCGACTACATTGGCACCAGCGGCACATTGACCTTTACGCCGGGCGTGACCAGCCAGACTTTTCTCGTTCCCATCACCGGCGATTCCCTGTACGAAACTAACGAGACGGTCACGCTGACGTTGAGCAACCCAGACAATGCAGAGACCGGCGTGCCCAACCCGGCGACGCTGACCATCCTGGACGACGATCCTATGCCCACGGTGGACTTTTACCGTGATGCCTACGGTGTTGACGAGGATGGTGGCCCGGCAACCATCACTGTCACCCTCAATACGGCGTCGGGCCTGACGGTCACGGTGGACTATGCCACCAGCGACGGCACGGCGACAGCGGGGAGCGACTATACTGCCACCAGTGGTACGTTGATCTTTACGCCGGGCATCGCCGCACAAACCTTTGCCGTGAACATCATTGACGACACGGATGAGGAGAGCGACGAGACGGTCACGCTGACCCTGACCAATGAGGACAACGCAACCCTTGGCAGCACCAACAACCCGGCGACGCTGACCATAAAGGACGACGACTCTGAAGAATACAGCATCTTTCTGCCGCTCATCTTTAAGAACTACTCACCACCAGTCATTCCTCCCGGCCCCGACCTCGTCGTCACTGGCATCGCTACCGATCCGACTTTACCCGGCGCCGGGCAGCCGGTTACCATCACCGTCACCGTCGAAAACCAGGGCACGGAGGCGGTCAATACCTGGTGTTTTATTGATCTGTATGTGGACCCGGACCCCCCGCCCGATGACCGCGCCGATCTGGGGATTTACTATACCTATGGGCCAGGGAACCTGGAACCGGGCGAAAGCTACCAGGCCGTCTTTAACCACACGTTTGGCAACTCCGGTGACCACACTCTCTACGCCCAGGTGGATACCTACGATGGCTTTAACGGTAGTCCAGACCATGGGCTGATCCAAGAAAGCGACGAAGACAACAACATCTATGGCCCGTACACCGTCGGCGTTACTGGAATGAGTACTCCTGGTGAAGTAGTTCCGCTTCCCGGCACTGAGCCACGTCCCACGCCGACAGCCCAGCCATGATGTTCGGAACAGGATTTACTTTCAGAAGGGAGATGGTGCCATGAAACCGACAGGATCAACACGGTCGAAAATCAAGGAGAACAGACAGTCTCTTGTTTCGCTTTTGCTTCTCCTGGTCTTGGTAATGGCGTGGGGTGCAGGAACCGTACCGATGGCCGCTGCCCAACGGCCCACACCAACTGCGACGGGCACTTGCACACCGACAGAGGCACCCGCCACAGCAACTTCGACGGCGACCCCCACAGCGACAGAGGCACCCGCCACAGCAACGGCGACGGCGACGAGCACCCCCACAGCGACAGAGGTACCCGGAGCCACAGAGACCTCGACGGCGACCCCCACAACGACAAGGTCACCCGCCACGGTGACCCCGACGGCAACCGCCGCGTCGCCTCCGAAAAATGCCCCGTCCAAGTCCTCCCATAAGAGGCAGGAGCCGTTGTGCATCCGGGGCAAAGTGACCAACTGGGGCTACAAAGACGAGGCGCTGGTCACCGTCTCTTTCACTCGTCCTGATGGCTCTGTGCTGGAGACCCTGAGCAATGTTCTCGGCGAGTACGAGTTCTATGCCGTCAGGGACCAGGTCGGCGCCATCAACATCGTAAACAGTTGGCCGGGACATCAGATGCTGACCGACGATATCGTCGTCCGTTCCAACTGTGAGGATGAGGTATATGTCTGGCTGGGTTTCTACAGTGGGCCGGACTACCCCAAGATGCCGGTCTCGGTGACGATGAGCCTCGCGCCTGAGAATCCCAAGCCTGGCGATCAGGTCACCTTCCGCGTTGAAATTCTCAACGGCATGGAGGTGCCCATCACGCAGGTGTGGCTGACGGACTATTTGGGCCAGGAGTTGGCCTTCCTCGGCGCGGGCGGGGCGGGTCAGGCGGAATACGCCGATGGGTTGGTGACGATCAAGCTAGATCGCCTGGAGCCTGGCGTGTCCACCTGGGTGACGATAGACGCCCAGCTCGGTTCAAACCCCTCTTCGCCCGAGGGGAGCTTTGTCAACCGGGCGTCGGTCCTCTACCGGGAATCGGTGGCCGTGCAGGCTGCTGTGGAGATCAATCTGGCGGGGGAGGGCCAGCCTACCACACCGGCACCGGTGGCTGCTGAGGGGGGTTCGGAAGAGCATTTGCCCGTGACGGGTGTGGTGCTGTCCCCTGGAGGAGCGGTGCGGCTGCTGGGTTTGGGCTTTCTGCTCCTTCTCGTCCTTGCCGGTTGGCGGCGAACGCGTCGTAAGTAGATGCCGTTTTGTCTTTGACGGCGTAGCCATGCCCAACGCCATCGGTCAAGAGCGCTCGCTTTCTGTTCGCGCGAGTTCGGCATGGTTTTTGTAGTGAGGGGAGGAGCCATGAAAAAGATCGGCCTGGCTGTGGGATTAGCCCTGGCGATGGCGGCCCTGGTGTTGGCCTGGGGCGCGCGTATGGCGCAAGGAGCAGCGCCGCCGGCAGAGCCTCTGGCCAGAGCCTCCCCCGGCGACGTGGTCATCAACGAGGTGGCCTGGATGGGCACGGGAGCCAGTTACACCGACGAGTGGATCGAACTGTACAATACCACCGACCGGGCCATCACCTTGACCAACTGGCGCCTGGTGGATGACGATTACATGAACATCGCCCTGAGCGGCGTCATTTCTGCTGGGGGATACTACCTGCTGGAGCGAACAGACGACACGGTGATCACCGACGTCGTTGCCGATTGGACAGGCTCATTCGGAATCGGTGGGTTGAGCAACAGCGGCGAGATACTGACGCTGACGAATGAAATCGGCGTCGTCATAGACACCGCCAACGGCAGTGGAGGAGATTGGCCAGCCGGGAGCGCCAGCCCTGATTATTCCTCTATGGAACGCATCAACCCCTACGCTTCCGGCACTGTACAGGACTGTCCAGTACTATGCACCGGCGCCAACTGGGCGACCAACGACGGCCTCACCCGCAACGGCCTGGACGCCAACGGCGATCCTGTCAATGGCACGCCCAGGGCCAAGAACTCGGCCTACGCCATCCCTGGCTTGACGGTGGACAAGACCGGCCCCGCTACCGTCACCCCCGGCTCTGCCTTTACCGGCCGTATCGCTCTCAGCAACACCGGTCAGTCGCCTGTCACCGGCGTCGTCGTCACCGACGTGTTGCCATCCGGGCTGTCTTTCCTGAGCCAGACTTCGCCGTTCACCTTTGCCCAACCCGCCGCCGGCACGCTCGTCTGGCAGGTGGGGGCGTTGCCCACCGGCACAATCCGCCTCATCACGCTCACCCTGCGCCCGGCCGAAACGCTCACCGGCACGGCCCTGGGTCTCCTTGATCCTGGGTCTCAAGGACCCAGGGCTTTGGCCCCAGGACAAAGGGTGACCAACGTCGTCACCGCGGCCGACGATGCTGGTCGCATCGAGACGGCTTCCTGGAGCGCAGCCGTCGTGCCCTACGTGCGGCTCTCTGCTCTGCATCCCTACGCGCTTCATTCCGGAGACGAGGCCGTGGCCTTGATCAACCTGGGCGCGGTCACGGCCACGCTGACCGGCTGGGGCCTCAGCGACGGGGACGGCACGCCTGATGTGACGCTGCCCAACGTGACGCTGCCGCCCGACGACATTCTCTGGCTCACCAGGAACGCCGACGATTTCCACCGCGCCTTTGGCTTCGAGGCTGGGCTGGCTCTCACCTACACGACATACGCTGTCCCGCTTTTGGCGGGCAAGTGGCCTGGCTTTGCCAACGACGGCGACGAAGCACTCCTCTTTGATGGTGCAGGCCACCCGGTAGACACGCTCGTCTACGGTGATGGTCTGACCACGACAACCGGCTGGAATGGCGCAGCGGTGCCCTATCCTCGTAGTGGGTGGGGCAAGGGGCAGGTCCTCTATCGCAAGCTGGATCAGGCCACTGGTCTGCCCGTGCCCGACACTGAAGCCGCTGCCGACTGGGCGCAAGCGACCGACGACGACGTCAATGGCAAAAAGGTGCGCTTCCCCGGCTGGGACCTGGAAGAGTTCTTTTTCCCGGCCCAGGTCACAGAGACGGCCACGCTCACCGTGTGGGTGTCGCCGGATGGGCTGTACGAAGGGATCGCGGGAGTGCTGCAACAGGCACAGAGCAACATTCTCATCGAGGGGTACACCTTTTATAGCGCCGAGTTGGTTGGGGTCATTACGGACCTGCTGGCTATCCGGCCCAGTCTGGCGGTGACGATGTTGTTAGAGGGCCGACGGGATGAGCAGGTATTGTGGGCTTGTGGGCAGATGGCCGATGCAGGGGCCAACATCTATTTTATGCACAGTGACGACGATGCCCCGATAAAGATCTATGATCGCTACGCCCTTCAGCACGCCAAGTTTCTCATTGTGGATGGTCAGTGGGCCCTGGTCGGTTCGGAGAATTTCAGCCCCCATGCCATGCCGGCTGACCCAAAAGCCGACGGCACGTGGGGACACCGGGGTGTCTACCTGGCCACCGACGCGCCCGGTGTGGTGGCCAGGTCGCTGGCCATCTTTGACCGTGACCTGGACGCCGCCCACAGCGACATCGTGCCCTGGGGTAGTCATGGCTACACGGTGACGACAGTTTTTACGCCGACATATAACACCAACTGGGTAACCTATACAGCGCGTTTCAGCCAGCCGCTGGTTCTTTCGGGCACATTTGCTTTTGAGGTGATCCAGTCGCCGGAGAATAGCCTGCGCGACCGAGACGCACTGCTGGGTCTGCTGGGGCGCGCTGGCAGCGGTGACACAATCCTGGTCGAGCAGCTTTACGAGCACCAGTTCTGGGGCAGCGGCACGGCTGACGATCCCAACCCCCGGCTGGAGGCGTACATCGCGGCCGCTCGCCGGGGCGTTACGGTGCGCCTCCTGCTGGACAGCCGCTATGACTATGGCGACAACCAGGCGACGGCTGATTACGTCAACGGCATCGCCCAGGGCGAGGGGCTGATGCTGGAAGTGCGATTGGGCAATCCCACCGGCGAGGGCATCCACAACAAGATGGTGTTGGCCTGGATCGGCGGGCGGGGCTACGTCCACGTGGGCAGTATCAACGGCAGCGAGGTCTCGAACAAAGTGAACCGCGAATTGGCCTTGCAGGTGCAGTCGAGCGAGACCTATGAGTTTTTGAAGGCTGTTTTTGATTACGACTGGCAGGCAAGCTGGTCGAGCAGCCCCCACCTGACCCACGTCTACCTGCCGCTAATCACCCGCCGTTACGTGCCGCCGGCCGACCACCTGGTCATCAGCGAGTTGCTCTACAATCCGCCAGGCGAGGACGACGAAAAGGACGAGTGGGTCGAGATCTATAATCCCACCGGCATCACCGTCACCCTGACTGGCTATAGCCTCAGCGACGGGGACAGCTATGGCGACGGTACGGCGGCTTTCCCGGCGGGCAGCAGCATCGGACCGGGCGGAGTGATCGTGATTGCGCAGCGGGCCGACGCTTTCAGGGCCACGTATGGCTTCCCGCCGGACTTTGAGCTGAAGGAAAGCGATCTGGCGGTGCCGAACATGATGCCATTGAATAGCGGCATTTTCTGGGGCAACTCTGGCGACGAGGCCATCTTATGCGACGCGACCGGCGCGGACGTGGACGTCGTCGTCTATGGCAGCGGGAGCTATCCAGGCGTGACACCGCATCCAGGTGTCGGTGGGGGCAATTCGCTGGAGCGAAAGCCGGCCGGCCGGGACACCAACGATTGCAGCGCCGACTTTTGGGAGCGCTACGAGCCCGATCCTGGGCAGGTGACGCTTGATTGAGTTCAGCATCTCAAGCCTGCCGACTCTCTTTTATGCTTTTCGGGCAGTCTGCTTGCCTGTGGTCGGCTTTGAGAGCAAGATGCGGACAATCAAGCCTCCACTTGCGCCTCAACCGTTGCCGGTGTCAAACGGATTGCCTTTCCACCCAACTTGTGGTAGAATGTATTCAAGTGCAGTGTAGCGTAGCCTGCCCTGTCTGAAAAGTTTAGGAGGAATAACCTGTGGGCGATTGATAGCCGACTCCTGTCTTGGGAGCAATCCCAGCGAGCAGTCGGCTGTTGTATATCGTTTGTGTCGGCCCTCAAAGCTAGCGGCTGAAGCGCTCACATACATGCGAACCAAGGAGGAAATATAATGGATCCCGCTTTTGAACTAAGGTTTGAAATCGAGCCAATTGTTCCTGATACACTGATAAACGCCAAATCTCAATTTCAAGCTGTTATAGCTGAGGCTATTGCTGAAAGCCAGTTGGATAAGTATGTAGTAGAAGAACCCAAGGCTACTTTCGAGCAACATCTGCCACTTACGAAAGAACAAGTAGAGATAGCTACACTAGTTCTTGCCTTCGTTATGAAAGAAGGTCCTCAAGCCTGGCAGA
>CAYVPU010000061.1:5236-14884 GCA_964453885.1 uncultured Anaerolineae bacterium | reverse complement strand
GAGCGGGTCTTTGACCGCTTCTTCCGGGGCAGCCTGGCCGAATCGGGCCACGTTCCCGGCACCGGCCTGGGATTGAGCATCGCTCGGGAGATCGTGCACGCCCACGGCGGCCGGGTGACTGTGGAGAGCGCACCGGGTCAGGGCAGCACCTTTACCGTTTGGCTGCCGCCCGGCGACTAGTGCTCTTTCCCAAAAGTTTTTAGGGTAATCTCTGTCTGCTGATTCAAAGACAGCAGGGAGTTGTCATTCTGAGCCAAAGCCCTTCACTTCGTTCAGGATAAACTCCGCGGAGGCAAAGAATCTCGTTTTTTGCATAACACTGACAACCATGCTATACTTGCGACCGCAAGGGCCGTGTCATCGGCGGCGGCGATAGCCTGAAAGACACAGAGCGGGCGAAGGTGTTGGACCCCCCAACCCTGTACTTGGCCGCACCTGTCCTGGACCGACAGGTACAGGGTACAGGACAAGTGCTTGCTGGGGGCGCGGCGTCCTCTGACCAAAACCGCCGAGTTGTACTGGTTCAAGGAGTTACTTTATGAAACGGGCT
Organism: uncultured Anaerolineae bacterium; assembly: GCA_964453885.1. Lineage (GTDB taxonomy): Bacteria > Chloroflexota > Anaerolineae > CAYNKW01 > CAYNKW01 > CAYNKW01. The sequence goes on along the minus strand of CAYVPU010000061.1, from coordinate 14,334 downwards.
GTCAGCGTCAGCCTGGGAAGCTCTGCCCGCGACAAGCGGGTCGTCGTCACTTTCAAGGGCCAGCCGATCACTGTCGAGCGGATCGGTACCGACGGCGACGCGAAAAGAGCGCGTCGCCTGTTCGCCGAGCTGGACGGCAAGGTAGATGCCCTGGGCGTGGGCGGCGTTGACGTGTACCTGCGCCTGGATGATCGCGAATACCCCTTGCGCGCTGCGCTCAAGCTGGTCCAGGACGTCCACCAAACGCCGGTCGTAGATGGCCGTGGACTCAAGCACACGCTGGAGAGGCGCGTTTTTGAGCTGGCAGCGCCCGAACTGGGTGGCCTGCCCCACTTTTGCCGCGCTTTTGTGCCGGTGGCCGTGGACCGCCCGGGCCTGGCCCAGGCCGTGACGGACGTGGCCGACGACGTGGTCTTTGGCGACCTGATGGTCGCGCTCGGCATCCCCATCCCTGTGCGCGGCCTCGACCGTTTCCGCAAACTGGCGCGCTTGTTGTTGCCCATCGTCAGTTACTTTCCCCTGTCCATGCTCTTTTATGGCAGCGGCGGTGAAAAGACCGAGCCCAAGTACGAGCGCTATTGGCGGGAGGCCGATCTGATCGCCGGTGACTTTTTGTTCATGAGCCAGTACTTGCCCCATGACCTCACGGGCAAGACGGTCGTCACCAACACGACCACCGCCGAGAACATTGAGTTGCTGCGAGCGCGGGGTGTGCACACGGTCATCACGACCACCCCCCGCTACGAAGGGCGCTCTTTTGGCACCAACATGTTGGAAGCGGCCCTGACTGCCTACGCGGGCAAAGGCCGCACCCTCAGCGACGCCGAGTTGAACGCCCTGATTGACGAACTCGATCTGCGGCCCAGCGTGCAGCGGCTGCAACCTTTGTGCACAGGCAAGGAGAAGTAATAACATGACTGAGAAAGTGATCATCATTGGCAGCGGGCCGGCTGGGCTGACGGCTGCTCTGTACACCGCACGCGCTCAACTGGAACCCCTGGTCTTTGTCGGGGATACTCTGGGCGGCCAGGTGGCTATTTCCAGCGAGATCGAGAACTATCCAGGCTTTCCAGAGGGTCTCACTGGCCCCGAACTGGGCCAGTTGTTCCAAAAGCAGGCCGAACGGTTCGGCGCGCGCCTCGAGTACGATACGATAACTGGCCTGGATCTCTCGGTGCGTCCGTTCAAGGTGACCGCCTATGGCGGTGAACGTGAGGCCCACGCACTCATCATCGCCACCGGCTCCTCACCGCGCAAGCTGGGTGTGCCGGGCGAGGAGGAATTTGCCGGGCGCGGTGTCTCTTATTGCGCCACCTGCGATGGCTTTTTTTACACGGGCAGGGAAATCGTCCTGGTTGGTGGTGGCGACGCCGCTGTGGAAGAGGCCATGTTCCTCACCCGCTTCGCGGCCAAGATCTACCAGGTTCATCGGCGCGACCGGTTGCGCGCCGATCGGTACATACAGGAACGCGCCTTGCGCAATGAAAAGATCGAATTCGTTTGGGATACCGTCGTGGACGAGATCGTGGGCCACCAGGCCGTGAGCGGCGTGCGCCTGCGAAACGTCAAAACCGGCGAGGAGCGCCTGCACCCCGTTGAAGGGGTCTTTGTCGCCATCGGCCACACGCCCAACACCAAATTCCTGGGCGGTCAGGTGACACTGGATGAAAAGGGCTACATCCTTACTGACGATCGCCGGCGCACCAACGTGCCCGGCGTCTATGCCGCTGGCGATGTGCAGGACTGGATGTACCGCCAGATTGCCACCTCTGTGGGAGACGGCTGCCGGGCGGCGATGGAGGTCGAAAAATACATCGCCGAACTGGAAGACCGCGCCTATCCTGGTGAATCCGCTCATTAAAACCGTGAAGCCTATCACCAGTTTCAAGAACCCCAAGGTCAAATTTCTTCGCGCGCTGCGGATGCGCAAATACCGGCAGCGCGAGCGCTGTTTTCTGGCCAAAGGCATCCGCATTGTGGAGGAGGCCCTGACCTGCGGTGCCCCGGTGGAAACGCTCGTCTACGCACCCGATCTGTTGGTGAGTGAGCGGGCACGGGCGCTGGTGGGCCGGGTGGAGCGCTCTCGGCGACTGGCCCTCTCGGCTGACGTTTTTCGCGCGCTATCGGAGCGGGACGAACCGCAGGGCATCGCTGCTCTGATCCACATCGAGGATCAACCGCTGGCGACTATACCCCTGTCCGATGACATGCTGGTTATCGTGGCCTACCAGTTGCGCGATCCCGGCAACCTGGGGTCCATCATTCGCACCGGCGACGCCGCCGGTGCGACGGGGGTGGTGGTCGTGGGGCCATCGGTGGACGTCTATGATCCCCATGCAGTCCGGGCAACGATGGGTTCCCTCTTTGCCCTGCCCGTCGTTCGTCTGTCGAGCGATGCAGCGCTGCCCCGGTGGTACGCGGAGGTTCGGGCCGCCGGCGTGCCTCTCTTTGTCGTCGCCTCGTCGGCTCACGGCCAGCAGGACTATTTCGACGTGGACTATGGCCAGCCGCTGGCGCTCCTCGTCGGCAGCGAGCGACAAGGCCTGCCGGCGCCGGTCTGCGCCGAGGCCGATGCTCTCGTGCGTCTACCTATGGCTGGCCGGGCCACGTCACTCAACGTCTCGGCGGCCACGGCGGCCCTGATCTACGAAACGATCCGGCAGCGCCGGGCAAAAGATCGCCGTAGGAATCCTATGATGGGCAAAGGTCTTGCTCTATGATGGGCGAAGGTCTTTGACCGAGCCCTTCTTCGCCTCGATCAAAGACCTTTGGCGAACTCGTTCGATAAATCCCTGGATTCGCTGTCACGCGCGGGGCCAAAGTAAAAAGTGGAGTAGCACTATGCCCAAGGAAACGATCCTGGTTGTGGACGACGAAGCCAACATCATTGCCCTGGTGAGAATGTACCTGGAAAAAGAAGGCTACCGGGTAGAGAGCGCCGCCGACGGTGCCAAGGCGCTCCGCAAGGTAGATGAGCTCCAGCCAGCGCTCGTGGTGCTGGATTTGATGCTGCCCGAGGTGGACGGCTGGGAGGTTTGCCGCCGCGTGCGGGCGAAATCCGACGTGCCCATCATCATGCTCACCGCTCGTGACGACGACATAGACAAAATCGTCGGCCTGGAACTGGGCGCCGATGATTATTTGACCAAGCCCTTTAACCCTCGCGAGTTGGTGGCCCGCGTCAGGGCCGTCCTCCGCCGAGCCGTGCGCACTGATCGCCCTGGTCAAATCCTGCGCCTGTGCGATCTGACAGTAGACCCGGCTCGCCGTGAAGTGACCGTCGCCGGGAACCCGGTCTCCTTGCGTACCAAAGAGTTCGACGTGCTGCTGGCCCTGGTCGAGCACAAGGGCATCGTCCTCAGCCGTGAGCAACTGCTGGATCTGGTATGGGGTTTTGATTTTTACGGACAGACGCGGACGGTGGACGTGCACATCGCCCACTTGCGCCATAAACTGGCCGGCAGCCAGGTGAAGATCGAGACGGTGTGGGGCGTAGGCTACAAGTTGGTTGGCTAGTGTATCTGTTGCGCGAAAGGGGTCGGCATGTTGAGCAGTCTGCGGGGGCGGTTGGTCGCCTCGTACATTGTCATCTTGCTGGTGTGTCTCTGCCTCATTGGTGCCACCATCGCCGCACTGATGCCAGACATCATGCGGCGCGTCACGTACCTGCGGCTGGAGCCCCTGGTCACCTGGGCCCAACTGACCATCCAGTTTCAACTCAACCGGGGCATGACTCTCAAAGAGTTGGCGGATGACTGGCGCCAGACCAAAGTTCTGTTTCCTCTTCTTCGCCAGACCCGCGGCCTGATTCTGAATCCCGAAGGTTACGTGCTGGCGGACAGCCTGGGTGAGCTGCAGGGGCAACAGTTCCTTGACGGGCCACTGCCTCAGCGCGATGCGCCAGGTCCCGTCCGGGGTGAGACTGTCTTGCCTGCCGGTGAGGCGTTACTCTGGGTGGGAGTGCCCCTTCGGGGCACTGACAGGGGCCAGCGATTGCTCCTTGTTGTCGCTGCTCCTCCCCAGGAATCCCGAGAGTTGTTGCAGCTAATCTTGCAACGTTTCCTCGTCGCCGGTATCGTGGGGTTGGTGGTGTCCCTGGCCCTGGCCTGGACCATGGGCCGCTCCATCGTCGGGCCGTTGCAGAAAGTGACCGCCGCCGCCGAAAAAGTATCCCAGGGCGACTATGACTTGCACCTGGACATCGCCTCGCCCGACGAGGTGCACAGCATGGCGAACAGCTTTAACACTATGACCCAGGCCGTAAAAGCTTCCCAGCAGGCGCAGCGGGATTTTGTGGCCAACGTGTCCCACGAACTCAAGACGCCTCTCACCTCCATCCAGGGCTTTTCCCAGGCGATCCTGGATGGCACGGCGGACGATCCTGAAGCCGTCAAACAGGCGGCCGGAGTCATCCACGACGAGGCGGGCCGCCTGACTCGCATGGTGAGTCAACTGCTGGACCTGGCCAGGATCGAGGCCGGGCAGATCGTCATGGCCCGTGAGCCGGTGGATTTGAGGGCCGTGTTGGAGGGATGCGTGGAAAAGCTGACCCCGCAAGCTGTCCAGGGAGGCGTCTCGCTGATCGCTGAACTGACCCAACTACCTCCCGCCGCCCGGGTCACCGGCGACGGCGACCGGCTGGCCCAGGTGTTTATTATTCTGCTGGACAACGCGCTAAAGCACACGGCGGCCGGCGGCAAAGTGACCGCCGTCGCTTGTTATGCCGATGCGTCTCAGGTAAAAGTGAGCGTGTCGGATACCGGCCCTGGCATTCCCCCTCAGGATCTGCCGCGCATCTTTGAGCGCTTTTACCAGGTGGATAAATCGCGGGCGCGCGGGAAGGGTGGCGCCGGCCTGGGGCTGGCCATCGCCAAAGAGATCGTCGCCGCCCACGGCGGCGAGATATCCGTGGAAAGCATCGTCGGCATGGGGAGCAAATTCACCGTGCGGTTGCCCGGTGCACGGCCCTCTGTCTTAGGTTCTTGACAGGATTTGCTAACTCGTTCATTCCATGCTATAATGTCGTGTTGCGGCCATTTGCGTTCCCACGTTATGGCCGCCTGAATTTGAAATCTAATTGTGCCAGGATGGAGAAGATCATGTCAACCTTGATGCAATCGGTGCAATACGTAGAGCCCAACCCCAACATCCCGTCCATCAAATCCGGCGATACGGTGCGCGTCCATTTGCGCATCGTCGAAGGGGAGCGAGAGCGGGTGCAGATTTTTCAGGGCACCATTCTGCGTGTCAAAAAGGGCGGCATTAACGCCAGTTTTACCGTGCGGCGTATTGCCTCTCACGGCATTGGCGTGGAGCGCACCTTTTTGCTCCACTCGCCGCGCCTTGAAAAGGTGGAGGTGTTGCGCCACGCCCACGTGCGGCGGGCCAGACTGTATTACCTGCGCCAGCGACGGGGCAAGGCGGCTCGCCTGCGCGAGAAAAGGAGCCGGTAATTCGTTCCAGTGAAAGGCGGAGGGCGTAGGTTAGCACCTACGCCTTTTTCTTTTCAACCTTTTCGCTCTCGTGATCATGAGGAGGTTCTCGTGACAGTCGAATCACTTTCGAATTCGCCGCGCTTGTCCACCCTCTCCGACCAGCCAGCCGACGAGGATCAACTGAACTTTGCCCCCTACGCCAAAACCCTGGCCGACATCATTGCCGATGGAAGCGTCCAGACGCCGCTGACGGTTGGCATCTTTGGCTCCTGGGGCAGCGGCAAGACCAGCTTGATGACCATGATCAAAAAGCGGTTGGATGCCCGGCAATGGGAGGGGCTCCGGCGGGTCACTGACCCGCCGGGAGCGCAGGAGTGAAGGCTTATTTGAGAGGTGTCGGAATTAGGCCGGGAACGAGGTAAAAATGACCCAGTGGCCCGATCTACAAGAGGAGCGAGCGCTGCAAGCGCAGGGCTGCCCCCGCATTGCTGGCCTGGACGAGGCCGGGCGTGGGGCGTGGGCCGGCCCGGTGGTGGCCGCGGCCGTCGTGTTGCCGTTGAACCGGCCTGACCTGGCCCAGGCCCTCAGCGGCGTGCGAGATTCCAAGCAGTGCACGCCCCGCCAGCGCGATCAACTGTTTGGCCGTATCCGGGGCGTGGCGCTGGCTGTTGGTGTGGGCAGCGTGCTGCCTGGCCGGGTTGACGCGATCGGCATCGTGCCGGCCACCCGGGAGGCGATGGTCCAGGCCGTGGGCCGTCTGGACGTCGCCCCGGGCGCGCTGCTGATAGACGCCCTCCGGTTGCCCAGTCTGCCGCTGCCGCAACGTCCGTTGATCAAGGGGGACGCTCGCTCGCTCTCTATCGCCGCTGCTTCTATCGTGGCCAAAGTGACCCGCGACCGGATGATGGTCTCTCTCGACGCCCGCTACGGTGGCTACGGCATGGCTCGACATAAGGGCTACGGCACGCGCCAGCACCGGCAGGCTTTGGCTTTGCTGGGGCCTTCCCCGGTTCATCGGCTCTCCTACGCGCCGCTGAAAAAACTGACCGGCGAGACGGACGACACGGTCAAAGTGCTGACCTACAATATCCATCACTGGCAGGGCGGCGACGATTGTGTGGACGTGGCCCGCGTGGCTCAAGTCATTGCCGAGACCAAAGCCGACGTCGTCGGGCTCAACGAGGTGTTTCACCCCCTTACGTCGAGGGGCGAGACCCGCGATCTCTTGTCCAGGATGGCGGCCAGACTGGGCATGGCTTTTGCCTTTGGCCCGACCAATCCTCACTCCGGTTGGGGCTACGTCGCCGGCCCCTACGGCAACGGGCTGCTCAGTCGTTATCCCATTCGTTGCGCACAGACGATCTTGCTGCCCCAGACGCAAGGCCACTATCGCCGCGCCGTCCTCCGGGCCGAGTTGGCCGTGGGGCGGGAGACCTGGGCGGTGTACGTGACGCACCTGGACAATCTCTCGGAAGGCGTGCGCGACCGGGAGGTTGCAGCGTTGCTCGATATCATCACCCGCTTTAGAGATAGCCTCCACCTGTTAATGGGCGACTTTAACACGCTGGCTCCGGCCGATTATGCCGGCTGTCCGGGTGAGTTGGAGCGCCTGGAAGCCGAGGTGTGCAGCAGAGAGGATCCAAAGGGTGTAAGGGAGTTGCTTCCCTTGCGAACCGTGGCGCGGGTTCTGGCAGCAGGTTACGCCGACGCCTGGGCCGCAGTCGCCGGGGGCGGGGATGGGGCCACCTGGCCCGCCCCGTCGCCCCGGGTGCGGATTGACTACCTGTTTGTGCCCCCCACCTTGCAGGGGCGGCTGGTTGCCTGTCGGGTACCGGATAGTGAACTGGCCTGTACGGCGTCCGATCACCGGCCTGTGCTGGCTGAATTTCGCTAGCTCTCAGCTCAATGTTAAGGTACAGCAATTCCCGTTTTGGCAGACTCCCCCCCTCAATCCCCCTCAAAGGGAGGGAAGTTAGATGGTTCTCCCCCCGTTGGGGGGAGTTAGAGGGGGGCAGCCGGCTCTCTGCGGGTCACTGACTCGCAAAGGGTGCTGTTTCATCTTCAGAAACCCGGTTTTTTGTGCTCCACGGGTCAAAAGTTGCTGGCTGCAAGGCGCTTTTCAGTGACCACCAGGATTCTCTGGCAAGAAAAATCGGGTTTCTTGGCCCCCTGGTGAACGGTTAAAGTGTGTTGACCACACCTGCAAGATATGATATAATCCTGGCTGTACAATCGCACTGCAGAGAAAGGGGTATGGAGCATGGCTCAACCTACCAAAGGTTCCGTCAGGGGAACCGAGGCGATACAGGCTGCCCAGGAGGACCGGGAACAGCGGCAATGGACAAAGGTCGTCGCAGTCGTCGTGGCGGTGGTAGTGGTCGCTGCCCTGGGATTCGGTGGTTATCAGCTCTTTGTCCATCCCACCTGGGCCCAGGTGCTCCGTGATATTTTTATCATCCTCATGGCTGTCCAGTCCCTGGCGATTGGCATATTGCTCATCGTGCTGATCGTTCAGATCATCAACCTGACCCAATTGCTGCGGGATGAAGTGTTACCTATTCTCAATTCTACGAATGAAACGGTGGACACGGTCAAACAGACGACGACCTTTGTCAGCGATGTGGTCGTTTCGCCGCTGATCAAGGCAGTAAGCACCGTATCGGCCGTGCAGGGGGGGCTGAAAGCCGTCTTTAGGCGGCGACGCCCTCGTAGCGGTTCAGAAGGTTAGAAGATCTTGTGGAAAGAAAGGAGAACGGAAATGTCAAGTAGCAATGAAGGAGCGTCCTTTGTAGCAGGATTCATCATCGGTGGGTTGGTGGGAGCGGCCGTTGCCCTGGTGCTGGCACCGCAGTCCGGCGAGCAGACGCGGGCCCAGATTCGGGATAGGGGAATCGAATTAAAAGATCGCGCCGAGGACTTGAGCCAACAAACCCGGGAGCGGGCCGACGCCATCATCGCCGACGCGAGGAAGCGGGGGGAAGAGATCATCGCTGAGGCCAAGCAACGGGCCGAGGAAGCCTGGGCCGAAGGGCGCGAGGCAGCCATGAAGGCCAGAGAAGAGTGGTCGGCCAGAGCCGGCCGGCAAGAACCTGAAGAGGCAGGCGAGGCAGAAGCGCCAGCCGAGGCGTAGTCATACTGTTTCACAGTTCGTGAGAGAGGCAGGGAATTCACCCTGCCTTTTTGTATATTGAGGGGGTGAAGGAGGAACAGTCATGCCATTTTTCAAGGTTGAGGATCTGCCGGTCACCGAGATGCTGGAGGGGGTATTTCGGCGAGCGGTGTATCTGGAGGGTGTGATGTTGACGTTCTTTGATTTTGAACCTGGGCGGCAGATCCCGGAACACGCTCACCCGCACGAGCAGATCAGCTATGTGCTGGAAGGGGAGGTGGTCTTTACCCTGGATGGCCAGACGTGCACCCTGCGGGTCGGCGAAGGTGCGACGATCCCGTCGAACGTGCCCCACAGTGCCACTTTTCCCGGCCCGGCGCGGGTAATGGACGCCTTTCACCCGGTACGGGAGGATTACAAGTAGACGTGAAACGTGATGCGTGTTGCGTGATTACACTCTGCGTTTCACGCATCACGCATCACGCATTTCCTCGTCTCCGAGGATAAAAATGCTTGCCACCAGGCAGCGGCAACGAGCAACACAAAACCCAGTG
>CAYVPU010000061.1:0-5136 GCA_964453885.1 uncultured Anaerolineae bacterium | reverse complement strand
GAGGATAAAAATGCTTGCCACCAGGCAGCGGCAACGAGCAACACAAAACCCAGTGGCATCAGCCACAGCCCCCAGCCCAGGGTCACCGGTTTGTTGTATACCCGGTCAACGGCCGGGCGGACGGCAAAGAACTGCCACAGCGGAACTGCAATGCCTGCTCCGGCGATCAGCGTGACGAGCAGCGGCAAAGCCCGTCGAGGCCGGCGGCCTGCCCAGAGCAGCGCAGCGACGACAGCCAGGAAAGCACCCGCGGCCAGGGCTGCCTGTCGTCCCCACTCGGCGCGCAGGGCTGCGTCCCTGGCAAAGCGCAGGATGAGGTCGGGCGGCGGGGCCACAATGAGGGCCAGCCAGGCGGCCCAAATCGCCAGCAGCGCTGTGGCCCAGGTCGGCAGCCGAGGGCGCCGCCGGCCGATGGTCAACGCCAGGCAGAGACCGGCCGCTGGCGCAGGCAAGTAAAACAGTTCGCGGGTTACGGGCACCGTTCTGGCACGCACTTCTGGCAGGAACTTGACGAACTCGGCCAGGTCAAAGCCGGGGATGACCAACGCCGCCGTAACGTGATCCACCCACGGCCCCCAGTAGCCAACGACAGCCAGCGTCAGGGCAGCGAGAGTGAGAAGGAATCCCCCCCACGACTCGACAAAAGGTCTTTTCGAGCTTTTGCTATTCATAGGTGCATGTTGATGGACAGGCGATAGGTAATTTCTTCTCCAGATTCACTTGTTGTTTTCGATAACCTCCTGGATGCGTTGTGTTTCCTCGTGATCCTGTTCAAAATAGTGCGTCATAAACTCGCTGCGGCGCTGGCGGAGGGCCATCGGCGCAATGGTGCGGACGTCGGCCACGCCGGCCCTGTTGCGGCCATCGGCGGCGGCGTGGGCGCGGGCCCCCTCCAGCATGACGTACTCGGCGCGGTTGGAGGCAATGTCCAGTTCCTTGACCAGCCGCAGAGCCAGCCGTTCCGCCTCGCGGGTGAGGGTGACGTGAGACAGCCGGGCTTTGGCCTCGGCGATCTCCTGGCTAAAGGTATGGGTCTCTTGGGCGCAAGTGGCGATGAATTCGTGAGGGTTGTCGGCAAAGGCACGCATCCGGCGGTAAACTTTTAGACGTTGTGAGCTCTTTGTCAGGCCCGAGACCACCACTCGTAGGCCCAGTCGGTCCATGATCTGCGGGCGCAACGAGCCTTCCTCCGGGTTCATAGAGCCGACGAGGACAAGGCGGGCGTTGTACGTGGCGCTAAGGGGACCCCGGCGCACGGTGTAGCGCCCCTGGGCAGCGGCGTCGAGGATGGCGTCTACCACTTTGTCGGCCAGGAGGTTGATCTCGTCCACGTAAAGGAGGTTGCCATCGGCATAGGCCAGGATGCCTTTTTCCAGTTTGACGCGATTTTGCTCGATGGCGATGCGCTCGTTGATGCCGCCCACCACGTCCTCCAGCCGGGCGTGAAGGGGCAGCTCCACCAGGCGCATCCGGTCGAGGGCAGTGAGGGGTTCGCCGTGGCCCATCTTTTCGGCGCAACTGATGCAGATGGCGTCCATGCCCCGTGCCTCGGCGGCCTCCTCGGTGCAACCATAGGGGCAGGTGCTCCGCTTCACGGGCGGCATCAGGTCTACCAGGCCGCGCACGGCGGTGGTTTTGCCGATGCCCCGGGGGCCGATGAGAAGCACGCCGCCCACGCGGGGGTTGATCACCGCCAACAGCAGCGCCGTCTTCATCTCCCGCTGGCCTACTAGCGCCAGGAAGGGAAGATGCGTGATGTCCAGCGCCAGCCCCCGGTCAATTTTTGAGGGGGCTTTTAGAATGGCCTGGATGGAGCTTTGGTCCAGGATTTCGAGCAGCATGGATCGGGCCATTTCAACACCTATGTCTTTATCTTTCTGCGTCCCAGTCGTTGCGCCTGGCGCACATCGGCCTCGATCATGCGTTGGCGCTGTTCTTCCGTTTCGGCGATGAGGCGGGGTACCTCGGTCGGCCTGCCGTTCTCGTTCAGGGCGACGTAGACGACGTAAGCCGAGTTGGTGTGCACGCGATGGCCAGTGAGTATGTTTTCCGCCTCGACGTGCACTTTTACCTCCACCGAGGTGCGTCCCACCCACGTCAGTGTGGCCGTCAAGACGACCAGGTCGCCCACGCGGATAGGCGAGATGAACGTCACTGAGTCTATGACCACGGTGACGACGGGACGCTGGGCGTGGCGGGCAGCGGCGATGCCGCCCACCTCGTCAACGAGTTTCATCAGGACGCCGCCGTGGACGTTGCCCAGCAGGTTGGCGTCTCCTGGTTCCATCAGGCGGCTGATCGTGACCTGAGAATCGGCTACTCGCTTTGGTTTCATGGTTGCTTTCCCACTTTCTTGACAAAGTAAAGACCGTTGTGTACAATAAAAGCGAATACCTCAGAGTAAAGTCAGAATAGGAGAGGTAAAGTGAATGTCTTGACAACCAAACTCAGTAGCAAATATCAATCCGAAAATCACCGACATCTCTGTGCTTCTGCTGTCAGACTATGTTTGAGTAAACGCCCAGTAATGCTTGAGCGGCCTCGGGCCAGGTAAAGGTCGCCGCCCGCGCCAACCCCCGTGTCACCAGCGATGCCCTCAATGTCTCGTCTTCTATTGCCCGGCGCATGGCCTCGGCCAGCCCGGCCACGTCCAACGGATCCACCGTCAGCGCAGCGTCGCCCACCACCTCCGGCAGTGACGATACATTCGAGCACACCACCGGCACGCCGCAGGCCATCGCCTCCAGCGGCGGCAGACCAAATCCTTCGTAGAGCGATGGAAAGGCGAATGTCCCGGCCAGGTTGTACAGTGCTGGCAGATCCGCGTCGTCCACGAATCCCAGGAAACGCACCCGATCTTCCAACCGTAATGCCCTTACCCGCTCAAAGGTTCCTTCGTACAGCCATCCCTTTCCGCCGGCGATCACCAATTCCCAATTGTGCGTTGAGCATTGAGCATTGAGCATTGAGTATGCTTCGACAAGACGGGTCAGGTTCTTGCGCGGCTGGATCGTGCCGACGCCCAGGATGAACCGTTCCGGCAGGGCGTATTTGCAGCGGACGGCAGCCAGGGTTTCACGGTCGGCCTCGCTGGTCAAGGGCCGGAAGCGTGGCTCAACGCCAGAGTGAATGACGGTGATCTTGGGCCCCGGCGTGCCCAGCAGTTCCATCAAATCGCGCCGTGTATTGTTCGAGTCGGCGATGATGTGATCGGCGCGGCGGACGGCGCGCGGCACAGCACTTCCCAGGTAGCGGAGCAACCCGTCGGGAAAGCACTCTGGCAGTCGCATGAACGAGAGATCGTGAACGGTGACCAGGGTGCGGGCGCGCCACACCGGCGGCAGCGCAAAATCTGGCGAGTGAAACAGGTCTACCCGGCCGGTGAACAGTTCGACAAACAGTGGCAATTGCAGGCGGTGCCAGGCCACGGCCAGCGTGTGATCGGAAAAAGGCACGGTCTTGAGCCGGAAATTTGGATGGCCCTTGGTCTCCTTGATCCTGGGTCTCAAGGACCCAGGGCTTTGGCCCAAGGACACTTGGTCCTCAGGCCCAAGGACTGAGGACAAAGGGTTGGAAGTCTGGAAGGCAGCACCCAGGCTGCCGACTTTCCATTCCTCATCCCGTCTGCGTCCTGCCGCCACGAACAGGCGGTACTCGTTCTGGTGGTCTATTTTCGCCAGCGCGCCGATGATGTTGCGCGTCAGCCGGCCAATGCCACCCCCCTGCTGCGCCGCCGCCGTAAAGTCAATCCCGATCCGCACCTTACCCCCATCACGCATCACTCAATGTCTTTGTACGTCCAAATCCGGTTGATCCCGAAATTCCAGAACAGCACGACAATGATGGCCATGGCCTTGGCCAGGTTGTAAGCCAGCGTAAAGTGCGCCATACCAATAACATCCGCCAGGCCCGCCATAGGCGTGGCCAGTGTGCCAGCTTCCCCCAGGACAAGTTTGTCGAGTCCCAAAAAGATGGTCTGGTTGATGGCCAGACCGGCGACGTTGACCAGGGCGAATTGTCCCATCTGTAGGAAAAGCGGTTGCTCTCGTGATTCGGGAAACGTCCACAGCCGGTTCCAGGTAAAGTTGCTGACGACTGCTGCCGTAAACGAGCAGGTGTTGGCCCAGAACTTGTTGAGACCGGCCAGTTGGATGAGCAGGTTCAACACGCCGAAATCCACCACGGTGCCGATTGCGCCGACGATGGCGAACTTGCAAAAGCGGGTTAGTTCTTTGCGCTTGTCCCGTGCGAGGGTCATGATGTTGGCGATCAATGTGTGTCGTACCTCCTGATTATGTTGCTATCCCATCCGGCATGGTTCGAGTTAGATCGACGCTTTTGGCGCAGATCTTTGGTAAACAGTGAGATTGGTGAGCACGGGCAACAGCGCCAGAAGGACGGCGATGTGCGCGTACATGTTGTGAACGAACAGGTTGTCGAAAAAGTTGTGAGCGCTGAGATGGGCCAGCACGCCCAGCACGCCGACGACGACGGCTTTCTCCCAACCGGACGTGCGCCGGATGGCCCGCACCGCCTGCCAGAAGGCCGCGCCCCACAGGACGAGATAAGCCAGCAGGCCGATCAGTCCGGTCTCAGCGGCTATATTGAGGTAATAGTTGTGCGCATGACCCAGGGGCTCTTTCCACGGCGGGATGTAATAGGCCGAGTAGATCGGTTCATAGTTGCCCATGCCCACTCCACACCAGGGATGCTCCGTCCACATCTGCCAGCCAGCTTGCCAATGGGCCATCCGCTCGACGACGGCAAAGTTGGCGGCGGTCACTTTTACGCTGCGTACGTCAAAGGGCCGGAGGTAAGGTAAGAAATCGGTGAGGCGTTGCGTCAGAACCTCGGGCAGCAGTTGAAAACTACCCATGATCAATATTAGTGCACCGATGACCACCAGTGCGGCAAAGGCTGCCGCTGCCCGCCGGCTGCGCACGAGACTCATCGTCGCCACCGCCGCCGCAAACCCGATCCATGCCCCCCGCGACCAACTCATCGCCATTGCGACGGCCATAATCCCGAACACCCCTCCGTAAATCAAGAATTCGCCCAGGCCACGCCCACCAACCTTCCAACCTCCCAATGCCAACGACAACGCCAGCGGCGCGACCAGCCCCAGGTAGCCAGCAT
>CAYVPU010000060.1:0-14949 GCA_964453885.1 uncultured Anaerolineae bacterium | reverse complement strand
GCGGAAAAGGGCGGCTACGATGTAGACATTATATCACAAGCCAGAGAAGAGGGCAAAAAAGAGGCTTCTGATCAAGGCGCAAAGCGGAAGCAAAAAGGGGTCAGTACTCGCATTTACTGGCCTCCTTTAGCTCGCGCAAGTTCTCTCCTCCGGTCCGAACCGTGAGGGATCGAACATCTCTATGGGCATGGGGCTGCGCCCCTTGATGATGAGATCGGCGATGATGCGCGTGCTCATGGCACTGAACCCCATGCCCTTGCGATCGTGACCCGAGACCACGTACACCCCTCGCCAGCCCGGTATCGGCCCGATGAGAGGCAGTGAGTCTCTGGAACCTGGCCTCAAGCCGGAGACATGGTTCACCACCCGTGCGTCCACAAGAGACGGAGCTATTCGTAGGGTCGCGTTCATGATGGCCTCCGCGCCTGCTGACGTGGCGTGGTTGATAAAGCCGCTATCCGGCTCGTAGGTAGCGCCTGCCAGAGTGAGGCCGTTGGCCTTGTGAAGCACGTACATCTCGCTGTAGGACAGGGAAGCATGGAGCTGGGGACCGGGCACCTGGAGTTCCAAGATCTGGCCCCTCACCGGCCAGACCGGGATCTTGAACCCCAACCAGGCCGCCGCCCTCTGGCTCCAAGGGCCCATGGCCAGCACCACTGTCTCGGTGACAATAGTCCCGCCACCTCGCAACCGGACGCCAGTAACCCGTCCGGCCTCTCTCTGCAGCCCCACGACCTCACCATGCCGAAGCTGCATGCCCCGGCGCTCTGCCGCTTGGGCCAGGGCCAACACAAACGGATAAGCCAGCACTTGCGCCTGGTGATACACCATGCCCCCCAAGACATCGCCGCTCAGATG
This sequence comes from uncultured Anaerolineae bacterium, assembly GCA_964453885.1. Taxonomy (GTDB): domain Bacteria; phylum Chloroflexota; class Anaerolineae; order CAYNKW01; family CAYNKW01; genus CAYNKW01. The sequence continues at coordinate 14,091 of CAYVPU010000060.1, read as the reverse complement.
GGGCTCCACTTCCCATAGAGCCTGTCCCTCCAGCCAACAGGCAGACGGATCATCGGACCCGATGGCCGATGCCAAGGACTTTAAGCTTTCCACTTCCTCCGCTGTAAAAGCGGGTTCGATCGTCGGATGTTCTCGATAACCGATGTCAATGCCTGATTCTTGCGGCAGAACACGGGCAAGTTCTCGGTGCAGGCGGGAGCTCTGCCAAGCCAACTCCCACCTCTTGTCTCCTTGAGCCTGCCAAGCGCTGCGACTGATGTTCAGCCACATAGCAGCCGATACGCCTGAAGCGCCAACGGCGATGGCCTCCTTTTCCAACACCAGTACCTGGTAGCCTGCCTTGCTGAGCCAATAGGCAGTACTACACCCCATCACCCCCGCCCCCACAACCACCACGTCCGGTTTTCCAGTCATAACCATCGCGGTGTCGGACAAGTTTCTATTGGTCATCTTGGACCTCCTCGTCACTCCAGCCTGCCGGTCGACCAGGGTTCTGGGACAGATTCCGTCGCCAGACCTTGGCTAGGCTTCAAATGGCATTCCTCCGTCCCCCTGTCCACGTCGCCCAGCTGACAGCCGCCGCTCTCACTCGGATACCGCAGCGCCCCACGGAGCACCTTGGCGACGGTCTCCTGGGCGATGGTGGCTAGCTCTTCGGCGTTGGCGGGGTGTAGGTCGTCAGGATTCTTCATAGCGCTGCCTGCCTTTACTGACTTACGGTGAAGGTGGTTCCTCTTGCTCCTCAAGGGGGCAGATGATGTCTGTCATCTCACCATTGTAGAACACGATAATGTGCTCAGGTTCACTATCATCATAGAGCCATACCTCATGCCTGTGGCTCTCAGCTTTGACTTCCCTGATCGTGTTTTCGAAGAAACTGGACTTGTGACCGCAATCGCACAAATAGGATGACGGGAAAATCTCTTCCGGCATGGACGGCTCCCTACATGAATCAGCGGCCCAATATCGGACGAAAATTGACAACATTGACCAAGCGAATGCGGTCGAGCAATCGCCGCCAGTAGTGCCAATGACAATGGCCTTGGTGCTCAAGAGCCGGATGAGGTGAAAGTCTCACGTCCGGTTCGGTAGTGGGGGTCGGAGCCGCGAGGCTCCGGCCCACCACAACTTAGCTGTCCGCAAACAGCATTTTTATGTAATCGTATTCCGGCCCTCGCTCCTGGAAGAGGATATGCTTCTCAGCAAATCGCGCCCGGTCCCACGTCCCGTCGTCATAGCGTTGGTATAGATCGTCGTAAGGGGTGGCAGAGATGATGTACGAGTCCAACACGATGTCCGTTCGTCCGCTTCTGTCGCCAATCTTTTTTGCCAGCGCCGGCAACCGTTCGTGCAGCCGCGCCTTGTCATCGTGGATGTAGGCTTTGGCGTGGAGCATGCCGTGAGGCTCCACAAAGAGGATGCGTTGGCCCTCCGCGTCCATCACCCACAGGATAAAGTCCGGGTAAAAGCCCCGCTCCTCAAAAAAGCCGACGCCCCGGCCGCGACTCAGGTTGCGCAGGAGGAACACTTCTTTGCCCGCCAGCGATTTGTCCCGCTCGGCGGTCCAATAGTCCTTGAGGTCGCGCACAAATTGCGCCTCGCTGGGCTTTAGCCCCGGCGGGATCATCTGCACCTTGTCCGCCTTCTCCACCAGCAACGGCTGGTACAGGTGACGGTCGAAATGGATGCGCGGCAGCCCCGCGTTTTCCTCGCGGTATAATCGCTCCGCTTCGTCGAGCAGTTTTTGAATCTCCTTGACCAGTTCCTGTTCGGAGCGCGGCACTTTGACCACGTAAGCAGCCTTTTGCTCCCGGACGCCTTCGGGCTTGAAGCTCAGGTTCGGGTCATCTTTACGCAGCGGGACGTATTCCATTGCCCCGGTTTCCCAACGCTCACGGGCCTGACGGTAGAACACGTCCACATATTTCCGCAGCAGGTTCGTCGCCGCATCCTGAAGCAGGGCGCGACCGGCAAAGGAGCGCGGCTTGACGACTCTTTCGTCGGCAATGATGGTGCAGGGGACGCGCTCAACGATCTGGCGCGGCGTCTCAGGGCGGATGATCAGGTTGGCCAGCCCTTTGCGCTCCTTGTACGCCAGCAGGTCGAGATAAGCCCGCTCCCAGTCTATCCACGCCAGGCTCTCCGGCGGGAGCTTTTGAGCGCGACCGGCCCGCACCTGCGCGGTATGGAGGCCCAACGCCGTGCTTTCCATCGTCTGCACCCGCACCGACATATCCACCTGCACGCGGATTTCCCGGTTCGGCTCCAGCAGGAGGTCGGTTTCGGCCGCAAAGTCGCGTCCCTCCGGCGTGCGCGGCGCCACCAGCCCCTTGTTCAGGGATTGCTTGTCGGCCCAGATGAACAGCGGCAACTCGATGACGGGTTCAATCTCCACTCCCTCCCGCTCCAAATAGTCGCGGAACTGGGCCATGTAATTGGCGCGCACGGCAAAGATGTTCAACGTCTCCAACAGCGATACGTGTTTCGGGTGGTCGCCGTCCAGCGCCGCGCTGCGCTTGAGGCTAAAGCCTTTGCCGCGCAGACGGACGCCGCGCCCAAAGAGCTGGATGATCTGCGAGCCTGCCCGCCGGCCGATGTTCAGCAGGCCCATGTTGGAGACGCGCCACGAATTCCAGCCTTCCATAAACTTTTTCGCGCCGATAAGGACGTGGAGGTCCGAATCAGGCCGGTTGATGCCCTCGAACAGGGAGCCAGAGAGGGCGTCCTCTTCCAGCGTGATCCCCGCCGCGTCCGCCTCGACCAGTTTCTTAAAGGCGGAGGTATCGCCGATATAGATCAGGCCGAAATAGTCATCGGCGCCGGCGGCCTTGAGGCCCAGTTCGCCTTTGCTGCCGCGGAGGGCGCACAGGTGCAGACCGCCGCTCGCCGGGGCGTGGAAGGTTCTGTGTAGCACCTCCTCGTACACCTGCCGTGGCGAGAGACCGGTTTGGCGCAGGCGCTTGAATCGGCCGGCGAACACGTCCATCCCGTCCGTGACCAGGCCGCTTTGGCCTTTCAGCAGATTCTTGATGGTCTCGACCGCCCAGCGTCGGTCTTGTAGCACGTGATGCAAGAAGCGGGCCACGGTCAACACGTCGCTCCGTTTCTGCCCCTTCCTGGTATAGACGGCGTTCACCGTGCTGCCCACAAAGACCCAGAGCGGCTTTTCCAGGTTGTAAGGCCGCAGGGCGTCGGCTTGCTCTTCAAAGACGCGCTGCTGCTCGTAAAACGAAAGCAGGTTGCCCAGGAGTAGCATCTCGGTCTGGTCGGCCCGACTTTCCTCCTGCAGGTTGAGGATGCGAAAGTCCTTGCCGTAGCCGTCGCCGTAAAAGTAGCGGTAGGAATAGTCAAAGAGGATGGCCTTGCCGTACTCGGCGGTGAGCGGGTCGTTGCGGGCCGCGCTCAGGGCCTGGCCGAAAGTGGCGCTGTACTCAAAGGTAAAGCCGGTCGCGCCCAGAGCGTCGCGGTAGCCGCGCCAGACCTCGCCGCCGGAGCCTTTGTGGCCTTCATCCACAAAGATGAGGTTGCGGCCCTCAAAGGCCTCCACCGGCACGCTCACCCCGCCGCCCCGCTTTTGCTCCACCAGTTTGGTGATCTCGATGACCTGCACCACGTCCCCGCCTTCTGCCCATAGGGAGCTCGTGTTCAGACGGTGTCCTGAGCTTGCCGAAGGGTCAAAGCGCCGCGCCGGAATGCCGGATGCGGCCAGTTCGGCCAAATGCTGCTCGCTCAACCCCTCGTTGGGCGTGATGAGCAGGATGTGGTCTAGCGGTTCTGTGTCATAGTGCAGGAATTGCCGGTAGTTCAGGTGAAAGATGAGCGTCTTGCCGCTGCCGGTGGCCATCCAGTAGGCCAGTTTAGTCAGGTCGTCTGCGGTGAAGGGTTCGTCCTCTGCTTCGCTGGGCAGTTTGGCCGCGTTGCGCTGCTGCACAAACCTGTTCAGCTCGGCCAGCATTTGTTGGCGGGCGTTAAAGTAGCAGTCGAGAAAGATCTCGGTGTACAACGCGGCCAGGTACTGAAAGTAGCGCAGGGTGATGGGATCGAGCCGGTTGCGGTTGATGGCCGCCAGGTGCGCGCGGACGTTCGCGTCGTAGCGGGCCAAGTCGCCGGCCGGGATTTTGACCTGACCGCCGCGCCCGATCAGGTGGTGGTAGAGAAAACTGCGGCCGGTGGCGTCAAAGCCTTCGGCCGTGTCTTTGGTGTCTTTTAGCAGGTCACGGTTGCGCTTGTAGCCCAGCAGGTGGTTGAGCCAGGCCAGCAGGGCCAACCGCCCTTCGAGTTTGACGTATTGCTGTAGGCCGTTTTGCGCCGGGGTCATGGGCTATCCTTCCTCGACGATCTCTTTCAGCGCTGTGACCAGTGGCGGCAGGTCTTGATCGATAATGTCCCACAGAATATCCAGGTCCACCGCATCATAGCCGTGGACCAGCCGGTGGCGCAGGCCAACGATTTGTCGCCAGGGTATCTGAGGGTGTCGCTGCTGCGTCTCTGGCGATACCCGGTTGGCGGCCTCGCCCACGATCTCCAGTAGGCGTGTCAGCGCCAGTTCCAGCACGTGATCCGATTCTAGATCGGCGCGTTGCTTATCCCTGGTCAACGCGAGCGCCTCCTGCCCATAGTCGAGCATGTGGCGCAGCCGCACGAGGTCGTCACGTTGCGACATAGAGCGCCTCCGCTTCTGCAAGCACTTGCTCCCGAAAGTACTTGCTCAGAAATCCACGCGTGTTCAGGTCCACCTTTTGCCCAAGCATCTCGGAGAGCTCCTGCTCGAACGCGAAAAAGCGCAAACCGACCCGCGTTCCCGGCTCAAACTCCACCAGCACGTCTACATCGCTGTCGGGCCCAAAGTCGTCGCGCAACACCGAACCAAAGAGCGCCAGCTTGCGGATGCGGTTGCGCCGGCAGAACGCCTCGATCTCTTGCTGGGGAATCTCGATTTTCACGCTCACAGTCATACCTCTACTTTCGCGAACATGCGCGTCTTGAACAACCCATCCAGCGCCCGCGCGCCGGGGATGAGCGAATCGCCGTTGACATAGACCTCGTCCGCGCCCTCGGTCAACTTTTTCTTGGCTACGAACCTTTTGTCGCGTTCGTAATCTTTTTTCCGCCAGCCCGCCGTCTCCCGCCACAAGACGGCGCTTTTGCGTCCTCGGCGCGTGGCGCCGCGATAGACCAGGTAGCGCCGCCCCTCATCGTCGTGGACCCGGCGCGTTTGGACGCACAGGCCCAGCAGGTAGTTGAAGGTTTCGGGCAGGTCCACCGGCCGGACGCCGGTTTCGCCGTCGCGGTGGATGCGCAATTGATAGGAGAAGGGACGCGAGAGTTTCTCCACGTCCAGCAGCGTTTCGCTCGCCCGCGTCTCCCACCTGAGCATATAGCGCAGCAGGTAGTCGTCGAATTGCATGGCCTGCTGGCCGCTTTCCGCGTCAAAGGCGATGTTGTTCAGCGCGTCCTCGTAGGATTCCAGGCGGATGACCTTCATGATGCGCGGCCCCCGCTCGGCCTCCTCCTGCGTGGCCAGGCGCTTGGGCGCCCCGTCCTTCCACTCCGGCGTGAAGGTGACCCTCTTTATGCGCGGCAGGAGCACAGTGTCAAAGTACTCGCCCATCTCCACCAGGATGAACTTGCGCCGCCCCCCAGCCTGTGCTGAGCCTGTCGAAGCATCCTCACGGTTCAAGTTGATGACCGCGTGACCAGTAGTGCCAGAACCAGCGAAGTAGTCGAGAACTATGCTATTAAAGTCGGCGGAGCACACTCGTAAACTCTTTTCTACAGCATAGACAGATTTAGGGAATGAAAATGCCTGCGATACCCCCATTATATGCCGCAAGATGGTTGTCCCATAGGCAGTAGCGTTCATTTTTTTCTGATCCCATACTGTTTTAGCCAAGATGCCTTCTTCATCCATTCTAAATTGTAATCCCACTGTAATGTGTCCTTCTTGTGTCCGCCGCACACGCAATTCACCCATTCGTTTCTCGATGGTTTCAACCCCTAGTCTCCAAGTATACTCTATTCCATTGCTTGTAGGCCAAACGATTTCTTCATCCTTAGTTGGTTCTTCTAGAATTACCCACGTTCTACTCTGTTCATTCCACTTCATTTTGGGTAACTTAATCTCGTCGCCAGCAATTAGAAGGGGATAATGTAAACGCGGCCGGGCACTCCGAAAGTCATTCGCCCCCCCCGCTCTAAGAAAGTTTCTCCACTGGAATCTCCCTAACTCATCCTCCTCAGGGTATTGTGACAATTGTTTTTTTGACCTTGGGATCATCCCTAATGAGGCAGCATAGGAACGAGAACTGAAAATTGCATACTCATGCGCTATTGAAATACCTTTTACTGTGGAGCGCCCAGAAGGATTGTTTTTTATTACCACAACGCCGCGCAGGCTATCTTCACCGAATATGTGAGCGATTAACTCACGCAATCTATGAAATTCGTTATCATCAATTGTCGTGCACTGGATACCATCTGATCGAAGAAGCAATCTGCCAATTCTTAGCCTATTTTCAATGAGAGCTAACCAGGATGAGTGTTTGTAGTCATTTTTGTAAAGTATCTCGGAAGCTGCTGAGTTGTATGGCGGATCAATATAGACACACTTCACCCGCTCCCGATACCTCTCCCCCAGCAAATTGAGCGCCTGCCAGTTTTCGCCGTGCATCAGCAGGCCATCGGTCATTTCGTCCAAGCCCTGCCCTGAGCCTGTCGAAGGGTCGCCGAAACTCGCCAGCAGGCGGTCGGTAAAATCCGGCGCATAGTGGCGCGTATCGAGCGCCAAAGCAGGCTGGTCTTTGAGGAAGGCGATACGCTTGTCTTTCCCTTGCGGCGTTTCCACGGCGAGCAGGTCTCGCCACTCCTGCCACTGCGCCTCGCACTCTGCGATTTCGGGGTAAAAGTCTTCCGAGATGTAGCCAGCGGTGATGCAGTAAAAGGTCTCGGCGACGAATTTCTTCTTCTCCCACAGCATCTTTTGCAAGTCTTCAATCTGCGCCAAAAACTCGATGATGTGGCTTCCTACGCGCTTGATCAGGCGCAGCAGTTGGAACCAACTCTCGGACAGGCCCTCGCCGGCGGCCTCCATCTCCTCCAGGTTTAGCACCTCGTTCTTCAGGTAAAAGTCTAGTTCGCGGGAGAGGAAACCCTGCAAGTCCTTGTGGATGAAAAAGTCGCGCGTGTTGCGCGCCGTGTAGCGGCGCAGGTGGTGCTCCAGATAGGAGATGGGGTTGCCTTTGGCATCTTTGCGCCGTTCGGCGGTGAGAGCGGCCAGAGCGCGGGGGGAATCCGTCAGCCGCCGGGGGATTGTCTCTAGCGCCCCTGCGATAATCGCCTCTTGCTGCTTCCGCTTGCCGTAGGTGATGGCCTCTTGGGGGGGCAGGGGGCGGTACTCGAAAGGGATGGTGAGTGTAGCCCTCGCCCCCGGCCCCTCTCCCCACGGGAAAGGGGAGTCATCATCCCAGGCGATCTCATCCGGGCAGGGCAGGAAGAATCGCTTGTCCCCTTTGACGTTGTCCTGCTCCACGTCGGCGGCCTGGAGCTTGAAGCGCACGGCCACGCCGTTGGGGTACTTGTAGGCGTAATCGCAAAAGTGCTCGGCGGTTTTGATGTAATACTGGTCGTGGTTGGCCCAGTAGAGGGTGACCTCCTCGCCGTTGTAGGGGATGGCGTAGCGCTCCCTTTTGGAGTAGCGGCGCTTGGAGATAAAGTCGCCATCCTGGTAGTAGCGGCTGAAAAAGGTATAGAGGTGGTTGTAGATGGCGGCTTCCAGCGCGCTGTGGTCGCGGGCGCCGGCGGCCTGGGCCTGCGCGGCGCGATACTCCCGTCCGGCCTTCGTGTCGCGGTACTTGGCGGCCAGATTGCCCCCGGCGTCCAGGGCGTCGTCGCCCAGCGCATCGAGCACCTTTTCCCGGGCGGCTTCCAACGTCTGCTTTGCCCTGGACTGCTCGGCCAGCGCGCCGCGCTCCAGTTCTTCGGCGATGGCCTGCGGCAGGTCCTCGCCGAGGAAGCGCTCAATGACATCCCGCTTGTGGTTCATGATGCGGTAGATGCCAAAGTCCAGGTCGGCGCTATCGAATTGGAAGAGTTCACGCAACAGTTGCTGAAATTTGCTTTGATAATCGCTCATACAGATACCTCTCTCAGTGGTGTCTGCGGGCAGCTAACGGCGCGGCGGATAACCCGCCCAATCACACGACAAGGCAAGCGCAGCGCAGACTTGTGGTGTGAGGGGGACGGGTTCATCCGCTGTTATGCTGCGAAAAGCGGAGCGGCAGCATAACAGCGGTGAATGCGAAGCATATTCGCCGCGCCATTATGCTGATGGCGTAGCCGTCAGGTCGGGTAGAAATGCGGCGCGCTCGGTCTTGGGGTTCAGTGACTCTTCCACCAGGTTTCCCGATGGGCCTCAGCTATAGAAAACGCGACTACCCAAGTCATTTGAAGTGCACCCGTTCGTCTTAACCGAGTCAACCTGTGAAAAACAAACAGCCGACCACCCATCGGGATTGCTTCCAGGTTAGGGGCCGGCTGTGGATCGCTCACACTTTCCCTCCTCAACTTTGCGGAAAAGGGCGGATTACATCGGCCATATTGTACCACAAGTCAGGCGAGGCGGCAAAATGGATTCTCTTGTGATTGTACCACAAAATCCGAAAGTGGGTACAGAAACAGCCCGGCCCAAGATCAGACACGCCAGTTTTCAACGGTGATACCGTCTACGAACGTAAAGTGCTTGTCATCTGTCAGGAGAGTCAGATTGTTGATCCTCGCCACGGCTGCGATTTGAGCATCTAACGGAGGGATGGGGCGGCCTTTGGCCTTTTGTTCGGCCTGAATACGTCCAAACTCTTCCGCCACCAGTGCATCAAAGGGCCACAGTAACAGCGCCCCGACCAGCGATTGCACGCGGCGCAGGTTCTCGGCGCGGCGTTGGCTGGCGTACACGGCGTAGTATAGCTCCCCCAGAACCGTCACCGAAATACCGAACCGGTCCCCGGTGGCCTGGGCCTGACGCAGACGGGCAACGATGGGGTCCCGTTGGGCCATCAGCCAACTGACGTGATTGGTATCAAGCAGGTAGTTGGTCATGGGTCTCTAGATCCATTTCGCGCATAGTCTGAATCTCTGCCAACAGGGTGTCCAATTCCCCTGGAGCGAACTGCAACGGCCCGACTTGTTCTAACGCCTGTAATACCGCCTCGACCGATCCGCGTTGTGGCGCGTCGGGCGCATACTTGCTGCGCAAGTAGCCGGCAAAGTCTATCACCTGGAGTATCTTTTCAGGGGGCAAATCACGCACTGCCGTTGTCAGGTGGGTCTCTATCTGTTGCCTCATTTCGGACTCCTTTGACTACTCAGCCTATGGTTACACAGAGTGTCACAGAGCGTTTCACAGAGATACACAGAGGAAAAAACTTGTATTTTTATTCATTCTCTGTGAGCCTCTGTGTCTTCTCTGTGATTCTCTGTGTCCAAACCGGGGTAGCCTGAGTAGACACTCCTTTTATCAAGCAGGTCAGAATGACATTCCGACTTGTGTCGCACAAGCCGGTAGGTCGGATTGGTCTCTTTTTCCTGGGGTGAAAGAACAGGCTAACGCGGCGTCCGGCGCACTCACCGAACGGTTGGGGCTATTCTATGCCAGGGTTGGGAAAATGTCAAACAGCCGGCCACCCACCAGGATTGCTCCCACGTTATTTGTCATCGTGCTATCTTTAGTCTGAGCGCCCGCTTGCCTCTTGTCGGCTTTTGGAGTACAATACGGGCAGTCAAGACGAGGCCCTTTTTGTGACTTGCGTTTTCTATCATTTCTGATAGAATTAGGGCCGAACCAGATGGAGGCAGACTGCGTGCAATGTTGGACGTCAGATCCTTATCTTGCAAGGCTTGGGTTAGATCTTTTTTTAGCAGACTGTAGATGATCTAGCCTATTTTTCTGTCTCAATTGGGAAACTGGTAGTTGGCAAAGCGATCAACCCCCACCCAACCACCCAACCACTATAAAGGAGGATAATATGGGCAACCTTACCGAGATTCGCTGGCATGGGCGCGGTGGCCAGGGAGTCGTCACCGCGGGCAAGCTGCTGGCCGAGACAGCCCTGGGGTCGGGCCAGTATTTCCAGGCCTTCCCCGACTATGGCCCCGAGCGGATGGGCGCTCCCATCAAGGCCTACACTCGTCTCAGCCCGGAGCCTATTCACCTGCATTGTCAGATCGAGTATCCTAACGTCGTGTTGGTGCTCGATCCCACACTGCTGGGTACCGTTCCTGTGACCGAGGGCTTGAAAGAGGATGGTGTGCTGCTGGTGAATACACAGTTATCTCCGGGCGAGATCCGAGAGGTGACGGGCTTTAAGACGGGCAGAGTGTTCACCGTGGATGCCAGCCACATCGCCATCGAAGAGATTGGGCGCGAGATCACAAACACGCCAATGATCGGCGCTCTGGCCAAGGCGATGGGGCTTTTTGAGATTGATGACCTGATCGAGCAGACCCGCAAGCGCTTTACAAAGTTGATGATGAAGCAAGACATCATTGACGCCAACGTGCGGGCCATGCATCGCGCGACAAAAGAAGTGAAGGAGGGATAGCATGGCTGAAAACGGAACCGGCTGGAAAGACATCCCTATCGGGGGAATGATCCTTGAGGCAGGCAATGCCGTCGAGTATCTCACCGGCGGTTGGCGTGCCTTCCGCCCGATCCTGGACGCAGAGCGTTGCATTCACTGCTTGCAGTGTTGGGTCATGTGCCCCGATTCGTGCATTATCGTCGAGGACGGCAAGTTGATGGGCTTTGCCCTGGAGCATTGCAAAGGCTGCGGCATTTGTGCTGAGGTATGCCCGGACAAGGTCAAGTGCATCACCATGGTCGAAGAGGCCGAGGCGGCAGAATTGGAGGCAAGTGAGCGATGAGCGAGTTTAGAGCATACGACGGCAACACAGCCGTGGCCGAAGCACTGCGGCAAATTGACCCCGACGTGATAGCGGCCTATCCTATCACACCCCAAACCTCTATGGTACAGACGTTTTCGAATTTCGTGGCCGACGGCAAGGTGCAGACCGAGTTCGTCACCGTCGAGAGCGAGCACAGCGCCATGAGCGCCTGCGTCGGCGCGTCGGCGGCCGGGGCGCGGGTTGCCACCGCTACCTCGTCGGCTGGCCTGGCCTTGATGTGGGAGATCGTCTACGTGGCGGCGAGCAACCGGCTGCCCATTACCATGTTGGTGGTCAACCGTGCCCTCTCGGCGCCGATCAACATCCACTGTGACCATTCCGACTCGATGGGCGCCCGCGACGCGGGCTGGGTGCATCTCTTTGCCGAGAACCCACAAGAGAGCTACGACAACGCTTTCCAGGCCGTGCGCATCGCCGAGCACCCGGACGTGTTATTGCCGGTGATGTTCATGCACGATGGCTTTATCACCGGCCATGGCCTGGAGCGGGTAGAGATCTATGATGACGACAAGGTGAAGGATTTTATTGGCCAGTACGAACCGGCCTATCCGCTACTCGATTGGCGCAACCCCGTCACCTACGGCCCGTTGGACTTTTACGACTATTACTTTGAGCACAAGCGCCAGCAGGTAGACGCGATGGAGCACGTCAAGCAGGTAGTCATTGACGTGGGCCAAGAGTTTGGCCAAAAGTTTGGCCGCACCTACGGTCTGTTCGAGACTTACAAGCTGGAGGACGCCGACGTCGGCGTGGTGGTGCTCTCTTCCACGGCCGGCACGGCCAAGACGGTGGTGGACAGCCTGCGCAAGCAGGGCCTCAAAGTGGGCCTGCTCAAGCCGCGTCTCTTCCGACCCTTCCCGGCGGAAGAACTGGTGGACGCGCTCAAGCACCTAAAGGCCGTGGCGGTAATGGATCGCTCCGTTTCCTTTGGGGCGATGGGCAACGCTGGGCCGCTCTTCCTGGAGCTCCTGGCGGCCTTGCAGGTCTACGGCAATGGTCGTTTGCCTGTATCGAATTACGTCTTTGGCCTGGGTGGGCGTGACACTGTGCCCTCGCAGATCGAGACTGTCTTGCTCGAAACGTTCAAGATGGCCGAGACCGGCAAGCCGGAGCGATTGGTCACCTTCCTGGGCGTGCGGGAATAGGAGTGAAAACATGGCAACGAAATTGACACTGAAAGAGCTTTCCAAGCGCGAGGATCGGCTTGCGCCGGGGCATCGTCTGTGCGCCGGTTGTGCCGAGTCCATCATCGTGCGGCAGATATTGGCCGCCATTGATGAACCGGTGGTCATCGCCAATGCCACGGGCTGCTTGGAGGTGGGGACGACGATTTATCCCTATACTGCCTGGCGCGTGCCCTGGATCCACAACGCTTTCGAGAACGCCGCTTCCACCATCAGCGGCGCAGAGAGCGCCTACCGGGCACTGGTGAAGCGCGGACGCATTGAGGACGAGAACGTCAAGTTCCTCGCCTTTGCTGGCGACGGCGGCACCTACGACATTGGCCTCCAGGCCCTTTCCGGCGCGCTGGAGCGAGGGCACCAGTTCATGTACGTCTGCCTGGACAACGGCGCCTACATGAATACCGGCATCCAGCGCTCCAGCGCCACGCCCTTTGGCGCGCACACCACCACCTCGCCGGCGGGCAAGGTGATCCCCGGCAAGCAGCAGTTCCGCAAAGACCTGACGGCCATTGCCGCGGCGCACAACATCCCCTTCGTGGCCCAGGCGTCGCCCCATCGCTGGAGGGACCTGATGCAAAAGACGCGCAAGGGTGTGGCCGCCAACGGCCCCGCTTTCCTCAACGTTCTTTCCTCGTGCAACCGGGGCTGGCGGCACCCCACCGACCAGACTCTCGAGGTCACCCGCCTGGCGGTGGATACCTGCTACTGGCCGCTGTTCGAGGTCCAAGACGGCGAGTGGAAGTTGAGCTATAAGCCCAAAGAAAAACTGCCGATTGAAAAGTGGCTGGAGACGCAGGGTCGCTTCCGTCACATCTTCCGCCCGGAGAACAAGCACATGATTGGCGAGTTGCAGGTGGAGGTGGACCGGCGATGGGAACGCCTGCTGAAATTGTGTGGCCAGGCGTAGCGAGTGAGGCAGGGAAAAAATGACCGGCCAGGTTTACGAGTCCAGGCACCCGCTCATCCAGCACAAGCTGGCTTTGTTGCGCTCGGTCGACACTGAACCGAAAAAGTTTCGAGAGCTCATTCGCGAAATCGCCATTCTGCTGGCCTATGAGGCTACGGCTGACCTGGGCCTGGAGGACGTGGACATTACGACGCCGATGGAGGAGACCAGAGGGAAAACGCTCACTGAAAAGGTCGGTCTGGTACCGGTTCTGCGCTCTGGCCTGGGCATGGTCCATGGCATCTGGGAAATGATGCCCAGCGCTGAGGTGTGGCACATCGGCCTCTACCGCGACGAGAGGACGCTGCGCCCGGTAGAGTATTACAACAAGCTGCCGGTTGACCCCACCGTGCAGGTCTGCCTCATCCTCGATCCCATGTTGGCCACCGGCGGCTCGGCTGTGGCGACGGTGGACATTCTCAAAAAGTGGGGCGCCAGTCGCCTAAAGTTCGTCGGCATCATTGCCGCGCCGGAAGGGATCGAGGCGCTGACGACCGCCCACCCCGACTTGCCGATCCACATCGCCGCCATAGACAGCCACCTCAATGAGATCGGCTATATCGTCCCGGGTCTAGGTGATGCGGGCGATCGGCAGTTTGGCACGGCATAGTCAGCAATTCTCATTATGGCCAAGTTTGCTCTGTGATGGGCAAAGGTCTCCTGACCGAGGCGCAGAGGGCTCGGTCAGGAGACCTTCGGCGAACGATGAGCGGGCGACCGGCACTTTGGCACGGCATAGTACGACCACTTGACATTTCCCCCGCTGTTTGTTTGGTTTGTCAAGCCGCTGATCTCCAGTACCTCGTCTAACCGCTTTGGTTCGTAGTTACGCACGAAGCGTAGCGGAGTGCGGTTTTTGCGCTACTTCGCTGCGCTTCGTAGCGCACTACGAACGTCACTTCCTCTCAGGGCGCGAAATGTGACATTGTCCAAGTGGTCACGCACGAGTAGCGGAGTGCGGTTCCGCGCTACTTCGCTGCGCTTCGTAGCGCACTACGAACG
>CAYVPU010000059.1:0-14965 GCA_964453885.1 uncultured Anaerolineae bacterium | reverse complement strand
CAACGAGGAGACCAGTGACTCTATCTCGTGGTAACAGGAAAGCTCTCTTTTTCCCCAGCTACCTGGGCAGCGGCTTTGGCCACGTGAGTCGCTGTCTGGCGCTGGCTGAAGAACTACATCGGCAGGGTTGGGGCACCTACTTTGCGGTGGCGGGCCCTCACGCGGAAAGAGTGCGCCGGGCAGGTCACCCCGTCTACGAGCCTCGCCGCCCTTTTCGCCCCAGGGCGGAGGCAGGTGAAAGCCCGGCCTTTATGCTCTTTTCCGACATGAACTTTCAACTTGTGCGCGATCGGTTCCTCTCGCCAAGGATCGTGCGAGCGAGCATCCGAGAGGCGCAACGACTGTTAAAGCGCGTGAGGCCCGATGTGCTCATCGGCGACACCTGGCCGCTGACGAGCATCGTCGGACGGCTAGCCGGGTTGCCTGTGGTGCAGATCATAAAGTCAGTCGTGCATCCCGCTGCGCCGCGCCTCATCTGGTGGCAAGACCCGCCGGAGGGACTCGTCTCTCCCGATCCCCGGCCCGTCTTTAACCCGGTGCTGCGCCGGCACGGGTTGCCCGAGATCCGGCGCGCTGAAGACCTGCTCGTCGGCGATCTGCTGCTAGTACCCAGCATACCGGAACTGGATCCGCTGCCGGAAGGCGTGAACGGACACACCCACTATATCGGCGCACTGACCATGACCGCTCCCGACGTCACTGTGCCGCCGTCCTGGTTCAACGATCTGGACCCAAACCGGCCACTAGTCTATGTCACCATCGGCGGCGGAGCCGGGCCGGTGGGCGGGCAGCGCTTCTTTGCCACCGTGGGCGAGGCCCTGGCAGGCACTGCCTGGCAGGGCATTCTCTCTACCAGCGCCAAATTCTCACCCTCAGAACTTCCGCCGCTGCCGCCCAACGTGCGCCTGGAAGCATGGGTGCCCGGCCCCGCCGTCATCGCCCGCGCCGACGTCGTCGTGTTTCACGGCGGCTACGGCACAATGATGGAGACCGTGCGCTATGGTACGCCCAGTGTCGTGCTGCCCTTCCACAGCGAGCAAGAAGCCAACGGACGGCGACTCGAAGCCCGTATGGCAGCTCGTGTCTTGAGCCCAGCTTCGGCAACCGACTCGATGCGCCTGGTGCGCAGCCGGTGGAAGTATGGCGAATTTGCCACCTGGATACAACCTGTCAGCCATTTGACACCAGAAGAACTGCGAGAGTCTCTGGCTTTGGTCCTAAAAGATCCTCGCTATCGCCAGGGCGCCATGACACTCAGTGCTATCGCGGCCGAATATCAAGGTGCCTCTGCTGCCATCGAATTGATCAATCGTCTAGTATAGCCACACAGAGGGATTCATCGAAGGAAGGAATCAATGTGGCGAGCAAATCTGAACAGCCAGATGGCTGGAGGAAAAAAAGATGTCAGTACAAACCGCCAAAAAGCTGGTGAGCAACCGCTGGGTTCTCATGGGCCTGATTGTTTTGATTGGTGTCACCGTGCGCACGGTAAACCTCGCGGAGGTAGGTAGTCTATCTTTCGATGAGGCCTGGAGCGTCTGGATCGCCAGAAAGAGCTTGACGGCTGGCCTCGCAATAGTAACCCATGACAAGCACCCGCCGTTGTTTTACATGCTCCTGCACATCTGGATCAGATTCGTGGGAACAAGCGAATTTAGCCTGCGGTTCCTGTCAGTCCTGGCTGGTATAGTATGCGTGGTGGTCATTTACCGGGTGGGCCGCGAGATGTTTGACCAGAGCACGGGTCTAGTTGCCGCACTCATGGTTGCGGTTGGCCCCTTCCAGGTCTGGTATTCACAAGAGGCTCGAATGTATTCTCTTTCTCTGGCCTTTTCACTTCTTTCAGTCCTTTTCCTTTGGAAAGCCAGAGATCAAAAGTCGCCGAAATACTGGGCTGGATACATATTCTTTACGCTTTTGATGGTGTTCACTCATTACATCGCCGGGTTGGTCCTGGTTGGTCAGGCAGCCTTTCTGCTGTTGGACGCACTTGAGAATCGTGAACGTATACCTGTACTTAAAAAATGGTTGT
Source organism: uncultured Anaerolineae bacterium (assembly GCA_964453885.1). Lineage (GTDB taxonomy): Bacteria > Chloroflexota > Anaerolineae > CAYNKW01 > CAYNKW01 > CAYNKW01. The sequence goes on along the minus strand of CAYVPU010000059.1, from coordinate 12,933 downwards.
TATGCTTGTTGGCCATGGGCCTCGTGGGCTTGCCCTGGTTGCCCACGGTGATTTCACAGGTCCAAATTGATAGTGGCCCTCCACCCTGGATTGCACGGTTGTTTGGCACTCCCACGCTCATGGATTTGCTATTTAATACGTTCTTTATGCATTTTCTACTATCCAACCCTGGGCTCTATCCGCGATGGCTCAGACTGGTGACCTACTCTGTTGGAATGGCGCTTCTTGCCCTGGCCATATTGGAAACGAGGCTTTCTTTTCCATTCCTCAAGATTACCAGGCAAACTGCCGTGGTTTTCTGTCTGCTTTGTTTGGCCTTGCCCATTGGAACAGTCTGGTTGATCTCACAGCATTGGCCGATGTATGTTCCTCGCTACCTCCTTGCATTTTCAGGCTATTTATACCTTCTCTTCGCCTGGGGGATACAAAAGATTCCACATCGCTGGGGGAGATTCTTGGTAACGATTCTAATAGTGGCCACTTTGGCAATGGGAAGTGTGCAGTCATACCACTGGCAGCGTGAACGGGACTGGGGTACCATTGCCGGCTATATACTGGAACACGGGAAAGAAAGCGACGTCGTAGTCATCACCCCACCCGCTAACTGGATCGTATTCAGTTACTACACCCAGGGCCGTATTCCTCATGACCTCACATTCTATCACCAACTCTACCCGTCTTATCCCACGCCGCCCACTGAGACAGAACTCGTTTCCTCTATTCTGGCCCAGCCGCTGCCATACGAACGCCTATGGTGGATAGATGAACAAGGTACGGGCCTGGCAGCCGAGTGGGAAGCGGACCCTGGAGAAGTGGTTCGTCGCTTTCTGGATCAACACTTTCCTCAGGAAGAGATAGCTCAAGAACTTTCGAGCCAATGGGGAAATGTGCTTTTGTACTGGTTGAATGTACCGAATGAGACTGCAAAGTGAAAGAGTTGTGGGGTAAACTATGCATATTCTTTTTCTCTCACCCTACCCACCATCCCTGATCCGCGTGCGTCCCTTTAACTGGATCAAGCATCTGGCCGCGCGGGGCCACCAGATCACACTGCTGGCGCTGGTCAGTTCTGCCCAAGAAGCCGCCGACCTCAAACAAGTGGCTCGCTACTGCCACCAAGTCGAAGGCATTCCTTTTCCGCGCTGGCGCCCTCCCTGGAACCTGCTGTTGGCTCTGCCCCGGCCCTCGCTCCCTCTGCAGGCGGCCTACACCAGCAGCCCTGCGATGGCCCGTTGCATCCGGCAGACACTGCGGCGGAAGACCTTTGACATTGTGCACATCGAGCATCTGCGCGGCTCCACCTTTGCCACCGCTGTAGACGGTGTGCCGACGGTCTGGGACTCGGTGGATTGCATCAGTCTTCTCTTTGAGCGCACCCTGCAAAGCGGTCCCCGCCTGGGCAGTCGTCTTATGGCCCGCGCCGACCTGGCCCGAACCCGGCACTACGAGGGTCGCCAGGTGAGCCGTCACGCCGCCACCCTCGTCACCTCGCCCGAAGATCGGGACGCACTTCAAAGCCTCGCCCAGCGGTGGGGCAATCCCTTGGGCAGCAAGGTTGTCGTCCTACCCAACGGCGTGGATCTGGCCTACTTTGCGCCGCAAGAACTGCCTCGTCAGCCAGATCGGATCATCTTTACCGGCAAGATGAGCTATCATGCCAACGTCGCCGCTGCGCTTTATCTGGGGCAAGAGATCATGTCCCGCATCTGGCAACAACGCCCCGACGTGCGCCTGCAAATCATCGGAAAAGATCCTTTGCCTGCCGTGCGCACCCTGGCAGACGACCCTCGCATCATGGTCACTGGCTATGTGCCCGATATGCGTCCCTTCCTTGCCAGCGCCGCTGTAGCTGCGACGCCCATCCGCTACGGCGTCGGCATCCAAAACAAGGTGCTAGAGGCCATGGCCATGGGTACGCCGGTCGTCACCACACCTCAAACCAGCACCGCTCTTCTGGCCCGCGAAGGCGAACATTTTCTCATCGGTGAAAGCGCCGATGACTTTGCGGCCCAGGTGATCCACCTGCTGACCGATCGCGACCTGGCTGCCCAGATCGGTGCCGCTGGCCGCAGATACGTGGAAGCGCACCACGACTGGGACCGCCTCGCCGCCCAGCTGGAGGAGGTTTACCATCAGGCGGTTTCCGGCAACTGAACACTTTGACCCTTCTCCATACTGCCCTTCTCCACGACAGCAAGGGTCAAAAGGATTGGCAAAACAGCCCATCTGAAGTATAATCTTTGGAGAGGAAGTAACGACCTTCTCTATTCAATCTATTCGATGTCGAATCAGGCTGAACGGCTAACCTTTCGAGGCAGCGATGTTGGAACGAGACAACCTCCCGACCCAGCCAGAACTGGCTGCAGCCATACGCCCTTACTTGCCCTCATCTCTTGAGAGGCGATGTCTCCTGGGTGATGAGATCAGGGATGCTCAATCTTGCGCGCAACACGTCAATGCGCTGTTGCGTACCACATCCACCTACCTTCCCCAACAGGTCGTCGCTCCCTTGCTGGCGAACCCAGAGCCAGGCAAAGTAGAGGGAGGCTTTACCCACGGCACGATGATGTTCGCTGACATTTCCGGCTTTACTGCCATGTCGGAAAAGCTCTCCCAGTTGGGCAAAGAGGGTGCCGAAGAGATCACGGCCATTGTCAACCGTTTCTTCGCCGCCTTGCTGGACGTGACTGAACTCTTTGGCGGCGACCTGCTCAAGTTCGGCGGCGATGCGCTGCTCGTCTTTTTTGGCGGTCAGGATTATGCCCACCGCGCCTGCCTGGCCGCACTGCAAATGCAGGCCACCATGTCGCGCTTTTCCGAAACGCCCACCTCACAAGGCATCTTCCGGTTGCAGATGACCATAGGGCTGGGCACTGGTCCGCTGTTCATGGCCAACCTGGGCTCAAAAGAAGGCATGGAATTCGCCGTGATGGGCCGGGCGATGGCTCAGATGGCTCAGGCGGAAGACCGGGCCTCAGCAGGTGAGATCTTTGTAGACACAGAAACCTACCGCGCCGTCGTTGACCTGGCGATCACCGATAAGAGGCGGGACGGCTTCCATCAACTGGTTGGCTTCCAGGTGGGCGGCCCTGGGTCCTTTGGCCCCAGGACAAAGGGTCCTGACCTGGGTGGCGCACCGGAGGACCCCCTGGCTGCTTTGCCTGCCCCTCCACCAGCGAGAGACGAGTTGCTGCCCTGGCTGGCCAATACGGTGCGGCGCATCCGGGCCTTGGAACTCTTTTTGCCACCCGGTCTGATGGACAAAATCAAGGTAGAGCCGGAACGGATTGCCATCGGCGGCGAGTATCGCCAGGTAACGGTTCTGTTTGTCAATTTCTACGGCATTGACGAGATCATCGAACAGTTGGGTAAAGCGCGCGCCGCCGAAGTTACGGCCATTCTCAATGCTCACTTTACAACGATGGAGCACATCATCGCCCGCTACGGCGGCGTGGTCAACAAGGTGGATAGCTATGCCGTGGGCCACCGCATTATGGCCCTCTTTGGCGCACCCCGGGCTCACATAGATGACCCGGAACGAGCCGTGCGGGCAGCACTGGAGATGCAGGAGGCGATGGCTGCCTTTGCCGAACTGAACACCTCCTGCGGCTCCTTCTCCCTCAAACAACGCATCGGTGTCAATACCGGCCTGGTCTTTGCGGGTAACGTCGGTTCGCTCACCCGCCAGGAATACTCGGTCATGGGCGACGAGGTGAACCTCACCGCCCGCCTCATGGCCGTGGCCACCGAGGGCCAGGTGCTCGTCAGTCAAAGCACCGCCCGCCAGTCGAGCGGCACTTTCCTACTCTGCGAACAGGAACCGGTGCGGGTCAAGGGTAAATCACTACCCGTCCACAACTATGAGGTGCTGGGCCTGCAAGAGCGCCGCGCTCGTGAACGCCGCCCCCTTGTAGGCCGCGACGACGAATGGCAGGCCATCCACGAACTGACCGACCTGGCTCTGGCTGGCGAAACTCAAGTGCTTACCATAGTCGGCGACGTGGGATTGGGCAAATCACGTCTCCTCGACGAGGTGACCGCCCACTGGACCGGACACGGGGCGTTGAGCCTCAGCGCCAACTGCCCCTCCTTTGGCCGCCACACGCCCTACCTGCCCTGGCTGGACCTGCTCCGCGATCTCTTTGGCTTCAACCCCACCGACTCTAACCAGGTCAGGCTGGAAAAGATCGAGGCCCTCTTGCGGGAGGTAGACCCCAGTTGGTGCGATTGGACAACGCTGATCGGTCGGCTGTTGAGCCTGACCGTCAAAGAGACCAACCTGGTGCGCGCACTTGATGCCCAGACGCGCCAGCGGACAATCTTTCGTCTCGTGACCGGCCTGGTGGATCACGTTGCCAGCGAGCAGCCCTTCCTGCTGGCCATAGACGACCTGCAATGGGCCGACGATACGTCCGTAGAGCTGGTCAATCAGGTGGCGCGCCAGGTGACCGGCCGGCCACTGCTGCTGCTGCTGGCCCACCGGCCGGAGGAGTCGTTGGCGCTAGACGTGGCTGGTCTTCTCTCTCACACCGGCTTCCGGCTGGCGGAGCTTTCGGACGAGGCCAGCCTGCGCCTGTTGGACATTCTTCTGCCCACCACACCTCAGATGCCGGAGCATCTCAAGCGACTGATCCTGGACAAGGCGCGTGGTAACCCACTCTTTATTGAGGAGGTGGCCCACTCGCTCATCGAGAACTATCTCACGCTTGACGAAAAGACAGGCACTTACCACGCCCGCACGGACCTGGAGCAGATCGAGGTGCCCGACTCGGTCAACCGGGTGATCATGAGCCGCATGGATCGCCTGGACGAGAGCAGTCGTAATGTACTGCGGGTCGCCTCGGTCATCGGTCAGGAATTCGAGCACTGGCTGCTCAGCGCCATCTACCCCTACCGCCGGGCGACAGGGGAACTGCGCGAACGGCTGGACGAACTGTCGCAGCGGGAGATCCTGGAAGGTCCCGACCCCGAGTTGCTGTATCTCTTTCGCCACATCCTGACCCGCGAGGTGGCCTACGAGAGTCTGCTCTACGCCGATCGCCGACCCCTGCACCGTCGCATCGGTGAGTCCATCGAAACCCAACAAGCCGGACGGCTGGCCGAGTACTGGGAGGTGCTGGCCTACCACTTTGGCCTGGCCGAAGAGTGGGAAGAGGCCCTTAATTATCACCTGAAAGCTGGCCGCAAGGCACAGGGCATTTACGCCAACGAGGACGCTATCCACCATTTCCGGGAGGCCCTCGAGGCGACGGAGCGGGTGCCAGAGAGTGAGGATTGCCAATTGACGGCCCACGAGCGCTTGAGCGAAGTACTGGCCACCGTGGGCGACTATGGCCAAGCGCTGACTCACAACTACCAGGCGCTGGCCCTGGTGATGGTAGTCAGCGCCTCGTCGGAGGAAATGGCCTGCAATCTGGCTGATCTGTGCCGCAAGACAGCCTCCATCCACGAGAAAAGGAGCGTGTATGCCACCGCCTTCAACTGGCTGCGCGGTGGGCTGATAGCTGTGGAAGGGATGGAGGTCGTCGAGGCAGCGCGCACCTACCTGGTGGGTGCGGGCATCTATCATCGCCAGGGGAACAACGCCGAGGCGCTCCAGTGGTGCCAGCGCAGCCTGGACGTCGCCGGCCGTCTGAGGGACGAGGGCGAAGCACGCTTGAAGACCCTGGCCCACGCCTATTTCCTCCAGGGTGCAATCTATGTCCGCTTTGGCGACAATGCGCGGGCCATTGAGGTATGTCAGAGAAGCCTGGCCCTTTACGAGCAATTGGGAGACGTTCCAGGGGCCGGATCGGCGCACAACAACTTGGGGATAGCTTACCTTTACCTAGGGGATTGGGCGCGGGCCACGGAACACTATCTGAGGGCGCTGGAGATGAAGACCAAGATCGGCGACGTGCACGAGTGTGGCTTGATCTCAAACAACCTGGGTGAAGTCTATCGGTACCGTGGTCAGTTGGAGCAGGCCGAAGCGCTCTACCGGCAGAGTCTGCGAACCTGGCAGGAGTTAGAAGCGACGTACTTGGAGGCTTTCCTTTACATGAGCCTTGCCACCGTTGCGCTCAAGCGCCAGCGATGGGTTCAAGCCATTGAGTATCTGACCCAGAGCCACGAGTTGTGTGCCCAGATTGGGGCCGAGGGTTTTCTGGCCGAAGCCCATCGCCATATGGCCAAGGCGCACCTGGGGCTTGGTCAGATCGAGCAGGCGGAAGAGTGGGCTGCCAGGTCTCTGGCATCAGCTCAGCAGCACGAGATGAAGTTGGAGGAGGGCGCAACCCGCAGGGTGTTAGGGCAAATCCATCGCGCCCAGCTCCGCTGGGATGCTGCTGAGCAGGAACTGCGATTCAGTCTGGACATCCTCGAATCCCAAGGGAACCAGTACCAGGTAGGGCAAACGTTGTTTCAATTGGCTCAATTGCACCGCGACTTGGGCCGCGACGACCAATTCCGCGAGACCCTTCAGCGGGCCATTGTCATTTTTGAGCGGCTAGGAGCGCAGTTGGACCTGGACTGGGCAATGGATGTGAAAAAGGGAGGTGGTGCCAATCTGTCATGATCCACTGAACGACTTTTGAGTCTCAATGAGATATGAATTTGTAGCTGTAACGAGATGTCTACATCGCGTTGCAGTCAAGGAGGGAGAAGGAAATGTTCGGCAAAAGGCTTATCTGGCTAGCTGTGGTGGTCGCGCTGCTTCTTTTGCTACAGCCCTCTCCTCAGCCAGCCCACTCGCAAGATCCCGAAGTAACAACCTACCTGCTATGGCTGGCCCCACCAGCGGGCGATCCACCCGCCGGCATGCCCGCTCAACTCTTACCTGGTTTTTACCTCCCCCAGGTGCACGAACACATTGCTCACGTATCTTCTTTCCTGGAAACCCTCAAAGACAAGGGGAGGATCGTAGCCTTTACCCCTCTGCCCGAAGCCAACGCCGTCGAGGTGGAAGTCCCTGACGAGGGAGATCAGTTCATGCTGAAAGTTCTGCCCCAGGTCGTAAAAGTGACTCCCGCAGACGCAACTCGGGTGGCGGAAGCCAGACAGGCATTGACGGGTATCTGGAAGCCATTCGTGGCCGCACAAGGGGGAATCTCTCCGCAGGCGACCAATCCCAGCATCTTTGTCAACGAAACGTTGGATGACGTTCACGGCTGGACCGATGCCTACGCTTATGTGACCGTCGTGCTCAAGGACTCTGGCGGTGGCATCAAAGACACCCAATACACCACGGCCGATTACGATGGATACTACCACGCCTACTTTTACTATAGCGTCGATCCGGGGGATGTGGTCGAGGTGACGGCCGACAGCAATTTCGCCAGCCTCACCGTTGACGCCCTCACCGGGCGGGTGAACCGCGTCAACGACCGGGTCACCGGCACCGCGCCCGCCGGACGGACAATGTACGCCTCCATCTCGCAGAGCCGGGCCAGTTGCTACGGTGAGTCCGACGAAGTTTGGTTCTCCAGCGGTTCAGGCAGCTTTAGCGTGACGTTCTCCCGTGTCCCGGACATCATCAGGGGAGCCTCCGTGTCGATCTGGTCCTACGACGCCAACGAGAACACCACCGGCATCAGCCGGTATGCTGCCGTTCTTCGGGTTAGTGGCTGGGACAACGAGGCCTACGGTTACGTCGAACCGTACGCAGCCTATACCGCTGTGCTCAAGGACGCTGGCGGGGGGACACGGGAGACCGTCTCGGGCACTGCGGATGAGTCAGGCTACTTTTGGGCCCAGTTCACTACCCGCTTTGCCGCTGGAGATCGGATGGAAGTCACCTCCGGTGGCGAAACGATGGTCATGCCGCTGAACCTGACGGGCGAAATGGACACCGCTGCCGACACCGTTTCGGGCACGGCCCACGGGCCGGGTGTCCCGTTGGTGGTCAATGCCTATCACTATGACGAGTATTCCGGGTACTACTATTGGTATTGCGCCGAGGCGACGGCCAGCAGCGCCAGTCCCTACGCCTACACGGCCGACTTTGGCGGGATCGTAGACCTGGTCGAAGACGACTACACCTGGATCTACGCCTATTCGGCAGACTATAATCGCTATCAAATCTACACATACGAGTACACCTGCGAAGACAGGCCTGTCCCCAACTTTACCACGCTCGACAACGAGAACAACGCCCACACCGGCACCTGCGACGGGGACATGGACGTTTACCTGTACAGCGTCAACCCACCGGCGCCCATCGAGTTCAACATCCTGGTGACCGAAACTGTCATTGACTCAGCCTGGCTGCTGATCAACGCCTGGGACATTGACGAAGAGGCTGGCGAGCTCGACGCGGTCAGCTTCAACGGCCATTCTCTAGGCTATCTCGCCGGCGCCAACGCAACCTGGAGTTCCTCTGTCTTTAACCTCGACCCTGCCTGGGTGCAGACGGGGAACAACCTGGTGGAGATTGACATTGATGTCCTGCACCCCGGTCAGGCATGGTGGGCCGTGGAAGTGGACTGGGGCCAGTTGTTGCTCAATCAACAGGGCGGCGATGCCTATTTCCGCTATGCCCGGCTGGATCAAACGGGCTATGAACCCGGAAGCTACATCTATGTGGACGCCGAACTGGACACTGTCTTGACCGACCAGTACCTGGATTTAGAGTTCGACCTGATTGCCCCGGATGGGATCATCATATATAGCAATGTAGACAGTTTGTACATCTATAATGCTTACGACGAACCCTACTCCACCAATTTTTCTCTACCCTACGACGCGGATCCGGGCATCTACCAGGTGAAGGCCATCGCCTTCGACGCCGGCACCGGCATCCTGCAAGACGTAGAGACGCTCGAGTTCGTCGTGGACAACCATGAGCCCAACAACCTGTGGACCGACTGGTGGCCCCACGAAAACCCCCTCGTCACCGATACTCCTTACGAATCCCGCATCCTCCGAGGGGACGACCTGGAGTGGTACAAGCTGGAGGTGACCGACCCCGCTGTGGTCACTGTGACACTGAGCAATCTGCCCCAGGACTATGACCTGGCGCTCTTTGCCGACCTCGATACTGCTCCTGAGGGGACAGCTGAAGACGTGTTGGGCGAGCTGGGTGACACCCAAGAAGTGGACGCCGCCGGCACCCTGACCTCCATCGGCACCCTGACCTCCATCGGCACTCTGACCTCCATAGACCAGATGACCTCCATCGGCACCTTAACTTCTATCGGCACCCTGACCTCCATCGGCACCCTGACTTCTATCTCGGCCCAAAGCGGCAACGCCGACGAAGTCGCCACCACCCGAGTGCGCGTGCCGGGTACGACCCTCTATATCCTGGTAGTGTCTGCCAATGGGGCATCCAGTACGAGCCCGTACCGCCTGGAGGCGACCAGCAAGTCCTTGGGCAGCTACGACCCGTGCACGACCTCGATTACTCCCGGGGCGGCGACCACTGTCTACCCCCCCAGCATTACTGCGCCCGAGACCCTCATCCTGATCAACAACCGGCGTATGGACGGATACTATCAGGGGGAGGGAGGCACGAGCAGCCTGATCGCCAAGCTGCACACCCTGGCCGATCACCCCACCGTGAATGGCGTGGTCGTCCCCGTGGAGAACCCCGACGTCGTCAGCAATACCTACGCCACCTGGGATGCCGATGCCTGCAATCCCAACAAGGCCAACGATGTGGGCACTGCCATCAAGGACATCGTGCTTTCCTACTACCAGGCCTACTCGCCCACGCTGAAATACCTGGTCATCGTCGGCGACGATCTCATGATCCCCTTCCAGCGAGTGCCTGACGACGCCTACATCGCCAACGAATCCCTTTACCTGAGCCAGGCGGGATTGAACTCTGGCAACCCCACCTACGCGGCTCTGGCTCTGGGCTACATCCTGACCGACGACGCTTACGGGGACATCAGGCCGTTGCGTTGGAGGAGTCGTGAACTGTACGTGCCCGATCTGGCCGTGGGGCGGCTGGTGGAAACGCCGGCCGAGATCGAAGCGATGGTTGACCAGTACATCGCACGGGACGGCAAGTTGAGCCCCATCTCCGGCCTGGTCACCGGTTACGATTTTTTGACCGACAGCGGCGAAGCAATCCGCGACACGCTGACCGCGCGCGGGCTCACTCCTGCGGAGCTTATCTACGACACGTGGACCGATGCCGCGCTGGAAGCGGCCTGGCTGAACGTTCGCCGGGAATTGGCCTCGCTCAACGCCCACTTTCAGCACTTTGAGGCCATCCCGCCGCAAGGAGCCAACACCACCACAGCCAGCGAGGTCGCCGGAGCCAGCACGGAGGTCATGAGCGGCACGGTCAACTTTTCGATGGGCTGCCACAGCGGATACAACGTCCACGATGGCCACGCCACGGCCAGCTACCAACTCGACTATCCCCAGGCCCTGGCCCAAAAAGAGGCGTGGTGGATCGGCAACACGGGCTACGGCTACGGGATGGACGACGCCGTGTCGTTCACCGAGCGGCTGATGCATCTCTTTGCCCGCCACTTGACCTCTCAGGCAGACATGCCGGTTGGTCAGGCGTTGGCTCAGGCCAAACAAGAGTACGTGGGCGAAGCGCCCAGCGGCGGCTTTGGCACCTATGACGAAAAGGCAATGATCGAGTCCACGCTATTTGGCCTGCCCATGTACAAGGTCAGCGTGCCCAATCCTGGCCCGTGGAGCCAGGGAGCAGGCCAGGCGACGGCGCAAGGCGGAGTTCATGCCGCTGGCGTGCACACGGTGGACAAAACCCTCTACATAGATTACGATTCGTTGAACACCACAGCTGACGGAAGCTATTACACCATTGATGGCCTGGCGCAGTCCAGCCCGGGGCGGCCTATCCAGCCCAAGACCAGCATCGTGTTGAATCCTGTGTCGGACATGGTGCCTCACGGCGCGCTCTTGCTCGCTGGCAAATCAACGACAGAGACCGGCTTCGATCCTCTCATCGCCCACCCCGTCCCCACCAGCACTCTGGGGTTGGAAGAGCCTGACTTTGAGGCTGCGGCCTGGTTCCCGTCCAAGATGTTTGCCGTCAACCGTCTGGGTGAGCAAGATCATCTGGTGGTGGTGCCGGCGCAGTTCCTGGGCCATCAAGACGAGGGAGCAGAACGGCCTTTCACTGTACTGACCTTCACCGTGGCCTACTCGGATAGCACCGACTTGACGCCTCCGGCCATCTGGGAAGTAGAAAGCTTGCTCTTTGGAGGAATGACGACTTTTAAGGTGTCAACCGACGATGCGTCTGGCATTGAACGAGTGTTGGTCACCTACAGTACAGATGACGAAAATTGGCAAAGCGCCGACCTGACCTACTCCGCGTACACTGAGCGGTGGGAGAAATCGCTGTCCAGTCTGACCGAGGAGGCCAGTTACTTTATCCAGGTGATGGACGCCGCGGGCAACGTTACCGTCAGCGACAACAAGGGCCAGTACTTTGCACCCGAGAAACGCGCTATCTATCTGCCAATCGTCCTGCGTAACTCCCGTTAGCTCGCAAAACGACGTAGCACCAATGCCCGATGCAGATTTGCATCGGGCATTGTCTTGCCAGAGGCGCGCTCAATTTGCCCTCCCTCTCCTCATCGTGTATAATCCCTCCCACTATGCTGGCGAATTTACTCCTCACTGGACGACCCGGCGTGGGCAAGACGACGCTCGTCCTTCGCGTGCTGGAAGAACTGAGCGACGTGCCCGCGACCGGTTTTTACACCGCCGAGATCCGGTCTGGCGGCCGGCGTCTGGGCTTCCGGGTGATCACCCTGGACGGCCAGGAAGCGACCCTGGCCCACGTAGACATCTCTAGCCAGCGCCGCGTCAGTCGCTACGGCGTGGACGTGGACGCTTTTGAACGGATCGCCTTGCCGGGCCTCATCCCCGGCCCGCACGTACACCTCATTGTGATAGACGAAATCGGCAAGATGGAGTGTTTTTCCCGGGCCTTTCGGGAAGCGGTCCCGCGCGCCCTGGATGCCGATACGCCGGTGCTGGCTACGGTCGCGCTGCGAGGAGACCGTTTCATTGAGCGACTCAAAGCCAGAGAGGACGTCGAACTCGTCGAGATCAGGCCAGCGAATCGGCAGCGTCTGGTCAAGGAATTGGCTGCCAGGCTAAAGGACAGATTGCATGGCCGGCAGGGCTGAGACGGTGCGCATCGGCGTCCTTTCGGACACCCATCTGCCGCACCGGCTGCAGCACCTGCCGGACAGCGTCGTCGAGGTGTTCGCCACTGCGGCCGTAGACCTCATCCTCCACGCCGGCGACGTGAACGATCTACGATGCCTGGAACTGCTGAGCTACGTGGCGCCGATCATTGCCGTGCAGGGCAACGCTCACTTGCAGGATCTTTCGCGGGGCGGCGCCGAGTTGCCCTACCACGTGGAACTGGCCTTGTGTGGACGTCGTCTGATTTTGACCCATGGCCACTGGCGAGGGGTGATCGGGTTCTGGGGCAATATTGCCGTCGCTGCGGCATACCAACTCGGCCTTCTCAGCCGAGAGCGCATCAACTGGCGCATCGCACAACGGCTGTGCCGTCGCTTTCCCCGGGCCGACGTCGTCGTGTTTGGCCACTCGCACGAGCCGTTTCAGGCCTGGCTGGGCGGCACGTTCGTTTTCAATCCTGGCGCTGTAGTGCGAGATGAGAGGACGCCCTCAGTGGGCCTCCTCACCCTCGGATGCGATGCACTGGAGGCAGAAATCGTGCCCTTGCCTGTCGAGTAAAGTCTTCAAAAGGATCGAGATGGTACTCCGAATTCTATTCCTGGATCGCGATGGCACGCTCAACCGGTCCCCCAGTGACCGGCCACCCAACGACGTCAGTGAGGTCGAGCTACTGACCAACGTGGCCTCGACACTGACCGCCTACGTTGCCGAAGGCTGGCGACTGGTGATCGTCACTAATCAAGGCGGCGTGGCCTTTGGCTACCTGAGCGAGGATGAAGCGTGGGCCATCCACCAGGCAGTGTTAGA
>CAYVPU010000058.1:8528-15060 GCA_964453885.1 uncultured Anaerolineae bacterium | reverse complement strand
CACGTCATCGTTTCGCCTTTCATCGTTGATGGCAAGGTTCTCGGTGCGATGTGCCTCAGCCGCATAGGCAACTTTTTCACCGGGGAAGACCTGGCCCTGGCCGAGACTTTTGCCACGTACGCGGCGACGGCCCTAAAGAACGCCCAGACGCATCACGAGTTGCAACAGGAGGTGGAGGAGCGCAAGCGCACGGAGGAGGCACTGCGGGAGAGCGAAGGACGCTATCGTCTACTCGCCGAGAACGTGCGAGATGTCATCTGGATCAGAGATGTGAACAACCTGCGGTATACCTATATGAGTCCCTCCGTCTCGCGCTTGCGGGGCTACACCGTTGCAGAAGCCATGGCCCAGACGATCGAAGAAACCTTGACCCCGGCCTCCCTGCAGGTTATTCTGGAGGCTCTTGCAGAAGAAGAGACCACGGAGGGCATGGAGCAGAAGGATCTTTTCAGATCACGGACGCTGGAACTCGAGATGACCTGCAAGGACGGCTCCACTGTCTGGACCGAGGTCACAATGACTGGCCTGCGTGATTCAGATGGCCGGGCTACTGGGGTCCTGGGAGTCTCCCGAGACATCACCGAGCGCAAGCAGGCAGAAGCGGAGCGGGAAGGCCTGCTGGCCTCCGAACGCGAACAACGCATCCTGGCCGAAACCCTGGCCGAGGTGACGCTGGCTCTCACCTCGCAGATTGGTCACGAAGCGGTGTTGGATGAAATCCTGCGGCAGGTGCAGTACATTGTTCCCTACAGCACGGCAAGCATCGTGTTGCTGGAAGGCGATAGGCTGCGCAGCGCGCGCTGGCAGGGCTACAAGGCGTTTGACAGCGAAGAATTCCTTGCCAACCTGGCACAGCCACTGGCCGACTTGCCGCTGGATGCCGAGATCGTTCGGTCGGGGCAACCGCTGGTCATAGCCGATACACATCAAGATCCTCGCTGGGTGGTATTCGACGAGACGGCCTGGATCAGGTCGTTTCTTGCAGTACCCATCTGCCTGCGCAACCGCGTCCTGGGGCTGCTTCGACTGGATAGCGACATCCCCGGCGAATTCTCCGCCAAGGACGCCCAGCGCCTGCAACCTCTGGCCAACGCCGCTGCCATTGCGTTGGAGAACGCGCGGCTGTTCGCGGCCACCCGCCGCCAGGCCGAGCAACTCGAAGCGCTGCGCCAGGTGTCGCAAGACCTGGCTGCGCTGCGCGACCTGGATACGCTGCTGCAGCACATCGTCGAACAGGCAATCCAATTGCTCGGCGTAGACGCCGGAGGTATGTACCTTTACCGCCCTGAGCGGGAAGTGTTGGAATACGTGGTGACGGTTGGAGAACAGCCGACGCGGCTGGGGGTCACCCTTGAGCGGGGAGAGGGCCTTTCCGGCAAAGTATGGACTACCAGTGAGCCGCTAATTGTTGATGACTATAGGAACTGGTCAGGCAAATCGCCCAAGTGGTCTGACTTTCCGATAGGATCCGCTGTGGGTGTGCCGATCCAGTGGGGTGACGAATTCCTGGGCGCGCTCAACCTATGGACGGGCAACACTCAGCGCCGCTTCACCTCCCAAGACGCCACGCTGCTGTCACAGTTTGCTGCCCAGGCGGCCATTGCCATCCAAAACGCACGCCTGTACGAGCAGGTGCAGGGCCACGCCGCCGAGCTGGAACAGCGTGTAGCCGAGCGCACCCGTGAACTGGCCGAGGCCAACGAGCGGCTTCAAGAACTCGATCAGCTCAAGTCAAGGTTCGTTTCCGATGTGTCCCATGAACTGCGCACTCCGATCGCCAACGTCAAGCTGTACTTGCACCTGCTGGAGCGGGGCGACACCGAGAGGCGATCTCAATACCTGGCCATACTCAAAGAACAGTCCGACCGGTTGGCAAAGCTCATTGAGAACATCCTGAACCTATCGCGGTTGGATCTGGGTGGAGACAAGGTGGAATTTGCCCCGGTGGATTTGAACAACGTGGTCGAGCAGGTCGTCACTGCCCACCAGCCGCGCGCCGAACTCGCTCGCCTGGACCTCGTCTTCGAGCCTGGCCCGGCCCTGCCGCCGGTACGAGCCGAGCGCAACCAATTGTCCCAGGTAGTCACTAATCTGGTAGGCAACGCCATCAACTACACGGACAACGGCCGGGTGCAGGTCGTCACGTACCTGGCACCAGATCGCAGGCAAGCTTGCCTGGAGGTCAAAGATACTGGCATGGGCATAGAGCCAGAAGATATGCCGCATCTCTACGAACGGTTCTATCGCGGCCAGCGCATCGGCAGTTCAAACATCCCCGGCACCGGGCTGGGATTGGCCATTGTCAAAGAGATCGTGAATCTGCACGGAGGCAGGATTGAAGTGGAGAGCCGAATGGACGAGGGCACCTCGTTCAGAGTGTGGTTGCCCATAGAGGCAAATGATTCGTGAAATGTGTTGCATAGAAACAAAAGATGAGTGAAAGAGCCGTGCCCACTATTTTTCGCTCTTTACCAGCACGTTCCACTTGCCCCGCTGCACCACGTCGTCGTCCTGGTTGAGCACCTTCACGTCAAAAATGACTGCCCCGCCGCCCAGCCGGGGCATTGCTTTGCGCTGGTATACCTCTACCTTGACGCGAATCCGGTCGCCAATAAAGACCGGCCGGCTAAACTTCCACTCCAAACTCCGGAAGGCCAACACAGTCTCTTGCATAAAGCCCAGTTGCCACGACAGACCCGAGGCGATGGAGAGCACCAGTAAACCATGAGCCACCGGTTGTCCAAACATGTGCGTCTTGGTGTATTCGTGGTCGGTGTGCAAGGGGTTGTCATCGCCAGTCAGCCGGGCAAAGGCCATGATCTCTTCCTCCGTCACCACGTGCTCCTGGGTGACCATAGTGTCTCCGAGCTCAAATTCTTCAAAGTAGCGACCCCGCTCTTTCCTCGCTTCGCTCATAAACCAATTCCTCCCTGTTGTTAGCTGTTAGCCAGGTAGCCGAAATTTCCATAAAAGTCCGCTGCTATCTCTGTCAACCCCAGCGACTCTAGTTTGCACTTCAAGGGCTTGCCCGTAGTCAGATCCCAGTCGCGAGCCTCGTAATACTCTCGCAGGAGCAGCTCTTCGTCTGGCACAAAGCCCTCGGTGCCACCCTCGGACAGCGATTGGCGCAGCAGCTTGGGCAAGCGCTCACCCTCCCGCGTGTAGCCCAGCCGGATGTTCAACGCTCGCTTCAGGTTGAAAATCCGCTCGCCGACCTCCAGCGCGGCAGCGGCGTCCAGGCTGCGTCCCGTGGCAGCGTTCAGCAACTCGATATAGTCGGTGGCCGGGGCGTTGGAAAAGATGCAGGTGACCAGCGCGTTGAGCAAGCTGTTCCAATTCTGGTGCCGGATGACATAAGGCGCTTTCCCTGCGTCCTGATGGCGGTCGGGCGAAAGGATGTCCAGTTCCTCGATAATACGTCCGGTTTCTACCCAATAGTAGTCAGAGTGATTGTGGCTACCACCGATGGGCGAGGTAGTGTAGACTAGCGCCATGCCCGAGTAGGCGCGCGGATCGTGCATTGCCGGCGACATGCCGTTGAAATGCACCGCCAGGTCTGCTGCGCCGTACATTTCAGCGAAACGTTTTGCCCCTTCGGCCAGGGCTTTTCCAAATCCCTGCCGGTGAGCCACCTGTCTCACCAGTTCGGCAACGGTGTCGGGATCGCCCCACTGGAGTTCCAAACCGCCGGTTTCTGCCAGGCCGATGATCCCTTCCTGGAATAGATAATGGGCCAGGGCGATGGTATTGCCGGTGCTGACGCTGTCCAGACCCAGGCGGTCGCACAGATGGCCCAGGTGGGTTACGGCAGACAGGTCGTTGATGAGCAACTGAGAACCAAAGGCCCCCAGCGTCTCGTACTCGGGGCCTTTGATCTCGCCGTCCGTGGCGTATTTACCCTCCGGGATCGTCACCCTGCGGCCGCAGGCCACCAGGCAACCGTAGCAGCCTTCCACGCCGGTGAGGATGGTCTCGGCCATCGTATTGCCACTGATCTCGGCCGCCTCCCACCACTCGCCCTGAGTGTAATAACGGCTGGGCAGCGCGCCCAGCAGATGAAGGTAGTCCAGGTTGCCGCCAGTGCCGGTCTCGCGCAGAATCTGCGAGAGGACATCGTCTTTGAAAATCTTTTTCATGTCTCGCGCAATGGCGTTAAAGCGCGCCTCGTCGGCCAGGGCCAGGGGAACGCCACCCGCGCCCCGCACTGCGAGAGCTTTGAGCCGCTTGGCACCCATCACCGCCCCCAGACCGGTGCGGCCAGCCGCGCGAGCGTTATCGTGAAAGATCCCCGCGTAGCGCACCCGGTTCTCGCCGGCCGGGCCGATGCAGCCCACGCGCACGCGCTGGTCTCCCAACGCCTCTTTGATGCGCCTCTGCGTCTCAAAGGTATCCAGGCCCCAAAGGTGGCCCGCGTCGCGCAGTTCGGCCTGGCCGTCGTGGATGGTGAGCCAGACTGGGGCGGAAGCCTGGCCGGTGACGACGATGCCATCGTAGCCGGCGTGGCGCAGTTCTGCGCCTACAAAACCACCGGCGTTGGACTCGCCCAGCAGCCCCGTCAGCGGGGATCGGGCTACCAGCGTGTGCCGCCCGCACAGAGGTGCACGAGTGCCGGTGAGCGGTCCGGGCATGATGATGAGCGGGTTGTCAGGCCCCAGGGGATCCGTATCGCCGCCGATCAGGTCGTACAGGTAGCGAGTCGCCAGCCCGCTGCCACCGACGAATTGTTCTGCATATCCGGCGTTCAGTGGTTCGTCGCGTACCTGGCCGCTGGTGAGGTCCACCCATAGCAGTTTACCGTGGTAGCCATTCATAAAAGTCTTCTCCTGTCCACTGGTGAAGGAATGGCAAGTTGGAAGGCTGGAAGGTTGGAGGGTCGGGATGTCACCAGTCTTCCATCCTTCCAATCTTCCGGTCACCTAAAAATCGATCGTCTTGCCCTCAAAAGCGTAGCGACAGACTTGCTCAGCCTCTTTCTCTTCTGGGAAGCGCAATCCGACGATCATGGCGCTGTCGTTGAGGGCGTTGTCTATCAATTTGGACAACTGCGCCTCAAAATCTTGGCGTGAGATACCGGCCTCTTGCAGCGAAATGGGCTGGCCAATGCGACGAGCCAGGTCACGGATCGCCTGCACCAGGCTGGCCGCGCCCTCGGCTTCGCTGGCGGCGGGCAGGCCGAGAAAGCGGGCGATATCGGCATAGCGGGTGGGCAAGTCGCCCCGGACGGTAAATTCGACCGTGTAGGGCAGGAACAACCCCACGGCTCGCCCATGGGGCACCGGAAAGAGTGCCCCCAACGAGTGGCCCAGCCCGTGGGCCATGGCCGCCATTGAGTTGCCAAAGCCCAGCCCGGCGATGGTGCCAGCGTTGTGCATCTTTTCGCGGGCTGTGGGGTCGTTGCCGCCGTTCTCATAAGCGCGGGGCAGGTAGTCAAAAACAAGTTGGATCGCCTTGAGGCAGAGGCCGTCGGTGAAATCGTTGCGCCATTGCGAGGTGTAGCCCTCCACCGCGTGGGTCAGAGCATCCATGCCGGTGTCGGCGGTGATCTGCGATGGCAACTCGCTCACAAAGATGGGATCCACGATGGCGATGTCGGGGATGTTCTCCGGATGGCCCACCGAGAGCTTGCGGCGCTCGGCCGTGTCGGTGAGGACGATGGGCCAGGTGGTTTCGGCGCCGGTGCCGCTGGTGGTAGGGATAGCGATGAATCGTGCCTTCTGGCGCAGGCCCAGCGATCCAATGGGTGCGACCTCGTCCGGCGCAAGGTCAGGCCGTTCATAGAGGATCCAGATCGACTTGGCAGCGTCCACGCACGAACCACCTCCCAACCCAACGATCCAGTCCGGCCCGTAGGCTGTGGCCGCCTCGGCACCCCGCTGGGTGGTTTGCATCGAGGGGTTGGGCTCCACGTCGGCAAAGACGGCCACATCAATGCCAGCTTGGGCAAGTTTGGCCTGCACCTTTTCCACAAACCCCAATGCCACAATGTTCTCGTCGGTGACGATGAAAGCTTTGCGTCCCTGGATCTCAGCCAGGTAGTCCAGAGCGTCTTCACCAAAGACGATCTCTGGGCTGCGAAAGAACCACATGCTGCACCTCCCGTGTGCCGTGTGGATAACAAATCCGTGAAACCAAAAACGTGATGCATGACTCACGGATCACGCATCACGTTTCACCATCACTTTTCCGGCGGGAATTCCGTCGGCACCAGGGTCGCACAGTTTACCAATTCCTGGGCCGCCTTGACGTAGCGCATTATCTTTGCCATGTTGCCCTGGAGCTTGATCTTGCGGGTCATCATGCCCTGGATGGGGTCAAGTTTCTTGTCTACGATGGCCTTCCAGTTGACGTCGGACGTTTCCATGCGGAAAACGGGCGAGAACTGCGCCTCATCCTCGACCAGGCAGGCGTCGCGGCATTTGCCGTGCCACAAGTCAATGTAATAGATCGCCACGTCGTCGTACATCTTGTCGGGGGTGACGACAAAAAAGAAATCCCCCTCCCAGTTCGAGGCCGACTTTTCGTAGGCCTCGCT
>CAYVPU010000058.1:0-8428 GCA_964453885.1 uncultured Anaerolineae bacterium | reverse complement strand
CTCTCTCACGCCCTGGCTAGGCATGGAAACATAGATCTGCGGCGTCAGGCCGGTTTGGGCCTGGTACGCGGCCTGAACGTACTGGCCAAAGGCAGCCACTTTGCCGTCAGCCACCAGGCTCACCGTGCAGCCGCCGAAACCAGCGCCAGTCAAACGCGAGCCGTAGACACCCGGCGCAGCCCATGCCGCTTCGACCAGGGCGTCCAACTCGGCGCAACTGACCTCGTAATCGTCGCGCAGGCTGAGGTGGGATTCGTTCAGTAGCGCGCCGGCAGCAACCAGTTCATCCCGGCAGAGAGCAGTAGCAAAGGCATGAACCCGCGCGTTTTCGTGGACGATGTGCCGCACACGACGACGCACCGGGTCAGGCAGAGCACCGCCGAATTGTTCCAGGTCGGCGGGGGTCACGTCGCGCAGGGCCGTGATGTCAGGCAGGTGGCTTTTCAACAGGTGCACGCCTGTCTGGCATTGCTGCCGCCGCTCGTTGTAGGCCGAATCCACCAGCCCCCGGCGTTTCATGGTGTCGCAGATGACAATGGAGACGCCTTCCGGCAGCGGCACTGGTTCGTGTTTCAGTGAGCGGCAGTCAATGAGCAGCGCGTGCCCCGCCTGGCCTAACGTCGAAATAAACTGATCCATGATGCCGCAGTTCACGCCAACGAACTCGTTTTCGGCCCGCTGGCAGGCCAGGGCCAAATTAAACCGCTCCAGGGCGAACCCGCTCAACTGCTGCCAGGCGTAGGCAAAAGCCACCTCCACTGCCGCCGACGACGACAGGCCCGCTCCGATGGGCACATCGCTGGTGAGGACAGCGTTCAGGCCTACCAATGTCTCCCCCCGTGACTGGAGCGCCCAGGCGACGCCGCGCGGGTAGTCGAACCAGCCATCGCGCCGGACTATGCCCGCCTCAGGAGAGACGTCGCTCAACCGGAAAGCCGTCTGATCGTCCAAATCCAGGGCGTGGATCTGCACCCGGCGGTCGGCGCGAAGGTCGGCCGCCACCAGCGCGCTACGGTCAATGGCTACTGGCAACACAAAGCCATCGTTATAGTCCGTGTGTTCGCCGATGAGGTTGACCCGGCCCGGTGCGCGCACTATGACCGCCGGCTCGCCGCCGAACTGAGCGCGGAAAGCCCGCCGCACCTGGGCGGCCCGCCATGCCAGCCTGTCTTCTGTCATGGCGTTTTTTCCCCCGCCTTTGCGGGCAGGTAGCCTGTCTGTTGCAGCAAAGTCAACACCTTCCCCCAGTTTCGTTCTGGCACCAGCGTTCGCGTAGGCGAAAGCGGCTCACCCAGCAGGGGGCTAATGGCCGAGTGGGCACGCAGTTCTTGCATGGTGGTCGCTTTCTCGGTCTCTAGCACCGCTGCACGGATCAGGCGAACCTCGCCGTAGCGTCCGGCCCAACCTCGCAGTGCCTCCGCTACCCTGGGCGACAGCCGGTCGCCGGTGACCCGTCTTAGAAAGGTCAATACCTGGTCGAGGCGAATTCCTTGGCCCAGTGCCCGGCTCAAAGAGGCCCGCGTGACCTGATAGATGAACACCTCGCCGGAAGCCTGCCACTCGGCGATGCGGGCCAGTTGAAAGCGGTCATAGAGATTGCCCCCCGCCAGCGCCCGCACGGTCAGATCGGCGTCCACGGCCATGGAAGGCATCGTTGGGGTCTCGTCCGCCTGGTCCGTCAGTCCCAGAAAGAGCGCGCCGCCGGGCGTGAGGCGAAAGGCTGCCGGCGCTGCCCCTTGCCTCTCAAAGCCAAGGGCCGTCACGCCCAGCCAGTGCAACGGGCCACCGATGAGGTGGGCAATGAGCGCGCCTTCAACCCGATCCCAGTGTTCGTAGCCCATGACGTACTCGCCGCTGGCAGCATCGCGGATGTACCAGGTGTTGTAGGCGTCGGGAGGACGCTGAAAATCAGGGTCGTTTTTTTTGATGGCCTCTATGAAACTCTCCAGGCTGATCCACTCGCCGGCCGGGCAGCGAGCCAGGTGTTCCAGCAGGCGGGCACGAGTCGCCAGCGGATCGTTGCGCCAGCCGGTGGGTTCCGGGCGCAGGGAAGGCACATGCCAGAGATCGTTCCATTCGGCATCGTTATACCAGGCCTCCTGGAGGGTCAGCATCTGGGAGGGCGGGTCGGCTCGCAGCCAGTCTCGCGCCGCCGGGCGGTGGAGGCATAGTTGTCGTGCAGAAGGATCTATCAGTCGCAGCCCTCGCGCCAGGTGTGGCAGCAGGGCCAGGCGGCCTGCTGCCTGCTCGTGGCGGACGCCGGTCAGGTTCTGGGGGAACATCAGCCGCTCGTTGATCTGGGCCAGGTCTTGCGGATGGAGGGTGCGGTCGTGCTGCGGGCGCGGGGAGTCAGTTTCGATCCAGGCTAACAGCGTGGTCAGGTCCTCGGCAAAGGCGCGCCCGGCGTCCCGGACGACCCGTGGGGCGGATGCGGTGGCGATGAAAAAACTATCGGCGCTGGCTTTTACGGTCGGCAAGAGGGGCAGCAGGTCATCGGGCACAAAAGCGACCTCCGTGATTCGCCCCTTGACCTCGTCAAAGCCAAAGAAGAGTAGGCCAGCGTAATAGAGTGCCTCGGCCGGGCTCTGGGGATCGCGCCACGGCTTTTCCCGCTCCTGGCGACCCGGTCCCATGCGGCGCACGGTGCCGTGGTCGCGGCTAAAGCGGGCGGCTGGCAGCCGGCCACCGGCAGCCACCACCGCACCCAGTGCTGCCCGTTGGTGCGGTGGCAACCAGGCAACGATCTCTTGCACCGACTCTGGATCGAGCAGTGCTGTTGCCAGTTGCTCGGCGGCATCCCGCTGGCGACTGACTGTCAACTCTACGCCCCGCCGTTCGGCGATGGCTGCCAGCAGGACAGGGCCATAGTCCAAAAGGGCACGGTGAAGGTTCATTGGTTATTACCCATCACCTGATAAAGCTCCGCCAGGAAGGCGCGGGCACGCTGGGGTGCATCGCCGATGTGACCGCTGGCGTCCAGTAGCAAACGAATCTCGTAGGGCGACAGGTAACACGTGATTTCGTCGTCGTTGCTCAACAGATCGGCTAACGGATTAGGTTCGCTGGCTTCGACTTTGGCCCAGGCAGCCATGCTGTGGTCGCGGATGCGGGCGTGCATGGCCTGGCGGTCGGCGCCGGCGCGGGCAAGGGCCATGAGCAATCGCTCGGTGGCGGCAAAGATGCCATAGGTGACCAGGTTGCGCGCTACGGCCCGCTCTCGCACCACCAGCCCTTTGATGATCCGGCGCCCACCTCGCAACATCTCGTCGGCGACCAGAAAGGCGTCGGGCAAGATCAGCCGCCGGTTGGCCGAATCGTCCAGCGTGCGCTCCAGTAGCGAGTGGGCAGCGTTGTCCCAGGCCACGCGGGGCAGGGCGGCCAGGTAGCGACCCAGGGCGCAGACTTTTTCGGCGGTGACCGGATTCCGTTTGAATGGCATGGCCGACGAACCGACTTGCCTGGCGTCAAAGGGCTCGCTCCACTCGCCAAAGGGAGGCGCTTGCAGCAGCCGCACGTCGAAAGCAAAGCGGTAGAGCGACTGCGCCAGCGAGGCCAGCCCGCTCAAGACCAAAAAGTCTTGCTTGCGCGGGTAGACCTGCGTTGCTACTGGCGAGGCTTCCAGGCCAAGTTCGGCCATGACGCGGGCTTCCAACTGCGGAAGAGTCATGCCGGTGCCCTGGAGCAACTCGGTAAAAGAGGCCCCGCTGCCGACAGCTCCTTTCAGCCCCTTACCACGCAGTTCGGCGCGCAGGCGAAAAAGGTGGCGGTAGTCGGCCAGCAAGTCCTGGGCATAACTGGCAAAACGGTAGCCCAGAGTAGTCGGCTCGGCTGGCTGAAGGTGCGTGTAGCCCATGCAGGGGGTATCGGCGTGGGCTTGAATGTGATCCGCCAGGGCAATCAGCAGTTCGCGCAGCCCGTCCAGCGTCAGATCCAGAGCCTGGCAAAGGCGGAGGGCATCGGCGTTGTCTTCGATGTCGGCGCTGGTGGCGCCCAGGTGCAGCCTACCACCGCCGAGGGGACACTGCTCGGCAAAGGCGTGCAGCGCGGCCATCAGATCGTGGCGTATCTCGGCCTCGATGTGGTGAATCCGGGTCACGTCTACGGCCTCTTTGTGGGCGCGGAGGTCGGCCAGTTCGTCCCTGCTGACCAGTCCGGCGTCGCACTGGGCCGCAGCCAGAGCCACCCAGATGCGCCTGTAGAGCCGGTGCTTGTTCGCTTCCGACCAGACCCGGCGCATGGCGTCGCTGCCGTATCGCCAGGTCAGCGCCGAGAGGTACGTCTCATAGCCAAATTCGTCTGGCGGCATGGTTATTCCTTAGATAAATCTCTATCCTGTTCAATCCTTCAATGATGTTTTCCATCGAGTTGGCATACGAAAACCTGAGGTAACCTTCACCATTGGTCCCAAAATCAATACCGGGTGTCACACCCACGTGGGCTTTTTCCAGGACGTCGAAGGCAAGTCCGTATGAATCTTTTGATATATGTTTTGCGTTGGCAAACACGTAAAAAGCCCCTGTAGGTTCAACCGTGATACCAAAGCCTATCTCTTTAAGGCGTTTGACCATATATCGTCTTCGCTCATTGTAGATATTCTTCATGCGTGCCACGTCTTCCGCCGTTTCCTCAAGGGCAGCAATGGCTGCTATCTGAACCACGGAATTGGCAGAAATGAAGAAATTCTGCTGGATTTTCTGGATGGGCCGGATGAATGGCTTGGGCGCAATAAGGTAGCCGAGTCTGAGCCCTGTCATGGCGTACAGCTTTGAAAAGCCGTTCAAGACAAAGGCATTGTCCGTAAACTCTAAAATAGAATGTTCCTGGCCCTCATAAACGAGACCATGATAGATTTCATCTGAAATGATATACGGTGGAAATCGAGCAATGGCCCTCATGCGGCTCTCGGACAGCAGATTTCCGGTTGGGTTTGAAGGAGAGTTTATGAATATCGCCCTTGTCTTGTCCGTGATCTTTTTCTTGATGGCTTCAGGCCTGTATTGAAAGCCGTCTTTTTCATGGACCGGCACCGTCACAGGAACGCCCTGCACAAATTTGATGAAATTGGGATAGCAGGCATAATGGGGGTCGGAAATGATGACCTGGTCATTTTCCTCGAGAAGCGTCGAAAATATAAGAAACATGGCCGGTGAAGTTCCAGAAGTTACCACAATCTGATCAGGATTCACCGATACATTGTATGTCTTGAGATAGTGTCTACAAATAGCTTCCCGGAGCTGCAAATTGCCAAGACTGTGCGTATAATGAGTATGTCCCTCTTTAAGGGCCTGGCAGGCAGCATCCTTGACGCATTGCGGTGTGTCAAAATCGGGCTCGCCCACCTCCAAATGGATGATGCGGATACCCTCACGTTCCATAGCGCGCGCCCTGTCGAGGACATCCATGACGATAAAGGGCTTGATCTCTTTTGCTCGTCTGGCAATCACTGCGTGCTCCTTTTTCTTTGGGGTTATAGGGGAGTGTATCCCTGCTCCCAGCCGGTCTGTGACCGGCGGTCGGGTCACGGACCCTCCCTGAGCGAGTAAAGTCTCTTGCGCCAAAAGCAAAAGACGCGCCAACATAGGAGCAAGGCCCCTTCTGGCGCGTCAGTCGTTTGATGGATGCAGGGAGTTCAGTGGATGGTAGTGTGCCACGCTGCCCCCTCCCTACCGAAGAAATATAGACCTGTTACCTTGCCCAGGTACCCTCGGTGCGATTCGAACGCACGACCTTCTCCTCCGCAGGGAGACGCTCTAATCCGCTGAGCCACGAGGGCACGCTTTTCAGGCGGGGAGAGAGGGATTCGAACCCTCGAAGGAGCCGTTAACCCCTTACCCACTTAGCAGGCGGGCGCACTCGACCGGACTATGCGATCTCCCCGAGTCCATTTCAGGCGGAGGGAGAGGGATTCGAACCCCCGGTGACCTTGCGGCCACAACGGTTTTCAAGACCGTCGCCATCGTCCACTCGGCCATCCCTCCGGATGCGCAACGGTGTCCTCTCCATCCGACGTGGACACAAGTATAGCATCTAGATGGCGGATTGTCAAACTCCGCGCCTCAAGTAGGGGCTCCGACGGGTCACTGACCCGCCGGGAGCGCGGAAAACGAAAGGTCTATTGAAACTAGAGCCGGGTCACGACGACCAGCGCCAGGGCATAACACACCGCCCCGGCGATCAAGACCCACGAAAAACCGGCCGAGAGGGCCAGCATCGCCGCCACCACCGAGGCCACCACCGAAGCGCAGCCGTTGATGCCCCAGGCCCAGGGAATGAGGCCGGGCGACCGTCGTTCTAGCCAGGCGATACCCCGGGGAAAGGGCACGCCCATCAGAAAACCCAACGGCGCCAGTGCGACGGCGGTCGCCGCCAGCCGTGCCGCCAGCGGCCAACCCAACAGCCAGTCAAAGCCGAGGGGTAACAAGAGCGGATACAACAGAGCGGCCACGGCCAGGAGAGCTAACACACGGCGCAACGGCAAGCGGGACGCGACGGCGCTGCCCAGGCCCGACGATAACAGCAAACCAAAGAGCACGGCTACAAAAGCATAGACTGGATGATCCAGAAAGAGGATGAAGCGCTGCATCAACGGGATCTCGACGAGCAAGTAGCCCAGTCCCAGCAGGGCAAAATAGGCAAAGACCTGCCTCTTTGGCCCGGTCAACCGCTCGCCCCGGCGGAGCGCCAACGGCAGAAGGATGAATCCCGCCGATGCGACCCCCGCCAGCCCCAGCAGCGCCACCAGCACCAGGTAGCCACTTCCGCCAAAGGGCTGCCAGGTCTGCCCCAGCCTCTCCAGGATGGCCGGCGTCTGCCGCCAGGTGAAAAAGTGAAAGAAGAACGGCCGGTCGTCGGTGGGCGGGCGCACGGCGAAAGGGTAGTCCTCGTAAAAATAATCCCGGTCGCCGGCGGCCAACAGATCGGCAAAGGCGCGGTAGTAGATAGGACGTTCGTGGACGGCAAAACGATTGGCCTCAGCCTCCCTCATGCCGGGGTAGGCGACCAGGTCAAAGCTGTGGGCCGTGCAATAGTCTTTGGTAGCCTGGATCTCTTTTGCCGTCCACTCTCCGTTCTTGACCAGGATAGTCGAGGTGGCCCACCCCCGGATGGCTACCAATCGTCGCGCTGGGTTTGCTGCCCCGCTCTCCTCTACCGCAGTCACGGCCAGCGCCCAGGCGCGCAGGCTTTCGCTGGGTGGCGCTTGCAGCCAGCGACTCACGATCAGCAGGCCGCCGTCGTTCAGGTGGGCCAGGTAGCCGGCAAAGGCCTCCTCGGTGAGCAAATAGTCCTCAGAGAGGCTGTAGGCGCCCGACGTGACGGCCCGGTACTCGCCGGTGAGGGCCAGGTGGATGACGTCGTAGCGCGCCGGGCTGCGTCGCAGGTAGCTACGTCCCCCGGCGACGACGGGGGTCACGCGCGGGTCGTCGTATAGCCGGCCGCCAAAGGCGCGCACGGCGTCTACGACCAGGTCATTGCTCTCCACGACGGTCACCGAGGCAGCACCCGTCTGCAAGGCCACGTGGACGTCCAGCCCGCCGCGCGGTTCCAGGACCAGCACGTGAGCGCCGGGCCGCAGCCGGTAGGCCAGCGAGGCCGGCAGGCCATCGGCCAGGTTGGCCACGGCTTCCCCCTCGGCCTCGGCATAGTCTACAATGCCCGACAGCCCGTCGCCGTCCACGAACAGGCCGCACTGGGGCGGCAGTCGGCCCAAATAACCCAGACTCAGCCCCGGCGCGGCGTGGATGCCCCCGCTCTCCAGCACGTCCACGCGAGAGTGGGCGTTCCAACGCCGGAAGACGATCCGGGCATCGGGGAAGCGTTCCCGGTGGCTCAGGCTCTTGTACTCCGACAACTGTATGTCCAACCAGGCCGGCGAGAGCACAATCAGTCCGGTCAGGCCGGCGACAAGCACCCCGTAGAGCCATCGTTGCCCTCTCTGCCGCCAGGCAAAGACGACGGCCGCCACGCCACCCAGGGCGGCACAGAAAACCACCGCCCCGGCCCCGCCCAAGGTCGGCAGCGCCCCCAGTGCGACCAGGCATCCGGCTGCCGATCCGGCCAGGTTGGCCGCGTAGACCCGCGCTGCTGACTCGGGTCGGACGGCCAGTAGCCCGCCCACGGCCAGCCCGCCGAAGAAGAACGGCAACGCCAGCGAGAGGTAATAGAGTGCAAAATAGATCAACTGCGCCCGGTCCCAGGCTATGCGGTAGGAGTCGAAGGGCAGGAAATTGACGGCCAGATAGCTGCCCAGCACGCCCAGGCTGAACAGGGCGGCCAGCACGCCCAGGGCACGGTCCGGGGCGGTGCGTAAACGATCCGTCGTTCCCCGCAGCAGCGACAGTGCCGATCCGCTGGCCCCAAAGCCCAGCAGCGCCAGACTGACGCTCATGAAGGCAAAGTGATACCACTGCGCCAGCGCAAAGACGCGGGT
>CAYVPU010000057.1:0-15165 GCA_964453885.1 uncultured Anaerolineae bacterium | reverse complement strand
CCGGCATCGGCAGCAAACTGGACAAAACTAGGTTTTAGCAGTATCATAGGCAAGTCAGTGTAGATGGGGGGAGAATATACGGAAAACACCCCAAATACTGTTGTCACGTGTGGCACCACCTGGTGTCGCTAAAAATTTCCTGTCCGTACTGAGAGGAGGGTAACGTGGACAAAATTACCGTTGTAGGAGCCGGAACGATGGGCAGTGGCATTGGCTACGTCACAGCCACCGCGGGCTATCAGACCGTTCTCTACGATCCCTATCCCGAAATGCTGGAAAAGGCCAGGGTCTATCACAAGAAGCTGATTGACCGGGCCGTGGAGAAGGGTCGCCTTACGCTGGATGCCGCCGACAGCTATTGGGCGCGTGTCGTCTACACTGGCGACCTGGCTGCCGCGCTGCGTGACGCAGACCTTGTCATTGAGGCTGTCCCTGAAAAGATGGACCTCAAGAAAGAGATCCTGGAGCAGATGGAGAAACTGTCGCCACCGACGACTATCTTGAGCACTAACACCAGCTCTTTGTCCATCGCCGAGCTGGCCAGTGTCGTAGCCGATCCCGGTCGCGTCATCGGCATCCATTTTTTCAATCCTGCGCCAGTCATGAAGCTGGTCGAGATCGTCGTCGGTCTGGACACAAGGCAGGAGACAGTGGACGCCATCGTCGAATTTGTGAAAAGCCTGAACAAAGAAGCAGTCACCGTCAAGGATCTCCCCGGCTTTGTCACCACTCGCGTTGGCATGATGCTCGTCTCCGAGGCCATCTTTGCCTTTCAGGAAGGCATCGCCCAAAAGGAGTCGCTGGACAAGGCGATGAAGCTGGGTTACAACTTGCCTATGGGCCCTCTGGCCCTGGCTGACCTGGTGGGGCTGGATGTGGTGCTGCACGTGCTGGACGCGCTCTTTGAGAACTATAAAGACTCCCGCTACCGCGCGCCGATCCTGTTGCGCAAGATGGTGCAGGCTGGGCGACTGGGCCGCAAGACGGGCGAGGGATTCTACAAATACGACTGAGGTAAAAACATGCGAGTCTTTTGCCCCGAATGTGGCGCACAGGAAGCCTTGTTGCCTGAGCGTTGGCATTGTGATTGCGGCGAGGCGTGGGAGCCGGTCGAGCCGGACGATTTTGACCCGGCGCGCATTGACGGTGCCGACACCTCCATCTGGCGCTACCGGCGATTGTTCGGCCTGGATTTTGAGACACCGACGGCCCGGCTGGGCGCGGGGTGGACGCCGTTGCTGCCGCTGGCTTACAACGGGCGTGAGGTGCTGTTCAAGCCCGAGTTCCTGGCCCCCACTGCTTCCTTTAAAGACCGGGGCACGGCGGTCATGATCAACGTGCTGGCCCATCAGGGAGTGACCCACGTGGCCGACGATTCGTCGGGCAACGCCGGGGCGTCGGTGGCGGCCTATGCCGCCCGGGCCGGGATGCAGGCCGAGATCTTTGTGCCGGCCTATGCCTCGCCGGCCAAGCAGGCGCAGATCGCTATCTATGGCGCGCAGGTGCGGCCGGTCCCCGGTCCTCGCGCCAACGCCAAACTGGCTGCTTTCGAGGCTGCTGGGCGCGGCCTGGTACTGGCCTCGCACGCCTATCATCCTGGCTTTCTGGTGGGACAGCAATCGATGGCCTGGGAACTGTGGGAGCAACTGGCTCGCCGTGCACCCGACTGGTTCGTCGTGCCGGTGGGCCAGGGGTTGCATCTGCTGGGTGTCTGGCTCGGCTTCCGGCGGCTGCGGGCAGCGGGGCTGGTGGATCGGCTGCCCCGGCTGGTCGCTGTCCAGGCAGCGATGCTGGCGCCGCTTTGTCGTGCCTTTGAAGAGGGCCTGGAGACGGTGCCCGCCATTGAGCCGACCACCCCCAGCGTAGCCGAAGGGCTGGCTATCAACCAGCCGGTGCGTGGGCGGCGGCTGTTGCAGGCGATCCGCGAAACCGGCGGGACGTGCGTCGCCGTGAAGGAGGATGCGATCCTGGCTGCCCAGCGCCAACTGGCCCACCAGGGCCTGTTCGTCGAGCCGACCAGCGCCACCGCCGTCGCTGCGCTAGAGACCGTGTTCCAACTTGCTGCGCCGGACGAGGCGATCGTCGTCCCGCTCACCGGCAGCGGCCTCAAGGGGAGTCCACAGTTGTAGCAGCAATTCTCATTATGGCAAGTTCGCTTTGTGATGGGTAAAGGCAAGTTTGCACTGTGATGGGCAAAGGCACTTGTCCTGTACCCTGTACCTGTCGGTCCAGGACAGGTGCGGCCAAGTACAGGGTCTTTGACCGAGCCCTTTTTCGCCTCGGTCGAGTTCCTGAGATGGCAGGTGCTCGATGGCCTCCACCAGGCGGTCTACGGTCACGGCAACAGGAATTTCAAGCGTAGACATCTTGTTATCTCCCCCGTCAAAGGCGTTCCGATCACCATTGTTGCCCAGAGTATATAGCACAGGCGAGGGACATGGTCAAGGAATAAGACAATCCTTGACGGGTTCTGGATTTCGTGCTAGAATGAACTTACTTTGCCAACGACGACGCTGGCGACAGACCGTCAAGGAGGACGCGAAAAAATGAACATGGAAGAAATTGTTATTGTAGGTGCGGCGCGCACGGCCATCGGTAACTTCCAGGGTGCTCTGAGTACGACACCCGCGCCAAAGCTGGGCGCCGTCGCCATCCGGGGCGCGGTGGAGCGGGCCGGGATTGACCCGGCGACCGTGGACGAGGTATTCATGGGCTGTGTGGTGCCGGCCGGTCAGGGGCAGGCCCCCGCCCGCCAGGCGGCCATCCACGGCGGCATCCCGGCCACAGTCGGCGCGGTCACGCTCAACAAAGTGTGTGGTTCTGGCATGAAAACGATCATGTTGGCTTCGGCCATGATCCGTGCTGGCGACGCCGAAATCGTCGTCGCCGGGGGGATGGAGAACATGAGCCTGGGGCCATACATGCTGCCCAAGGCGCGGTCTGGCTACCGGCTGGGCCACGGCCAGGTGTTGGACGCCACGGTGCACGATGGGCTGTGGTGTTCTTTTGATGACGAGCACATGGGCAACGCTGCCGAATTCATCGCCCGGCAGTATAACCTGACCCGCGAGGAACTGGACGCCTACGCTCTGGGCAGCCAGCAAAAAGCCATTGCTGCCATAGACGCCGGTCGCTTCAAGGCCGAGATCGTACCGCTGGAGGTGCCCCAGCGCAAGGGCGACCCGGTGATTTTTGACACCGACGAGGCACCCCGGCGCGACAACAGCCTGGAAAAGCTGGCCCGCCTGCGGCCCGCTTTCCAGAAAGGTGGTATTGTCACCGCCGGCAACTCACCGGGCATTACCGACGGCGCAGCGGCTGTGGTCGTCATGGGCCGCCGCAAGGCCGATGAGTTGGGCCTGGAGCCGCTGGCGCGGATCACCGGCTACGACCAGGCGGCTGTCGAGCCGGGCTGGGTGTTCATTGCCCCGGTCCACGCCTTGCGTCGTCTGCTCAAGCGAACCGGCACCACGCTGGCGGACTATGACCTGATCGAGATCAACGAAGCCTTTGCCGCCCAAACTCTAGCCGACGGCAAGGAACTGGAAAAAGATGGTTGGGACTGGGACAAGGTCAACGTCAACGGCGGGGCCATTGCCCTGGGGCATCCCATCGGGTGCAGCGGCGCGCGGGTGCTGGTGACGTTGCTTTACGCCCTGAAAGATCGTGGCCTCAAGACCGGCCTGGCGACCCTCTGCCTGGGCGGCGGCGAGGCAGTGGCCATGAGTGTCGAGATGTTGCACTGAGCACTGATCAGACCTGGGAGGCAAAGTCTCATGGATTTCGAACTTTCTGAAGAACAGCGTTTACTTTGCAACATGGTGCGCAATTTCGCCGAAAAAGAAGTCGCTCCGAGAGCGGCGGAGCTCGACGAGAAAGGGGGATTCCCCTGGGAGAATTTCCGCAAAATGGCGGATCTGGGCCTCTTTGGCATTCCCTACCCGGAGGAGTATGGTGGCTCTGGCGGTGACATGGTGAGTTATGCCATCGCCGTGGAAGAGATCTCTCGTGCTTGTGGCTCCACCGGCATCACCTTTGCGGCGCAGACTTCGCTGGCTTGCGGGCCGCTGTACTACTTTGGCACCGAGGAACAAAAGCACGAGTATCTCGCTCCACTGGCCAGCGGCGAGAAGGTGGGCGGCTTTGCCCTCACCGAACCGGAGGCCGGGTCCGACGCAGGAGGCACCAAGACGCGCGCCGTCCTCGACGGCGACGAGTGGGTGATCAACGGTCTCAAGACCTTTTGCACCAACGGCTCCGTGGCCGATGTCGTCGTCTTTACCGCCCGCACGGACCCCGAAGCAAAGGGATCGCATGGCATCTCGAGCTTTATCGTCGAAAAGGACACGCCCGGCTTTCGGCCCGGTCGCGACGAGGACAAGATGGGCCTTAGAGGATCGCTGACGTCGGAGTTGATCTTTGAGGACTGTCGTATCCCCAGGGAGAACCTGCTGGGCGCGGAGGGGGAGGGCTTTAAGCAATTCCTGATCACACTGGACGGCGGGCGCATCAGTATTGGCGCGATGGCCCTGGGCCTGGCCCAGGCAGCGTTGGACAGGGCGGTGCCCTATGCCAAGGAGCGCTACCAGTTTGGGCGTCCCATTGGCAGTTTTCAGGCCATCCAGTGGATGTTGGCCGACATGGCCACTGAGATTGATGCCGCCCGGCTGCTCATCTACCGCGCGGCCTGGATGCGCGACCAGGGCAAAAAAACAGCCAAAGAGTCGGCCATGGCCAAGCTATTTGCTTCGGAGGTAGCCGAACGCGCCGCTTTCAAGGCCATCCAGATCCACGGTGGATACGGCTACACCCGCGACTATAAAGTCGAACGCATCTACCGTGACCAGCGGCTCTGCACGATAGGCGAGGGCACCAGCGAAGTCCAGCGATTGGTCATCGCCCGACAGTTGCTGGGGCGGTTGTAGCCCCTTTGCCTTTAACTCTGTTTACTGGTACAATTGTAGTGAGCGTTCAGGGGGTAAATCAGAGGGAGCATTTAAGGTTAGGGAAAAGGTCATGAAGCGGCAAGAAAAAAAAGGTCTTTACAGCGATTTTGAGCGGATGCAGGCCCGAATGGATCGCATCTTTGGCGAGATGATCGTTTCGGGACGCTGGGTGGGCGCCTGTCAATATCAAACCTGGCATCCGCCGACTGATGTGTACGAAACGGATGCCCACTATGTCGTCCGGGTGGAAGTGGCCGGCATGAGCGAGGGCGATTTCACCATCTCTATCGCAGATTCGACGCTCGTCATCACCGGCGTTCGGCAAGATCCGTCGGACAAACTGGCCTTTCACCAGATGGAGATCGGCTACGGTGAATTCCGCTCGGAAGTTGTCCTGCCTGGCCCTGTGGACGAGGGTGGCGTCGAGGCGACTTATGCGGACGGATTTTTGAGAATCATGCTGCCCAAAAGATCCGCTCGCAAAGTTCCGGTGGTTGAGGTGTGAGAGGGGTAGATAGAACGTGAGCCCTGTCGCAGGAACGTAGTTTGAGTAGGTTTGCCTGAATGTAAAAGGCAGTGAAGAATATGACATCAGAAAAAGAAAAAAACACATTAGAGACCCTTGACGATATATCTGGCCCAGATGAGGTGGCAGAAGCGAGGACTATTGTCAAGGTGGACAATGGCGAGTCTGCCATCAGCGGGTTACGGGTCGAGAGCGACGGACAACTGCGTATCCCCTACGAGTTGGCTGTGTTGCCGTTGCGCAACGTGGTGCTTTATCCTATGGCAGCGACGCCGCTGACCGTGGGGCAACCCCGCTCCATCCGCCTGGTGAACGACGCCTTGGTGGAGCAGCGGATCATTGCCTTGACAGCCAGTAAGGAGCCGGAGGTGGACGAGCCAGGCCCGGACCAGGTTTACCGCATTGGCACGGCAGCGGTTGTACACCGGCTGCGCAGAGCACCCGACGGCACCATGTTGCTCTTTGTGCAAGGGATAGAGCGGATCCGACTCTCACAATTCATCCAGGTCGAGCCCTACATGCGCGCCAGGGTGGCAGTAATTCCGGATCAAAGCCAAGATTCGGTCGAACTGGAAGCCCTGGTGCGGAACACGATCGATCTATTCTGTAGCCTGGTGGAACTCTTGCCCCACGTGCCGGAGGACATGGCTATGGCGGCGTTGAGCATGGACGACCCTCGCCAACTGGTCTACCAGATCGCCAGCAACATGCGCCTGACGATGGAGGATGCCCAGGAAATCCTGGAGCTGGATGACGTGAAAGACAAGATCCGCAAGCTCATGGGCATCCTCAGCCGCGAGTTGGAGGTGGTGCAACTGGGCCAAAAGATTAGGACCGATGCCCAATCCGAGATGGAGAAAGTGCAGCGCGAGTATTTCCTGCGCGAGCAGCTCAAGGCTATCAAGCGCGAGCTGGGCGAGGAGGACGAGCAGTCGGTCGAGCTCAATGAGTATCGCCAAAAGATCGCCGAGGCGGGTATGTCGGAGGAAGCGGAGAAGGAGGCGCTGCGTGAGTTGAGCCGCATGGAAAAGATGCCTACGGCTGCCGCCGAATACTCGGTCATCAAGACTTACCTCGACTGGATGACCAGCCTCCCCTGGGGCGTCAGCACGGAAGACAATCTGGACATCGCCCACGCTCGGCAGGTGCTGGATGAAGATCATTACGACCTGGAAGACATCAAGGAACGTATCCTGGAATACCTGGCTGTGCGCAAACTCAAACTGGAGCGGGAAGGCGAGGAGGAGTCGCGCCGTTCCAGGGGGGCGATTCTCTGCTTCGTGGGACCGCCGGGCACCGGTAAGACCAGCCTGGGTCGCTCCATCGCCCGTGCCCTGGGGCGCAAGTTCACCCACATGGCGCTGGGCGGTATGAGGGACGAGGCCGAGATCCGGGGCCACCGGCGCACCTACATCGGCGCCATGCCAGGCCGCATTATCCAGGCCATCAAGCGAGCCGAGGCCAACAATCCCCTCTTTATGTTTGATGAGGTTGACAAAGTCGGCGCCGACTGGCGCGGCGATCCCTCGTCGGCCTTGTTGGAGGTGCTGGATCCGGAGCAGAATTTTGAATTCCGCGATCACTACCTGGATGTGGCCTTTGACCTGTCACGGGTGATGTTCATTACCACCGCCAACATGCTGGATCCCATTCCGCCACCCCTGCGCGACCGGATGGAGATCATCCATCTGGATGGTTACACCGAGGAAGACAAACTCAAGATCGCGCAGCAATATCTCGTCCCCCGGCAGATGGAAGAGACCAGCCTGCGGGAAGAGGAGGTGATTTTCGAGGAGGGGGGTATCCGCTGCATCGTGCGCGACTATACCCGTGAGTCTGGCGTTCGTAACCTGGAGCGTGAAGTCGGCAGTGTATGCCGCAAGGTAGCCACCCGAGTCGCCGCCGGTGACGCGGCATCCGTCACCGTCACGTGGGACAACGTGCCAGATTTCTTGGGCAAACAGCGCTTCTACTACGAGATAGCCGAGCGCACCGAGATGCCCGGTGTGGCCACTGCCCTGGTCTGGACGCCGGCGGGTGGCGACATCGTCTTTATCGAGTCCACCAAAATGAAAGGCAAAGGGAACATGCGCCTCACCGGCAAGCTGGGCGAGGTGATGCGCGAGTCGGCCCAGGCGGCGATGAGCTATGTCCGCGCCCAGGCGCAGAAATTGGGTATTGACGAAGAGGCCTTTGCGGATTCAGACGTCCACATCCACGTGCCGGCGGGAGCGGTGCCCAAGGACGGCCCTTCGGCGGGCGTGACGATCGCCACCTCTCTCGTCTCTCTCTTTAGCGGTCGCTGCGTGCGACCCGACGTGGGCATGACAGGCGAGATCACCCTGCGCGGCCAGGTGCTTCCCATCGGCGGTCTCAAGCAGAAGGTGTTGGCCGCCCATCGTGTCGGCCTCAAGACCGTCGTTTTGCCTCGGCGCAACGAAAAAGACCTGGATGACATTCCCGAGGAGATTCGCAAGGAACTGAACATCGTCCTTGTTGACCGGGTTGAGCAGATCTTTGCGGCGGCACTGCTTGACAAGTCGTGTACTCGAGATGACCAGGTGTCAGGCAATGGCCAGGAGGAGGTGACAGGGGAAAGTTAATGACGTGGGGTGCCCTCCCACTGACTGGGCACATTTTCAGAGGAAATTTATTTATTGGGATCAGCGCGGGTTGAGCATTGGAACGCGCTGGTCCGCTACGAGAGCCGCAGGCAATGTCGTCGCTGGTGGCGGTCGTTTGACCCGTGGGCCAACGCACATCATGGGAAAAGTCGCGATTTATTGAGGCCTATTGATTGTCCGGGTGATTTTATGCTTGGACTCCCTACGGGACTATAGTGCCACCGTGGCCGCCAATTGGACGGGGCAGGGCTATTTTGGGACAGCGATGTGCTGAAATAATGGTTCAAGACTTTGCCTGGTGACGAATTGCTGGCTCACAAGGCCCGAGCCCACCCCGACACCCTGTGGCTCTCACCACTGGTGAGGATTATCGTGGCAAGGAAAAAAAAGAAAAAAACGATGGAGTGGCGGCGTGTAGACTTGCATATCCATACGCCGGCCTCTTCTGATTACGAGCAAGAGAACGTTACCTACTTGGACATCCTGAAACAGGCTGAAACGCGCAATCTGGACATCATTGCCTTTACTGACCACAACACGGTGGCCGGCTATGCAGCAATGTTGGCCGAGATCGAGAACTTGGAATTTCTGGAACGGTTGGATCGCCTTCAACCGGATGAACGCCAGCGGTTAAAAGAGTATCGCCGCCTGCAAGAAAAGATTCTGATCCTACTGGGATTCGAGATCACAGCCACTTTTGGCTTTCATGTCATTGGGCTGTTCAGCCCCGAGACATCGGTGCGAGAGTTGGAGTTGATGTTGCTGCAACTTCGCGTGCCGGGAGAAGTGCTAGATAGAGGTGCCACCGAAGTGGGCGCCACCTCCGATGTGCTGACCATCTACCGCACCATCGCTGAGGCGGGCGGCATCGTCATTGGGCCGCATGCCAACACCTCGCACGGCGTGGCCATGCGCCGCATTGGCTTTGGTGGTCAGACACGCATTGCCTACACCCAGGACCCTAACCTCCATGCCCTGGAAGTTACCGACCTGGAAAAGAAGGGTCGCCGTACCACCGCCGCCTTTTTTGACGGCTCCAAGCCAGAGTACCACCGGCGCATGAGGTGCATTCAGGGGTCGGACGCTCACCGCCTTACAGCCGATCCCAAGCAGAAGAACCGCCTGGGCATAGGCGATCGCGCCACCGAGGTGCTGCTGCCGGAGGTGAGCTTTGAGGCATTGCATGATCTCTTTCTGAGCGATGATTTCGCTCGCACCCGGCCCGCCCGTAAGGCGGCTGAGCTACCCTTTGACCACGTGCAGGTGGCTCGCGAAGCTGGCCATACCATTGTCCAATCGTTCCACGAACGGGTAACCCGTCGTGGCGGTCGCCTCTACGCCATCATAGCTGATGTCTGTGCTTTTGCCAACACCAACGGTGGCACGGTGTACGTGGGCGCTGGTCCAAACCCCAAGCAGCCGCCGGTGGGGGTCGATCAGGCTGATCAAGACGCTCAGGCCCTCAAGCACGAGATCGAACGCAAGATTACGCCGCCGTTGGAGGTGGAAGTAGACGTGCTGGAGAGCCAGGGTCGGCAGGTGTTGCGTCTCGTCGTTTCCCGGGGCAGCGATCCTCCCTATGCCATTGACGAGAGCAAGATCTATGTGCGCCAGGAAACCGAGACCAGCCTGGCCGTGCGCGACGAGATCGTTGCGCTGGTCAAGCGGTCGTTGATGGCCGGAGCGCTGCCAGCGCAGGCCGAAGCGCCAGATCAGGCGGAGGGCATCCGGCCGCCCCGCACGGGCGTCGAGATCGTCGAGACGGTGGAGCGAAAAGGCACGCTCTACCACACCGTGCGCGACCTGCGCCAGGGCAACACAGTGCAGAACGTCACCCGGCGCTCGGCGCGGCGGCTGTGGCATTATGCCATCACGCAGAAAGAAGAGCATCCGCTGGACCCGCACAAGGTTCGTTGGCAGGGTGGCATCGGCCTCTTGAAAAAGCGGGCCCGATCTGGCCAGGTGCGCTACGACCTGGTTCAGCGGATGCCCGATGGCTCTCTGCGCGTCTACTATGGTGTCACTGAGGTAGGTATTGACGGCGAGTGGAAGACCCTCGTGGGCGATGGCTCAGACGGTGAGGAATAGAGGCGCAAATGGGACTCGAAGCGACCCTGACTCAAGTTTTGGCCCGGCCTATGCCCGATGCGCTCTGGAACCTGCGGATCGATCTGCTGGCCCTGGCCGATCGGTTGCCGGCTGACAGGCAGGGAGAGGCAACTTGGACGCTGGGAATCGCGCGCCAGTTTTACGGTTACCTGACCGAGTTGCGCAGCAAAATGACTGCCCGCGAGTACAGCCGGTTCGCCTCGCGCCTGGACATGGGCTCGGTGGGCGCGCTCGCGGTGCAAGACCTCGTCACAGAGCGCGAGCACCTGCTGGAAAGCCTCTTCCTGGGTGGCCTGAGTGAGGGATTGATGGTGTTGGCCACGCTGCAGTATATCAAGGCCTGGGAGTCAGAGACGGCACTGGTACATAACCAGGCGATATGGTGGCTCTTTGAGGGATTGTGGCGGCTTTCCAGAGAGTTCCGTCCCGAGATGCCCGCGGCCGAGCGACAGAGGCTGATAGACGCGCTGTTGGCTCCGGTTCGCTCGGAGGAAACCGCTCCGGCGGTCAAGGTAGCGTTACTGGTGCGACTCTTCCAGGCGCTGCTGATCGGCAGTCTGGCGTGGGTCGCGCCGCTGCTGGCTGAAGAAAAGGTGTCCGATGAGTGAGATGGGTAAAGGGGAAACGAGTAGAAACTTGGAGGGATAGAAACGTGGGTATCAAGGTTGGTATCCTCACCGTCAGTGACCGGGGTTATCGCGGCGAGTACGAGGACCAGAGCGGCCCGCTCATCCGGGAGATGGCAACCGAACGGTTGGGCGCGACGGTCGAACTGGAGGCGGTTGTACCTGATTCGCAGCCCATCATACAGGGCACGCTGCTCGCCTGGTGCGACGAAGAGGGTCTGGATCTGATCCTGACCACTGGTGGTACTGGCTTTGCCCCACGAGATGTGACGCCAGAGGCCACCCGCGCCGTGATCCGGCGCGAAACCCCCGGCCTGACCGGGGCGATGCGTGCCGCTAGTCTCAAGGTCACGCCCCACGCCATGCTATCGCGAGCTGTCGCTGGCATACGGGGGCGGACGCTCATTGTCAACCTGCCTGGCAGCCCCAAAGCCGTCCGCGAGAATCTGGAGGTCATCCTGCCGGCGCTGCCGCATGGCATCCGGCTGCTTCAGGACGTTGAAGGAGAGAACCGGCGGCATGATCTCCAGGTGCACGAGGTGTAAAGTCGTGGCTCATTGTCGTAAAGGGATTTGTCAACAACAACGGATTGGAGTATAATAGCACTCGTCGTCAGTGAGCACCGGTGGCCCGGCGGGCCATCGGCGGAAAGCCACCCTAGCTCAATCGGCAGAGCAAGCGCTTCGTAAGCGTTAGGTTATCGGTTCGATTCCGATGGGTGGCTCAGAAAGCCCCGATCCCGCCTGGGAGGCCGGGGCTATTTTTGTGGCTCTGCGCAATCCCTCAACTATCCCAGCTTACGAGTCTTATGAGCGAGCGAACGCCGCCCTCCACAACTTATGCAGACCGCGACGTCTTGAGCTTTCTGTGGCAAGCGCTTGCCTCTCGAACGATGGCTGCTGTTCTGTTGGCCTTGTTGGCCGTCGTCGTGCTGCTCGCTCTTCTGTTCTCACCCCAACGCCCTGGTCCGTCTGCCGATGTCAATGTATTGGCGCGGTGGACCAACGATGCTCAGGAACGTTTTGCCCGCTGGTACGATGCGCTGTTGGCCCTTGGCGTCTTTGATATGGGCACGGCGGTTTGGTTGCGTGGGCTGTTGGCCTGGAGTGCCCTTGCGTTGATGGTAAGACTGGCCAACAGTGTAGCGCAAGTCACGAAGGCATGGCGACGTCCCGATGTGCGTCAGACGGAGTCTTTTTTCAAAGGTGCGTCCGGTTTCATCGAATGGCAAGTTGCGCAGGAGCGGACGGCGCTGGTGGAGGCATTGGCCCAGCGGTTGGCCTGGCCTGCATGGCTGCCGTGGAGGCGGCTTCAGATACGTCCTTACCAGGAAGAGACGAGTCAGGCCAGCTATCTGCACCAGGATTGGCTCACCTGGCGGCGGGTGGGGGTGTTGCTGGTGCACCTGGGACTGATGCTCATACTGGCTGGCGTGGCGCTCAATGCTCGCCTGGGCTGGCGTCAAGAAGGGGCAACGCTGATGCCGGGTCAGGTCATCCGATTTGGCCGGCCATCTGACTTCTCACTGCGGCTGGAGAGTGTGGAGAGGCTGGGGACGGTGGGACAGGCGACCAGTCGGATTACATTGGACGGCTTGGCTGGGATGTCGCAGAAAGGCAGAGTGGCGGTGGGCCGGCCGTATACCTCGCACGGTGTGACAGTCTATCAGCGCGATTTTGGCCCCATCTTGCGAGTGTCGGCCCGGGATGCCGGTGGTTCTGCGCCTGGCGGCAGGATGAGATCGCCCATTCCTCTGGCGGACGCATCAATGGTCAGAGATCCGGCCGACGAGGTCCGCTTGGCCTTTACCGAATCGCAGGCGGAGCAGTATCTCTTGATGCCAGATATCCGCAAAGTCGTGCGGCTGGTGCTGTACCGCCAGGGAGAGACGTGGGACACCCGCCACGATGAACTGCAACTAGAAGTCTACGCCGGAGACCTGGACACCCCAGAAGCGAGGGGGAGTATCATCGGCGATGGGCAGGTGGAGCTCAACGGCATTGTTTACCAGTTCGCCTGGGAGCAATATGCCGTGCTGGATATAGTTTGTTCATCATACCAGTGGTTAGTCCGGATGAGCACGGGCCTGGCGCTGCTGAGTTTACTGGTGGCACTGCTCATCCCTCCCGCTCGCCTTTGGGTGCGGGTGGTGGAGGATAAAGGGACGAGTGTCGTCGGACTGGCAGGAGAGATGCCAGGGGGGACGGAGGCTTTGGCGGGCTGGCGACGGCGACTGGGAGGGGACGATG
The DNA here is from genome assembly GCA_964453885.1 of uncultured Anaerolineae bacterium. Taxonomy (GTDB): domain Bacteria; phylum Chloroflexota; class Anaerolineae; order CAYNKW01; family CAYNKW01; genus CAYNKW01. Next base: position 2,085 of record CAYVPU010000057.1, on the reverse strand, counting down.
CCGATGGGTGATCGTCTGGCCTTTTTCTTGGGCTATGGAGCACTGTTTGTTGCAGCGTCCTTGTGGATTGCCCATCGTTTTTTGCTCCGAGATCAAGAGAAAGTGGCCCTGGCAGCCCAGGGAGGCAGCGCACTGGCCGCGATTCTATTGGGCCTGGGGTTGGTGCTGCGTGGTTTTCGGGTTGGCTACTGGCCGTTACACACAGCCCACGAGTTGCTGGCCGTCGGTTTGCTGGGATTGCTGCTTGCCTCATTGACTTTGCTCTTGCCACGGCGCGACGGGCTTTTGTTGTTGATCCTATCAGCCCTGTCATCCTTGCTGGCGGTCTATGGATTGCTGGTCGGCGGAGACACTGACCCTGCGATTCTGGTCTACGACAGCGAGTGGTGGATCGCCTATGTGATATTGTGCGGTTTTGGCGGAGGCGCGCTGGTGGTGACCAGTGTAGCTGTCGTCGTTGTTCATAGTGGAAAAGGCGAGGAACTGGTCAGAGGGGGTGTTGTGGCACGGCGTGCTTTGGTCTGGGGCTTGTTGTCGCTGAGCGCGGGACTCGCCTCGGGCGCGTGGTGGTTCCAGCGCCTGTCGGGGCGCTTCTGGGGCGATGCGCGCTGGATGGGTGTGGTCGTTGCGTGGCTGTTGACGATGGCCGCCTGGCATGGGTATAGAGAGTGGCCGGGGCAGGGCTGGCGGTCGGCTCTTATGGGCGTGATCCTTGGTCTGGCTGGAGGCTACGTGTTGTTAGGATTGGGAGGTGTGGGGTAGCGGTGGTCTGGAGATCCAGGCCGAGCACTGTGCTGTACCCTGTACTGTCCGTCCAGGACACGTGCGCCCAGCCCCTGGTCCTGTGGCCCAGGGACACAGGGTACAGTGCAAAATTGGATCTACTGAGTCTGGCAGGTGGAGGGGTGGAGTGAAACCGATCGTTATTGGTGTGGCAGGCGGGACCGGTTCTGGCAAGACCACCGTGTCCCAGGAGATTCTGCGTCGGGTGGGCGCGGAGCGAATCGTCTTTATCCAGCACGATTCGTACTATCGCGATCGGAGCCATTTGTCGCTGGAAGAGCGGGCCAGGTCGAATTACGATCATCCTGATAGCCTGGAGTCTGAATTCCTGGTGTCGCATCTGCAGCAGTTGCGGGCAGGGCAGCCGGTGGAGATTCCGGTGTACGACTTTACCACCCACACCCGAACAGAGGAGACCCGCTGCGTCGAGCCAAAGTGGGTGATCCTGGTGGAAGGCATCCTCATCTTTGTCGAGCCGGCTTTGCGGGAGATATTTGACGTCAAGATTTGGGTGGACACCGACGCTGACGTGCGTTTCATTCGCCGATTGCGGCGAGACATCACAGAACGGGGACGCACGGTCGAGTCGGTCATTGAGCAGTACGAGGAGACGGTACGGCCCATGCACCTGGAGTTCGCGGAGCCCAGCAAGCGCTACGCTGACGTGATCATCCCCGAAGGCGGCTTTAACATCGTAGCCCTGGACATGGTCGTGGCGCGGATTCTAGAGATGCTGGGGGAAGAATAAACGCACCGAGACCACGCTTTACCCCAGTTTTACGAGGAATTTACGAGAATTTTACGCCGCAGGTGTCTCTGCCCCTTGACTTTGATCTTGAGGCGTGGTATAATTCAGTTACTGAATTTCAATGATTGAATTATAGAGGGTTATGGACTCCAGGATAGAACAGGATCTCGATATACTGGAACATATTGAGCAGAACCCGGATGTCACGCAAGCCGATCTGGCCGCCCGGTTGGGTGTGGCAGTAGGCAGCGTGAATTGGTATCTGAAGCGTCTGATCAACAAGGGGCACATCAAAGTGCGTCAGATGCAACGGCGTCGGCTGCGCTACCTGATCACCCCGCAGGGCGTGGCCGAAAAGGCGCGGCTCACAGCTTCGTTCATGCAATTCTCAATGCGCTTGTACCGGGAGACCCGCGAGGCGGCCAAGCAACACTTGACTGAGGTTCGACAGGCCGGGTACGGCGCGGTGTGCATAGAGGGTGACAATGATCTGGCCGAGGTTTGTTACCTGACCTGTCTGGAACAGGGAGTGCAGGTCGTTGATGCGTCTCAAC
>CAYVPU010000056.1:0-15531 GCA_964453885.1 uncultured Anaerolineae bacterium | reverse complement strand
TTGACAACTCACCTGATCAGTGGTAAGATAAGCCACGTGCGGATTAGTATAATTAGCATGTGGCTTATTGAGAGAAAAGGGGTAGTAGTAGCCGAGGTACCAAATGGCACAACTCGTTCCCATTCCATTCATTGTCGCTACTGTCTTTCTGCTCATCCGGGCCGAGTTTCGCTCGGAGCAGCGACAGGGTTACTTTTTCAAACCCCTCTCGACGCTGCTGGTGATCCTGGTCGCGGCGCTCTCATTTTCGACGCCGGACGTCAAGGTGGGGTATACAGCCGGGATACTCATCGGGCTGATCCTGTCGCTGGGCGGCGACGTGGCGTTAATGTTTCCCTCGGGAAAAGCCTTCCTGGCAGGGCTGGTCCTGTTCCTGCTGGCCCACGTTGCTTACGCGGTCACGTTCACGCTGTTCAACGGCTTTTACGCCGGCGACCTGATCACCGGCGGTGCACTGCTGGTAACGGCCATCGTGGTCTATCTCTACCTGCAACCCAGCCTGGGAAAGATGAAAGGCCCGGTTATCGGCTACATCGCCGTCATTTGCTTCATGGTCAACCGGGCTATCTCGGCGTTCTTTGGCCCGGCCTTTACGCCAACGCAGGCCTGGTTGATGGCCGCCGGCGCGATCCTATTCTGGATCTCGGACTTGATGCTGGCCGTGAATCGCTTTCGGAGGCCATTCGAGTATCATCGTCTCAGCCTGGCTTTCTACTATGGCGGCCAGCTTCTCATCGCCCTGAGTCCGGCTTACTTTGCATATTCTCAGTAGATCCAATTTTGCTCTGCCTGGATCTGGCGATCCACTTGGAGCGATCAAGGAGCCTTTCATGACCCGAATCCATTGGTCAAAGATACTGATCAGCGTGGCCGTGCTGGGCATACTTCTGACAGTGTCACACTATGGCGGACAGACAAGTCCCACCTTAAGTGGGGCAAGTCCCACCTGGAGTGGGGCAAGTCCCACCTGGAGTGGGGCAAGTCCGGCCGCCCCGGTGTCGCCGCTGACGTTCTTTAGCAGCCCCTTGCCACCGGTAGAGGCGCAGGCTTACCTGCCCGCCATCGCCAAGAACGCCGGGGGATTCCACTTGAAAATCTATCTCCCCCTTATCATGCATCACCATCCGAGAGCCACATCGTCTCCCACGCCCGTGGTAAGCCCTTTGGCTACTCCTTCGACTGCGCCCAGGACAGACACTGTCGAACCACCGGCACCTCCCCCCACCCCCGACTGGCCCCCAGCTTTGAGCCAACCCGGCAGCAGCAAGCTGGGGCTGCACGTCATTCAAAATAACTCGCCCGACATTATAGAGTTCGTCCGCCGCACCAAACCGGCTGTCGTCAAAGGATTGGGCGGCTTTGGCTGGGCGACCGACGTGAAAAAGGCCTCGCCAGAGACCGTGACCGTCGGCCGGCTGCTGGAAGACGCCGATGAAGGGATCATGACAGGCGATCCGGAAAAGGCTGCGCAGAACTTTGTAGCTCGCCACCTGGAGGAATATCGGTTAAACACCGGCGTGGACTATTGGGAGGGCTGGAACGAACCAGTGTCCGGGGGGCACATGGCCTGGTACGCCCGCTTCGAGGCCGAGCGTACCCGCCGCATGGCCGATCACGGCCTCAGAGTGGCGATCGGCGGCTTTGCCACCGGCACGCCCGAGTGGGACGAGTTCGTCGAGTTCCTGCCGGCCATTGAGGTCGCCCTGGCCCACGACGGCATCCTGACGTTGCACGAGTACGCCGCGCCGACGCTGGACTACCGCGTGGGAGAAGGGTTGCCCGGCCACCCAGTCTACCCAGACCGGGGGGTGCTGACGCTGCGCTACCGTTGGTGGTACGAGGATATATTGAAACCGCGAGGGCTGGTCATCCCCCTCGTCATCTCGGAGGGCGGCATTGACGGCCAGGTGGACCAGGACCTGGCTCCCCCTGGGCTGGGCTGGCGCGACTTTACAAAGTATTGGAGGCAGCAAGGTCTGGGCGAGATTGACCCCACTTCAGGTGGGGTTGACCCCACTTTAGGTGGGGTTGACGCCCAGATTTACATCCAGCAACTGGCCTGGTACGACCGTCAACTGCAACGGGACGATTACGTCACCGGCGTGGCCATCTTTACCGCCGGCAGCCCGGCCGGTCACTGGCCCAGTTTCGACATCACGGCCATCCTGCCGGAACTGTCAAAATACGTGGTCAGCCAACAAGAGCAATAGATGCAAGTCCTGAAACGACTGTTTAGCTTTCTCACCCCCTACTGGAAAACCCTGCTGGTCAGCGCTGTTTTGCTGCTGGGACGAGCAGGCCTGGAACTGGCGCCGCCGCTCTTCCAACGCACGATCGTGGACGAGATTATCGGTCTCCGCGATTTGCCCCGCCTGGGCGTGATGGTCAGCGCCCTGGTGGGCGTCTATGCCCTGCAGCAATTGATCAACGCCGGAGACATGTATATCCGCCACGCGCTGGGCGAGAGATTCACCCTGGACTTGCGGGTGGGCCTCTACGACTACCTGCAACGGCTATCGCTGTCTTTTTTTGAGCGCACCTCTACCGGCGAGCTAATGTCCCGCGTGACCAACGACGTCAACGCGCTGGAACACTTTGTGACGCACGGATCGGCGCTGACGGCTGTGGACCTGCTGCGGCTGGCCGGCGGAGCGGTTGTCCTCTTTTTGCTGGACGCGCGGCTGGCGCTGTTGGTGCTGCTCCCGGTGCCGGTGCTGGCCGTGTCGTTGCGCTACTTCAACACCCGCATCCGCCCGGTCTACCGCCGCGTGCGCGCCCGCCTGGGCGACATCAACTCCCAGCTCCAGGACAGCCTGTCTGGCATCCAGGTCATTCAGGCTTTTGCTCAGGAAGATCGAGCATTAGAACGTTTTGCCACCGACAGCGAGAACTATTATCGCGCCCGTGTGCAGGGCTTTCGCTACTGGGCCACCTTTTTCCCCGCCATGCGCTTCGTGGCTTCGCTGGGTATGGTCATCGTGCTGGGCGTCGGCGCGACGATGGTTGTGCACGGTGAGTTGTCGCTGGGCACGCTGATCGCCTTTCTCTCTTACATCACTTCGTTCTACCAACCCATCAACCGCCTGACCGAAATAGACCGCATCTTCCAGGAAGCCATTGCCGCTGGCGAGCGGATCTTTGAACTGCTGGACGAGACGTCAGACATTGAGAACGCGCCCGACGCGGTCGAACTGCCCCCCATCCGGGGCGAGGTGGGCTTCCAGGATGTGCACTTTCGATACGGCACCGGCGACAAGGTGCTGCGCCACGTCACGTTTCACATGTCCCCAGGCGAGGTGGTGGCGCTGGTCGGGCACAGCGGCGCGGGCAAGACCAGCATCGCCAACTTGCTCTGCCGCTTCTACGACCCCATCCAGGGACGGATCACCGTGGATGGCTACGACCTGAGAAAAGCCAAACTGGCCTCACTGCGCAGCCAGGTGGCGGTGGTGCTGCAGGACACGTTCCTCTTTAACACCACCGTCCGGGAGAACCTGCTCTATGGCAAGTCAGATGCTAGCGCAGAGGAACTCGTTGCCGCCGCCAGGTCCGCCTACGCCCACGATTTTATCATGGCCCTGCCGGACGGCTATGATACCGAAATCGGCGAGCGGGGTGTCAGGCTGAGCGGCGGCCAGAAACAACGACTGGCCCTGGCCCGAGCCATTCTGGCCGACCCTCACATTCTCATCCTGGACGAAGCCACTTCGTCGGTGGACGCCGAGGCCGAATATCTCATCCAGCAGGCGCTAGAGTCGGTGCTGGATGGGCGCACCGCACTGGTCATCGCCCACCGGTTGAGCACCATCCGCAACGCCGACAAGATCATTGCCCTGGAAAAAGGCCGGATCATCGAAGTGGGCGACCACCAGGAACTGATGCGTCGCGGCGGCCTCTACAGCCAGCTCTACCGTCGCCAGTTGGAGCTGGCGGCAGCGGGGGAGGTAAGCATAGAATAACACCATCCAAAAAGAAAAGCCGCTCGTGAGCCTGTCACGAGCGGCTTTTTTGCGTCCCTCTGATGCCCTCCTTGCCCACACTCCTGGGAAAAAGTGCGATCACATTCACAATATCTTCAAAGTTCCTTCAAATCCTTTTCACATTTAGCGGCTATAATTGAACTAGTTCGAGCGGGAGCAGAACCCCCCGACAAGATAACAGGGCAAATGAAAAAGGAGTATAAATATGTCAAAGCGAATCAAAATCTCTATGCAGAACCGAATGAACTGGCTGCTCGACGCCGCCGTCTTTTTGGGCGGCATACTGGCCGCGCTGTCGGGCATCTATTTTCTCTTTGTGCCTTCCGGCGGCTACCAGGGGGGGCGCAACCCAATGTACGGCGTGACGATCCTATTCAGCCGCCACACCTGGGAGGATGTGCACACCTGGGGCGGGATAGCAATGCTCGCCGCCGCCGTCATCCACCTGGTCATCCACTGGCGATGGGTAAAGATGATGGGCCGGCGCATCGTCAAGACCGTGCGCTCCAGGGAAGCCAAAATGCCCAGGAGCGTCACGTTCAACCTGGCGATTAACACGCTGGTGGCCCTCAGTTTCCTGCTCACCGCTGTGTCGGGCATCTACTTTTTGTTCGCGCCCTCTGGTGGCTTCCAGGGTGGCAGCAACACCGGCTGGGACCCGGCCTTCCTCTTTAGCCGGACGACGTGGGACCTGATCCACACCTGGGCGGGCGTGACCTTTATCGGCGCGGCAGTGGTTCACTTTTGGATTCACTGGCGATGGATCAAGAACGTGACCAGGCGATTCTTTCTATCGCTGCTGCCGCAGCCTGATTTGAGCGAGTCAGCAGTCAAAGTTAGAATTTAATCGAACGCACAAAAACAACCAATCACAACCAATGAGACGGAAAGGGAAAAAAGACAATGTTGAAAAAGATTTTGCTAGGTACGTTGTTTGTCGGCTTGATCGGAATCCTGGTGACAGGGGCTGTCACCAGAACGATAGATAGAACAGAGCTAACGGCGGAGGCGCAGGGCCGCGGACAGGGCAAAGGAGAAGCGATCGCGTACACGGCCAGCGGTAACGGCCAAGGACGCAGCAGCTACGGCCAGGGAAACGCGAGTAATAGTGTGGCCCAGAGGCAGTATCCCAACAATGAAACCTCGCCCCAAGAGTGGCTCGAATACGAGGGCATCGTGGTGCAGGCTCCGGCGCACGGGGTGGACCTGGTGATTCAGACGAGCGACGGTCAAGAAGTAAAAGTAGGCACCGGGCCGGAGTACATGGCCTCCCAGGGCTTTACCCTTCAGGCCGGCGATCCGGTACAGGTGCGGGGTTACTGGGAAGATGGCGAGTTGAAAGCATCTCAGGTGACACGCCTGGCGGACGGTCGAACCATCACTCTGCGGGACGAGGCCGGGCACCCGGCGTGGGCCGGTAGCGGGAAGCGCGCGGTCGAGCGGCAGGCGACGGCGGCCCAGGGCGGTCGCGGTCAAGGCGGCTATGGCGGGCGCGGACGGCGCAGCGACTGACAGTTCAGAGAGACACACCCAAAAGCCTGGGGAGATACTCCCCAGGCTTTTGTTGATCGAACAGAGGCGAGGCAATCATTCGAGCGCGCGGTCGAAAATCTCCAGCGCGATTTCGATCTGCTCGCGGGTGACGATCAGCGGCGGAATCCAGCGCACCACGTTGCCATAGGTGCCGCAACTGAGCAACAAGAGCTTGCTCGCCCGGCACCGGGCAATGACCGACTTGGCGACATCGGTGGCGGGTGAGCCGTCCGCGTGGGTGAACTCGGCGCCGACCATCAGCCCCAGGCCGCGCACATCGCCCATCACCGGGTGGCGGCTCTGGATATCGCGCAGGCCGTCCATAAGCACGGCCCCCATTTGGGCCGCGTTTTCCACCAGCCCATCCTGAAGCACGCGCACTGTCGCCTCGGCGGCGGCGCAGGAGACGGCGTTCCCGCCATAGGTGCCGCCGTGGGAGCCGACTATCCACTTGTCCATCAACGCCCTCGGCGCGGCCAGCCCGGAGAGCGGGAACCCGGAGGCCAGTCCTTTGGCCATGAGTAGCACGTCGGGGATTACGCCAAAATGCTCGACGGCAAAGAACTTGCCCGTGCGCCCAAACCCCGATTGCACCTCGTCGGCGATGAGCAGGATGCCGTGCTCGTCGCAGAGCTCCCGCAGGCCGGGCAGGAAGGATGGCGGCGGCGCCACGTAGCCGCCTTCACCCAGCACCGGCTCAATGACAACCGCCGCCGTCTCGGAGGGAGCCGTCTGGCTGACCAGCAGGTGGCGCAGTTCTTTCAAACACCACCGGCTGGTCTCTTCCGCCTCCCATCCGTAGCGATACCAGTACGGGTACGGCGCGACGAACACACCCGCCGCCAGGGGTTGGTAATGCCGGCGGTAGATGGTCTTGGAAGTGGTCATGGCCATCGTCTGGTTGGTGCGCCCGTGGAACGAGCCTTGAAAGACGATGACGTTGCTCCGGCCCGTGGCGTGCCGGGCCAGCTTGACCGCGCCTTCGACGGCCTCGGCGCCCGAGTTGGAGAAGAAAAAGGTATCCAGACCGGGCGGCATCACCTCGAGCAGCGCATCGGCCAGGCGGAACAGCGGCGTGTGGTAGAGGATGTTGACCTGGGCATGGACGATTTTGCCCACTTGCTCCCGCGCCGCCGCGACGACTCTGGGGTGGCAGTGTCCCGTGTTGGTGACGCCGATGCCGGAGGTGAAATCCAGGTAGCGCTCGCCGTCCACGTCGAAAAGGTAAGCGCCCTCGCCTCGTTCGACGACAATGTCTGCAATCCGGCTCCAGACCGGCGAGATGTGTTGGGTGTCTATGTTCATGCTTTTCCTCCTATGAGTTTCTCACGCTCTCGTGCGACTGAAGAGAGCCTAGATGGCGGAATCCCTCGCCTTGTGCAAACCCTTCCTGGTAGGGGGGGAATCGGCCGGGGAAATCTCGCAGTTGTTTGAGAAGCTGATTCAGCCCCAGCGTGCCATACTCGCGGACGTGCCGCACCAGGTCGAGATCGATCACCTGGGTCAGGATTTCCTCGTGATTCCCCGCCTGCTGCATCACCTGCCCGTTGGGGTCTACGATCAGCGACCGCCCGCCGCCCATGCCCCCGATGCCGTTGACGTCAACCATATAACACTGGTTAAAAATGGCCTGGGCCTGCTCAATGATCACCTCGGCGTCGCGATCGGCGGTGGTGGTGAGGGCAGGATGTAGAATGACCTCGGCGCCCATCCAGACCAGGGTGCGAATAAACTCTGGGAACCAGCCGTCGTAACAGATGGCCAGGCCAAAACACCCGATGCCGGGCACATCAAAAACGCAGTATTCAGACCCCGCCTGGGTCTTTTCCCAGGGACGCCAGGGGAACATTTTGCGGTAACGGGCCACCAGTTCCCCCTCCGGCGAGAGGATCACGGCGGTGTTGTAAATTGCGCCGCCGTCCAATTCAAACATCGAGCCGGGCAGCAGCCACACGCGGTGGCAGCGGGCCATTTCGCCAAAGCGGGCGGTCATCGGCCCGGGGATGGCCTGCGCCGTGTCGTAGCGGTTCGCGCCGGGCGGCGGGGTCGAAAAGCTGTACACCCCCGTGGGACAGAGTTCGGGGAAACAGATCAGGTCTATCCAGGGAAACATGGACTTGACGGCTTCGATCAGTTCGGCCATGCGATCCAGCGTGGCGGGCGAGTCCCAAGGGACGACGCGCATCTGTACGGCAGCGATTCCGAAATGTCTTGGCATTACGATGCTCCGATTCTTGACAGGTAGGACGGGATGGCATCCCGTCTTACGTTGGTTGCGGTGGGAGACCGCGTCATGAGACGGCATACGGACAAGCCACCCAATGTCCCGGCGATAGCTCGTCCAGCTCTGGCTCCTCCTTGTGGCACGCAGGAGTGGCGATGGGGCAGCGGGTGTGAAAGCGACACCCCAGCGGCGGATGGACCGGGCTGGGAATGTCGCCTTTCAGGAGGATCGCCTCGCCGGTCTGATCGGGGTCCACGCTGGGGATGGCCGAGAGCAACGCCCGGGTGTAGGGATGCAGGGGCCGGGCGAAAATCTCCTCCGTCTGGCCAATTTCGACGATCTGGCCCAGGTACATGATCATGATCCGGTCGGCAATGTGCTCCACGACGCCCAGGTTGTGCGAGATGAACAAATAAGTCAGCGCCAGTTCCTTTTGCAGATCGCGGATCAAATTGAGCACCTGGGCCTGCACGGATACGTCCAGTGCTGAGGTCGGTTCGTCAAAGACGATGAACTTGGGCTTGAGGGCCAGCGCGCGCGCGATGGCGATCCGCTGCCGCTGGCCGCCGCTGAATTCGTGGGGGTAGCGCAGCAGGTGCTGCCTGGTCAGGCCTACCTGATCCAGCAATTCTTGCACCCGCTCGCGCAGAGCCGGGCCGCGCAGGTCGGTGTGCGTGCGGAGCGGCTCGGCGACAATGTCTTTTATTTTCATGCGCGGGTTGAGCGACGAGTAGGGATTCTGAAAAACGATGGCCATCCGGCGGCGCAGGGCTTGCAACTCTTTGGCTCGCAGCGCGAAAATATCCCGCCCTTCAAAGCGCAGTTCCCCGGCGGTGGGCCGGGTGAGCTTGAGCATCGTCCGGCCCACGGTGGTCTTGCCGCAGCCGGATTCCCCCACCAGCCCGGCCGTCTCGCCTTCCTGGATGTCAAAGGAAACGCCATCTACGGCGTGCACCACGCCGCCGGGCACGGGGAAATGTTTGACCAGATTGATCGACTGAACCAACGGAGACATGTAACACTTCCTATGTCATGCCAGACCCCAATGGTCTTGGAGACCCTTTGGGGCTACGTGTACAAATGACAGGCTACCCGGTGGCCCGCACCGACCTCGATCATCGCCGGGCGTTCCTGGCGGCAGCGTTCCGTCGCCTGCGGGCAGCGGGGGTGAAAGCGGCACCCTGGCGGAGGGGTGATCAGATTCGGCACGCGGCCCTCAATGGTATCCAACTGCTCCCGCTTGCGCCCGATGCGGGGGATGGTGCGCAGCAGCCCGGCGGTGTAGGGATGCCTGGGCGACTTGAACACCGCGCTCAGGCCGCCAATCTCGACGATGACGCCGGCGTACATCACCGCCACCCGACGGCAGACCTGGGCCACCACGCCCAGATCGTGGGTGATGAGCACGATCGAGGTCTGCATCTCGCGTTTCAGATCGCGCATCAGCCGCAGAATCTGGGCCTGGATGGTCACGTCGAGGGCGGTGGTCGGCTCGTCGGCGATGAGCAGCCGAGGGCGGCAGGAGAGCGCCATGCCGATCATCACCCGCTGCAACATGCCGCCGCTCAACTCGTGGGGATATTTGTCCGGCATCCGCTCGGCGTCGGGCAATCTCACGGTGCGGAACACGTCTACGGCCCTGCGGCGCGCGGCAAACCTATCCAGGTTCTGGTGGACGCGCAGCACGGCGGCGATCTGATCGCCGATGGTAAAGACCGGGTTGAGCGAGCTCATCGGGTTCTGAAAGATCATCGAAATCCGCCCGCCCCGGATGCGCCGCATCTCTTTTTCGCTCTTGGTCAGCAGGTTCTCGCCCTCGAACCGGATTTCGCCGGCCTCGATCCGGCCCGGCGGCGGCACCAGATTCAGCACCGAGAGGGAGGTGATGGATTTGCCGCAGCCGGTTTCGCCGACGATGCCCAGCGTATCGTCCTCGTACACCGTCAGGTCTACGCCGTCAATGGCCCTGACGATCCCATCAAAAGTGTAAAAGTAGGTCTTGAGTCCCTCGATCTCTAACAGCGCGCCATCGTTCATGCTGTCCTACCGCCCCCTGACGCGGGGGTCCAAAATGTCCCGCAGCCCATCGCCGATCAGGTTAAAGCCCAGCACGGTGACAAAGATGGCCAGTCCCGGAAAAGTGGCCGTCCACCAAAAGTCTATGAACTCGGCCCGCGCCGAAGTGACCATGCGCCCCCACTCCATGTCTGTCGGCTTGGCTCCCAGGCCGATAAAACTCAACGCGGCGGCGAACAGGATGGCATAGCCCATGTCCATCGAGGCCTGGATGATCAGCGGCGAGACGCTGTTGGGCAGCACGTGACGCAAGATGATGAGCGCGTCGCGGACGCCCATGGAACGGGCCGATTCGACGTACAACTCTTCTTTTGTGACCAGCACTTGAGCCCGCAGGATGCGCGTGTACCAGGGAAACCAGGAGACGGCGATGGCGATGAGGCCGTTGAGCAGGTTGCGCTCCAACGCGGCGGCGATGGCGATGGGCAGAAGCATCGGCGGAAAGGCCAGGAATACATCCGTGGCGCGCATGATCACCTCGTCCGCCCGCCCGCCAAAATAGCCGGCGATCAGCCCCGTGGGCACGCCGACGGCCAGTGAAATGACGACCACCACCAGCGAAATCATGAGCGACATGCGCGCGCCATAGATCACCTGCCCAAAGATGTCCTGCCCCCGTGCATTGGTGCCAAAAAAGTGCTCTTTGCTGGGCGGCAAATGCTTGGCCTTGAAATTGATCTTGTTGGGCTCAGATGGGGTAATGATCGGCGCCAGTATCGCGCACAAAACCAGCCCCAGCACGATCAGCAGGCCCAAGACGAACATCGGGTTGCGCCGCAGGACGTAGGCGGTGTAGCGCAGGTTCAATCGCTCCGTCAAGACAGCCATGGGATTCACCCTATCAGGCATCCGAAGGCTCAAGCCGGATGCGCGGGTCAATGGCAAAGTAGAGCAGGTCCACGATCAGGTTGACCAGGATAAAGCTGGCGGCGTAGACCAGCGTGACGCCCATCACCGCCGGAAAGTCGTTGCGAATGATCGAGGTGTAGCCAAAACGGCCCAGCCCCGGCAGATCGAACATGGATTCGATGAAAAAGGTCCCGCCCAGCATATAGCCATAAGACAGGCCGAGCACCGTGACCACCGGCAGCAGCGCGTTCTTGAAGGCGTATTTGTATTCTACCAGGCGGCGGCTAAGGCCATAGGCGTGGGCGGTGCGGACGTAATCGGCGTTGAGCACTTCGACCATCGAGGAACGGGCGATGCGGGTGACGATGCCCAGCGAGGTGAAGGCGATGGCAAAGACCGGCAGAATGAGGTGCACCAGGCTGCTTCTGAAAGCTATCCAGTTGCCGGTGAGCAGCGAATCCACCAGGTATGCGCCGCTGATGGCCGTGACGGGAAACTCGGACAGCACCTGGCTATCTATGCGCCCTTGCAAAGGGAGCAGATGCCATTTGCTGGAAAAGGTCAATTGCAGAAGCATGGCCAAAAAGAAGGAGGGCAGCGAGACGCCCGAAATCGAAACCAGCCGGGCGACGCGGTCGCCCCAGCTATCCTTGTGCGTGGCCGAAAAGATACCCAGCGGCACGCCCACCAGCACGGCGACGATCATGGAGAGGGTGATCAGCTCAAAAGTGGCGGAAAAGCGGCGGGTCAACTCGTCGCGCACGGGTTGTTTGGTGCGCAGGGAGACGCCCAGATCGCCGCGAAGCATGTTCTTTATGTACAGGAGATATTGAACGTGGAGGGGTTTGTTGAACCCCATCTCCTCGTTGACGCGGTCAATCTGCTCCTGCGTGGGCCGGTCGCCGATCCACATGGCGGCGGGCGAGCTGGGGACGACGTGCGTGATGGCAAAGGTGATGACCGATACCCCCAGCAGCACAAAGACCATCAAGAGCAGCCGCCGGGCGACGTAGCGTGCAAGCATCTCGTTCTCCTGAAGAAAAGGCTAGACCTCCGCGGTCTGCGAGACCTCGGAGGTCTTTAGGCTATTGCTGACGTGAGAGATCGTAATAGTATTCAGCGCCGTAGGCCGGGTTCGTCACCGCTCCGACGACGTCGGCCCGTCGGGTGATGCGGTAGTTTATGTCAGCGTAGAAAATGGCTACCGCGTCGTCGAGGAGTATCTGCTGAATTTCGCCGTACTTTCTGATAGCCTCCTCGCGGTCGGTCGCTTCCAGGACCATGGCCTCATCGAACAAGGCGTCCATGTCGGGGTTCGAGTAGTGCGACAGGTTGAACAGGGTGGGGTCTTCGGTACGGAAAAGGCCGTAAATCCAGTCGTTGGGGGTGGGATAGGTGGGCCACCAGGTCATGGATTGGAGGTTGGGCGCGGTATCCAGGTTCTTGGCCTCTTCCCAGATGGTGGTCCACGGACCGGGCTTGAGTTCCAGTTCGACGCCGATCTCGGCCAGGTTTTGCTGCAACAGCAGAGCGGCGTTCTCGTATTCGGCCGAGGTGCCGATATAGGCGATGTCTAGCTTGAGATCGCCCGGCCCGTAGCCGGCCTGTGCCAGCAGTTCTTGGGCCTTGTCGAGGTCGAATTCGTAGAGCTTCAGGTCGTCGTTGTGCCCCCACAGTGTCTTGGGGATGATGCCCTCGGCCACGGTGGCCATGCCGTTGTAGATGTCGTTAACGACCGTTTCATAGTCCCAGGCGTAGCAGATCGCCTGGCGCACCAGCAGATCGTCCGTCGGCGGCTTTTGGACGTTGATCAGGAACTGCGAGTTATCCCAACTGGGCACAATGACCACGCTGATGTCGGGATTAGCCTCCAGCCCTGCCAGCGAGTCAATGGGCACCAGCGTGGCCCGGTCGGCCTCGCCGCTCTCAAGCATCTGTACCCGGGTCGACGCCTCCAGGACGGGTTTCAGGATGACTTTGCTAAAGTGGTGGCCCTCCCAGCCGCCCCAGTAATCGTCGTATTTGACCAGCACGGTCTGCTGATCCGGCTCCCAGCTTTCCACCATGTACGGGCCGGTGCCGGCACTGTGGCCCTCCATGAACCAGTCGGTGCCCTTTTCTGCCGCCGTGGGCGAAAAGATGTAAGCCTGGTACTGCGAAGAAGCGATCAGGTCCAGGGGCGCGGCATAGCTCAGGTGAAAGACGACCGTGTAATCGTCTACGACCTCGATTTCGCTTACCGCCCCCCAGATCCAGGCCGCCCCACTGCCTATCTCCACGGTGCGCTCGATGGAGTATTTGACCGCCTCGGCGTTAAAGGGCGTGCCATCGTGGAAAGTGACGCCCTCCCGCAGGTGGAAAGTCCAGGTCAGGGCGTCGTCCGAAGACTCCCAGGAGGTGGCCAGGGCCGGGGTGAACAATTCTTCGCTGCCCGGCGGGTTGTACCACAGCAGCGGCTCGTAGACGTTGTACAGGAACCAGATTTCCAGCGAAAAAGCAGAAGACGGGTCCCAGTTGGCAAAGTCGGAGTACATGGCCACGACGTAGGTGCCGTCGTCAAACTCGGTGGTTTCCGGAAGCGGTGTATCGGTCGGGGGCGGCGGAATGGGAGTGTTCGTCGCTGCCGGTGCGGGGGTATCGGCGACAGCTGGCGCAGAGGTGTTCGTGGGAGCCGGCTTTTCGGTGGGCACGGCCGTCGGCGTGGCCGTGGCGCAGTTGCTAAGGGTGATGACCATGGCGATCATCAGTGCAAAATAGAGCAGGCGTTTCATTCTTTCTCTCCTTCCTGCGAGATCGCAGACTCTAAACCTGTTTGATAGAACCTGATTCACAACCCAACGGCAAGATGATCGCTGCATCACCTCCTTTTCAGCTCTTGTCTGAGGATTTGATCCTTTCCTCCGGGATACTCCAATCTACGATGGATTTCACCACCCTGGGGACGACGGCCGTGCTCGTGTGCCGGATGCCGGGCAGCTTGGCCAGCTTTTCGGTGAGGAACTCGTACATCTTGGCCGTAGACTCGAAATAAGCCTGCACGCTCACGTCTTGATCGCCCGTTGAACAGCCCACGTAGCCGACCTCCTCAAAGCGGGCGATGGTTTCGGCCACCTCGTTGATGCGCGCAATATCCACCTGGCAGTGAATATCGGCGATGATGTTGTAGTCCAGCACCTGGGGCACGACGAGGGCGATCACCTCAATAACACCCGACTCAATGAGTCGGTCTATGCGATATTGTACCGTGCGGTCTACCAGGCCCAGTTCGCGGGCCACTGCCGCGCTGGACTTGCGACCGTCGCGCCTCAAACTCTCAACGATGGCTTGATCGACTTTATCCAGCTTGATGACCATAAGCCCACTCGCTTTCACAGGCTTGCCCACAATTGATTTGCCAAATCCGCAATAATATGATACCATACATTTCGTAAAAAGTCAAGATTTCACAGAAAATTTGCTGAATCAGAAATCATCATCCTGCGGCCACTTGCGCCTTGGACAGTTTGCCATACAATAAATCAAACTCACAATGGAGGCCAATCATGCCGGCTTTTGTTTCAAACCCCAAATCCCCCCTGGTGGCGGTCTATTGCGATCAGGGAGCCTGGCCCGCAGGCCGCGAGGCAGTCGAACACATGCTGACGGCGCACCATCAGCCGTGGCAGCGGGCCAATGCTCACATCGTGAACACGGGGGCGCTGGAAAAGTTTGACGTGTTCTGGCTGCCCGGAGGATGGTCGGGCGATTACTGGTCGCGGCTCTCGACCCAGGGAATGGAAAACCTGCGCCAGTTCGTGCGCCAGGGCGGGCGCTTTGTAGGGGTTTGCGCCGGGGCCTTCTTTGCCTCAACGATCCTCCTTTGGGAGGGGGAATCGTTCGATTATCCGATAGGGCTGTTTGCCGGACAGACGGCCGGCCCCATCGCTGAGATCGCGCCCTGGCCCCGGTGCGCCATGACTGCCGTCAACCTCGATCCGGAACATCCTATCAATGCCTCGCTGTCACCCACGCGCCAACAACTCTACTATGGCGGGCCGACGTTTGTGCCTCACCGTGACCAACCCGTGGATGTCATCGCCACCTACGCCCAGACCGGAGAGCCGGCGGCCATCGTGTTTCAGTATGGCGCGGGCCAAGTCTTTCTCGGCGGGCTGCACTTTGAGATCGGGCCGGATTGCGTGGGCCAGGAAAACAGCATCCAGGGCATCGTGCCGCCACTCCAAGCCGATTGGGAATTCGGCTGGGCAGTGTTGGATTGGCTGCTGAGGCAGAAGGACTGAGGTAGAAGGACTCTCCAGTCCGAAACAGGAGAGCGGCATCCGGAAACGCCTCCTACCGGACGCCCCGAGTTACAACCGACCTTGACAGGTATTCTGTTTGGTTGTATAATTAGTTTGTCTAACTAATTTCACGCGCAAAGGAGGGAGGCAATGACTGACACGGCACCAGATCGGCTGTTGAGTCTGTTCGAGCTGCTGCGCAAGCTGGCCCTCGATCAACATCCTTTGCAAGACAGCAGAGTGACAATGCCACAACTTGCCCTACTCGACCGGGTCGCGGCTTCGCCGGGGTGCGGCATCCAGGAAGTTGCGAGCGGGCTGGGCCTGACGGCTCCCACCGTCAGCGTGAGCGTGCGCCGGCTGGAAGCGGCCGGGCTGCTGGAGCGCCGGCCCGACCCGCAGGACGGGCGCGCCATCCAGCTCTTTGTGACTGCCCAGGGACAGGCACTGCACGAGCGGGCGCACGCCTTCCGCCGGGCAAAGATGCAACGGCTGCTGGCGGGCCTGACCACAGCGGAGAGCGCCACCCTGCTGGCGCTGCTGGAAAAGGCCATCAACGCCGCCGAAGAGGCGTCCGGCGAGTAGACAG
>CAYVPU010000055.1:0-15548 GCA_964453885.1 uncultured Anaerolineae bacterium | reverse complement strand
GTGCACCTGGTGGAAAAGAGTCCCAGCATCGGTGGGCACATGGCCCAACTGGACAAGACCTTTCCCACCAACGACTGCTCCACTTGTATCCTCTCGCCCAAGATGGTGGACTGCGCCCGCCATCCCAACATTACCATCCACACACTGTCCGAGGTGCAGGCTGTGAGCGGCGAGGCGGGCGGTTTCACGGCGAGGGTGTTCAAAAAGGCCCGCTACGTGGACGAGTCGGCCTGCACCGCTTGTGGCGACTGCGCGCAGGTTTGCCCTATCGTCAAGCGAGACGAGTTCCAGATGGGGCTCTCGACTCGGCGGGCGATCCACATTCCCTTTGCCCAGGCTATTCCCCAGGCGTACATGGTCAACCGCGATGATTGCCTGGGGGATGATCCTATCGTCTGCGGGCGTTGTATCGAGGCTTGCCAGAAGCAGTGCATTGATTTCGACATGCAGGACAAGGTGATCGAGTTGCCCGTGGGCGCTATTATCGTGGCTGTTGGCATGGAGACCTTTGACCCGGTGGCGCTGACCGAATACGGCTACACCCGCTACGAGAACGTCATCACCGGTCTAGAGTTCGAGCGACTGGTTTGCGCCAGTGGCCCATCTGGTGGGCGCCTCATCCGTCTTACCGACCGTGAGGAGCCGAAGGTCATAGGCTTTATCCAGTGTGTCGGCTCGCGGAATCTCAAATATCAGCGATTCTGTTCCTCGGTCTGCTGTATGCACGCTACCAAAGAGGCCATTCTGGCCCGCGAGCACATGCCCGACGTCAAGTCCTACATCTTTTACACCGATCTGCGCGCCTCGGGTAAGGGCTTCCGCGAGTACATTGACCGTGCTCAGCGGGAATACGAGGTGGAGTACATCCGCAGTCGCGTGGCCCAGATCGAAGAGGACAAAGACGGAAGGATGGTCTTCCACTATGAGGACGCGGCGACCTTTCGCCCCCAGCAGATGAAGGTGGACCTGGCGGTGCTGGCCACCAGCCTCATCCCTGGCCCCAGCGTGGCTGTTCTGGCTGAGGTCCTCGATTTGGAACTGGACGAATACGGTTTTTTCCGCACCAATCCCTTCTCGCCGACGGACACGACGCGGGAGGGTGTGTACACCTGTGGTGGCTGTCGCGGCCCGTCCGACATCCCGCAGGCGGTGGCCCAGGCCAGTGGCGCTGCAGCGCGGGCGGCGCAGTTTGTGATGGAGGTGGCTTCGATTTAGCGCTGGACAAGTCGGGAAAGGGGTGACGCGATGGCAGAGAGATGGGATACCTCGCGAGTGACTCGTGAGGAAGGCGAGGCGACGACTTGCGTCGCACTCGTCATCGGCGGCGGGATTGCTGGCATCCAGGCGGCTCTGGACCTGGCGGATATGGGCATCCACGTGCACCTGGTGGAGCGCTTGCCGAGCATCGGCGGGCGGATGGCACAACTGGACAAGACCTTCCCCACCAACGACTGTTCCACCTGCATCCTCTCCCCCAAGATGAACGACTGCGCTCGGCATCCCAATATCACGTTGCACACCTACGCCGAGGTCAGGGGCCTCAGTGGCACGGCGGGCGATTTCACCGTGACTGTCGTCCAGCACCCCCGCTATGTGGACGAGGCCAGGTGCACCGGATGCGGCGAGTGCGTCCAAAAGTGCCCTGCTCAAGTGCCCGACGAGTTCGACATGGGGTTGCGCCAGCGGAAGGCGATCTATTTGTACTTTCCCCAGGCCGTCCCTCAGGTGATGACCATTGACCCGGAGCATTGTATCTATCTTCAGCGGGGCAAATGCGGCGCGTGCGTCCAGGTCTGCCAGGCGGAGGCCGTGGACTTTGAACAGACGGAGCAGGAGGTGGTGCTGCGGGTGGGCGCGGTCGTAGTCGCCACCGGCTTTGACTTTTTTGATCCAACGGGGCTGACACACTTTGGCTATGAGCGGTGTCCCAATGTCATCACGGCGCTCGAGTACGAACGGCTCATCAGTGCCTCTGGGCCGACAGGAGGACACCTGTTACGGCCCTCGGACGGGCAACCGGCGAAGCGGATCGGTTTCATCCAGTGTGTGGGCTCGCGGGACGTGCGGCACCAGCTTTTCTGCTCATCGGTCTGCTGTATGCACTCCAGCAAACAGGCGGTGCTGGCCGCCGAGCACGATCCCGGAGTCGAGTCCTACGTCTTTTACACCGACTTTCGCGCTTCGGGCAAGGGCTTCCGCCAGTACGTGGCGCGGGCAGGGCAGGAGTACGGCGTGCGCTACGTTCGCAGCCGCGTCGGCCGGATCGAAGAGGACGAGGGGCACAATCCGATCATTCGTTACGAAGATGTGACCACTTCTCGCCCAGCCCAGATGACGGTGGACCTGGCGGTGCTAGCCACCAGTCTTATTCCCCGCCCCGGCACCACTGAGTTGGCGCAGGTGCTGGGCATCGAGGTGGATCCTTACAGCTTTGTGAAAACAGGGCCCTTCGCGCCGGTGGATACGACCCGACCTGGGATCTTTGCTGCCGGATGCTGCCGGGGACCGTTTGACATCCCAGAGTCGGTGATACAGGCCAGCGCGGCGGCGGCGCGGACAGCGCGAGTGGTTGGGGAGGTAGGGGGTTAGGTGGTTGGCGAGGGTGGGATGAGCGAAGAACCGAGGATCGGGGTGTTTGTCTGTCATTGCGGCAGCAACATTGCGGGGCACTTGGACGTGGGAGAGGTGGCAGAATACGCGCGCAAGCTACCCGACGTCGTTTTTGTCGAGGAGAGCATGTACACCTGCTCCGATGCAGGACTAACTGGGATCAAGAAGGCCATCGTCAACGAAAAGCTGGAGCGAGTGGTGGTCGCTGCCTGTACCCCCCGCACACACCAGCCGTTGTTTCAGGAGACGTGCCGGGAGGCGGGTCTGAACTCTTACCTCTTTGAGTTTGTCAACATTCGCGATCAGTGTTCCTGGGTGCACATGCAAGAGCCAGAAGCGGCCACGCGGAAAGCAAAAGATCTCGTCCGCATGGGTGTGGCCAAAGCCCGTTTGCTGCAACCGTTGGAAGAGCAGGAGGTGTCGGTCGAACCCTCGGCGTTGATCGTCGGTGGGGGGATGATCGGCCTGACGGCAGCTCTAAACCTGGCCAACCGGGGCTTTGAGGTCAAGTTGGTGGAGCGGGAGCCAGAGTTGGGGGGCTTGTTGTTGCGCCTGGACAAGTTGTACCCGACGCAGGACGACGCGATGCCGATGGTGCAGGCCCGCGTCGCCGAGGTGCGCCGCAACCCACGCATTGAGGTCTTTACCTCGTCGGCCCTGCGCGAGGTAAAGGGCTTTGTCGGAAAGAGCGAAGTGATTGTGCAGGACCGCGAAGGGCGGCAGTCCAGTTTCAAGGTGGGGGTTATCATTGTGGCCACCGGCGCATCGGTGTTCAAGCCGGATGGCCTGTACGGTTACGATGGCCAGCGGGTCATCACTCAGTTGGAACTGGAAGAGCGCTTCAAGACAGGCACGTTCGACGCCCGGCGCGTGGTGATGATCCAGTGCGTTGGATCGCGCATCCCCGAGCGGCCCTATTGCTCGCGCATCTGTTGCACCACGGCCATGAAGAACGCGCTGGAGATCAAAGCCCACTGTCCCAACGCCGAGGTCTACATCCTCTATCGCGACACCGAGACGCAGGGTACCCGTTACGAGGCCTATTATACCCGTGCCCGCGAGGCAGGCATCCAGTTCATCCGCTATAGCCTCCAGCGCCCCCCAGAAGTCTGTGAAGAACGAGTGGTGGTGTACGACGAGCTACTGGGAGCCAGGTTGGGCATGCCCTACGACCTGTTGGTGCTCTCCACGCCGCTGGTGGCCCACGACGACGCGCACGAGCTGGCTCAGTTGCTCAAAGTACCCGTGGACGAACATGGATTTTTCCTGGAGGCGCACGTCAAGCTGCGGCCGCTCGATTTCGCCACTGATGGCATCTATGTAGCTGGGTCGGCACGCTGGCCGGCCCACCTGGAGGAGACCATCACCCAGGCCTACGGCGCGGCAGCGCGGGCGGCGACGATACTGTCCAAAGACTACGTCAAGTCGTCGGGCGCCGTGGCGCGAGTGAACGAGTACCTGTGCCGGGGATGCGGTCGCTGCGTGGAGGTCTGCGAGTTCGGTGCGCTGTCGCTGGTAGAGACGCAAAATCTTGCGTCTGTACTCTCGCCGGGGGCGGAGGTGGCTCGCGTCAACCCAGTCCTATGCAAAGGTTGCGGGGCTTGCGCCTCGGTCTGCCCCACGGGGGCCATGATGGCCATGCACTTTACCGATCAGCAAGTCACGGCCATGGTGCGAGCGGCGTTGCAGGAGGCTTTCGTGGTGGAAGCAATAGTAGAGAGTACGCCATGAGCAATTTTCTGCCGCGAATCGTCGTCTTTGCCTGCAATTGGTGCTCCTACGCCGGGGCCGACCTGGCCGGCGTCAGCCGGATGCAGTATCCGCCTACGACGCGGGTCATCCGCGTGATGTGCTCTGGTCGCGTGACGCCTGGCTTTATTCTGGAGGCCTTTCGCCTGGGTGCCGACGGCGTGCTCGTCACCGGTTGTCATCCCGGCGATTGCCACTACATCTCGGGCAATCAGAACGCCGTCGTTACAGTGGAAAAGACGGCGCGATTGTTGGCCCTGTTGGGTCTTGAGGCGGAACGGCTTCGCCTGGAGTGGATCTCAGCCGCCGAGGGTGCTCGCTTTGCTCGCCTCATGACCGGGTTCACAGAGCAGATCCGTGCCCTGGGCCCAAGTCGTCTGGGTGAGCCGCGTCTCCATGAACTGACGGTGCCGGACGCCGTCGCTGCCCTGTGCTGAGGCCCAGGACTCAGTGTGGGGAGCTGATGGGCGAGACCAATGCGCGTAGAGCCTAAAAAAAGAAGTCTGGGTGGGCGTCTGTATTAGGAGTCCTTATGGCCTTTGACGAAATCGTCCATCTGACCAAAAGCTACTACTGCCTCGATTGCGGCAAATGCACCGGTAGTTGCCCCGTGGCGCGGGTGGACGTCACCTATTCGCCGCGTGGTACAATTGAGAGTGTCCTGTCGGGCCACCCTGAGGAGTTGATCAACCATCGTCATCTCTGGTCATGCCTGACCTGTGGCCTTTGCACGACTCGCTGTCCGTCCGGCGTAGACTATCCCGCTTTTGTCATCGCCGCCCGCATCGAAGCGCGCAAGACGGGCGTGGAGGGCATCTATGCTCACAACGCGATCATGCAGCAACTCATGGGCCTCATGGGGCAATCGGTGCAGCAGAACCGTACCGGCTGGCTGACGGATGACCTGCAAACGTCGGCCCGGGGCGACGATTTCTACTTTGTCGGCTGCCTGCCCTATTTTGACGTGATCTTTGCTGACCTGGGTCTCGTCTCTACCGACGCGGCCCGCAATACAGTGCGCCTGCTTAACGCGGCCGGCATCGCGCCGGTGGTCAGCAACGACGAGCGCTGCTGCGGTGCAGACCTCCTTCTCAACGGCGACGAGGAGGGCTTTCGCAAGCTGGCCGAGATCAACGTGCAGGTCATTGCCGACAGTGGGGCCAAGCGGGTGATTTTTAGCTGCCCAGAGTGCTACAATGCCTTCCGCAATGACTATCCTCGCTACGTGGGTCAATTGCCGTTCGAATTGGTGCACCTCACCGAGTTGCTGGCCGGTCGCGTGGACGAACTCAAGTTGGGCGAGTTGACGGAAACCGTCACCTATCACGATCCGTGCCGCCTGGGGCGTTACCTGAACATCTACGACGAGCCGCGTGCCGTCATTGAGGGTATCCCAGGCATCGAGTTGGTGGAGATGCGCAAGAACCGGGCCAATGCGCTTTGTTGTGGCTCCACCGGCTGGGTGAGTTGTGGTCGCTGCGCCAAAGAAATCCAGATGGAGCGGCTGCGCCAGGCCCAGGCCACCGGCGCGGCGCGGATGATCACCGCCTGTCCCAAGTGCCACATTCACCTGAGTTGTGCTCTGAAGGACGTGGGAGACGAAATCTCTGTGACGTTGGAGGACTTGACGGGGTTATTGGTACGGGCGCTGAGGGAGTAGGAGAGTTCGTCGCCAAGTCGCCAAGTTGAGCCGTCAAATGCCATCGAATGAATTCGACGGCTAGCATGGGAAACCTGTTTTCAACAGGTTTTGGGTAGCAGTAGCAGGCTGCGAATTCATTCGCAGCAGCAGCAGCAGGCAGAAGACAATTATGAATGACGAAAACGAAATCATCATAGATGCCAGTACCTTTGACCCCCGCTTTCGGGACGAGATCGCCGCTGAACCGGGCGGCGAGCACATCCAGCGCTGCTATTCCTGCGGCACCTGTACGGCCAGTTGTCCGGTGGGTGGTGTGACCGAGGAGTACAACCCGCGTCGCATCGTCCACATGGCGCTGTTGGGGATGCGGCAGCAGGTGCTGACCAGCAAGTTCGTCTGGCTCTGTTCGGTTTGTTACACCTGCTACGAGCGCTGCCCGCAGGACGTTCGCATCCCGGAATTGATGAACGCCATCCGCAACATTGCCGTGCGCGAGGGGCACGTCCCAAAGACGTTCAAGATACAGGTGGAGAAACTGCGGGGGCATGGTCGCCTCTACGAGATCGAAGACTATGAAAACGAACGCCGGGCTGAGTATGGCCTGCCGCCCATTCGTGAGGATGCGGATGAGGTGCGCCAGATTCTGGACCTGACGGGCGCGGGAAAGGAAGAGTGATGGCCAGGTATGCGTTTTATCTGGGCTGCACCGTGCCGGTGCGGGCCATGAACTACGAAATGGCCGCCCGAAAGGTCGCTGAGCGATTGGGGATCGAACTGGTGGATGTGGACGGCTTTAGCTGCTGCGGCTTTCCGGCCAAACCGCTGGACTGGCAGGCGGGACTGCTGATGGCTGCTCGCAACCTGGCTCTGGCCGAGGCGCAGGGCCTGGACGTGCTGACGCTTTGCAGCGCTTGCACCGGCACGCTCACCGAGGCAAACCACCGGCTCAAGGAGGACGCCGAACTGCGTGCCTGGGCCAACGAACAACTGGCCGAGATGGGCCGGACGTACAAGGGCACGGTGCGGGTGCGCCACTTTGCCCGGATGCTCTACGAAAAAGTGGGCGTCGAGGCGCTGCAGGAAGCAGTGGCGGTGCCTCTGGCCGATTTTGGGTTCGCGCCGCACTATGGTTGTCACTACCTCAAGCCCTCGCATCTCTACGATGGCTTTGACGATCCGGAGAACCCTCAAAGCCTGGACCGGCTCATCAAGGCTACGGGAGCTGGCGTGGTGCGCTATGAGGACGAGGGCCAATGTTGCGGTGGCGGCATCCTCGGCTTTGACGAGGAGACGGCGCTGTTGGTGACCAAGCAAAAGCTGGATCACGTCGTTGCTGCCGGGGCCGACGCCATGGTGCTCATCTGTCCCTTCTGCGCCATCATGTACGAGGCCAACCAGCGGCGCGTGGAGAGGCTCTACGAGACGAGTTACAAGCTGCCAGTGCTGTACTATCCACAGATCCTCGGTCTGGCCATGGGCTTCTCGCCGGAGGAGATGGGTCTCAAACTGAATCGGGTCAAGCCGCGTGAGTTGCTCAGGGCGTTGCGAGGTTAGCGGGCGTGTCGGAGAAACGGGACTGGTTGTCGCGGCTTGACGCCGTGATCTTTGACCTGGACGGCACGCTGGTGCAGTTGACCATTGACTTTGACCAGATGCGCGCCGAGGTGCTAGAGATCGTTGCCCGCTATGGCGTGAGGATGGACGCCCACCGGCAGGGATTTCTCATACTGGAACTCGTCGCTGACGTAAAGTCTGAATTGAATCTGTGCTCACCTCAGCAGGCGGTTTGCTTTGAAGCGGAGGCCAACGCGGCGATAGAAGCGATAGAGGTGGAAGCCGCCCAATGGGCAGACCTCTTCCCTGGCGTGCCGGAATTGCTGGCCTGGCTGCGCGAGCGCGGATTGGACCTGGGCATCATTACCCGCAACTGCCGCGCAGCGACGAGGGCAGTTCTGGAATCGCTGGAGCCATTGATGGGCGTGGTGCTCACCCGCGACGACGTGCCGGCCGTCAAGCCGGACCCGCTACACCTGCGCCGGGCGCTCGAGGCGCTGGGCGTGCGCGGCGAGCGTTCCCTGATGGTGGGCGATCACCCGCTGGACGTGGTCACCGGCCAGGCGGTGGGCGCATTCACCGCCGGCGTCCTTCGCCCCGGTGAGACACCTGAGCGCTATGCTGACGTCTCGCCTGACCTTCTCCTGACTAGTGTGCTGGAGTTGCAGGCGTGCCTGGAGGGTGTAGTAGGCCGATTTGGCAAATCGGTCTACACTGACGACAAAAGGGTCGCACTGACTTGTCCGGTTCCATAGCTGGAGGAATGGAGAAAGCGCAGTGGGCTACCTGCTGGCGGTTGTGGCCGCCGTATTGTGGGCCACGGGAGGCATTCTGGGCAAGTTCCTATATCGCTACGGGGCTGATCCCCTGACAGTAGTTACCATCCGGGCGGTCATCGCTTTCGTCACGTTAGCGGCCATCTTGTCGGTGGTGGATCGACGGTTGCTGCGCATCCGCCGGAATGAAATATATTGAGGCCAGCAAGGCCAGCATCACCGCCACGCTTGAACCGGTGGTCGCCTCGCTTTTGGCTTACCTCCTTCTGGGTGAAGTCATGGAGTGGCCCCAACTGGTGGGGGCAGGGTTGGTGCTGGGTGGCGTCGTGGGACTTTAGTTCTCACCCCAGGCTGCATGACCATCCGTTCGTTTGTGGGTTCTGTAATCTGATTTGTCTGTTGGGGCGTCAAGGAGTCTAGCGAAGCCCTGCCTCAAACCGACAAGGCAAGAGGAGGTTGATTGACTCAAGATCGAACCTGGCGCCGCCTCGATCCAGGGTGGATCGTCGTCCTGGCGCTTTGTCTGGTAGCCGTGTGGCCGTTTCTCAGCCGGCCGGGCCTGCCCCGCGAGACCGATGCCGAATTGCACGTTTTTCGCGCCGCGGAGCTGGCGCACCTGATGCAGCAAGGGGTGTGGTATCCCCGCTGGGCCTCCGATTTCTACTACGGCTATGGCTACCCGCTCTTGAATTTTTACGGGCCGCTGACCTATTATCTTGCCCTCGCTTTTGTCACGCTGCCCGGTGTGGATGTGGTGGGCGGCGTCAAGGCCGTCTTTGTGTTAGGCATCGCGCTCTCTGGATTGGGCATGTATGCCTTTGCCCGCGACCGGTGGGGAGCGCCGGGTGGCCTTCTGGCAGCGGTGGCCTACGTCTATGCACCCTACCTGTTGCTCTTTGACCCCTACCTGCGGGGCAACCTGGCCGAGTGCTTTACCTTTGCTGTCATCCCGTGGGTGCTGTGGGCCTTTGCGCGGCTGACGACAGGTGGTGGCAGGCGATACCTGGCCTGCGTGGCGGTTGGCTGGGCGGCGCTGCTGGTGACACACAACGTCATGGCTTTGCTGTTTTCGGCGCTGCTGGCGGTCTACGTCGCTTTTGAGTGGCTGGTTCGGCGAGAGCGGCGACCGTTCATCCTGGGTGTGCTGGCTCTGACGTTGAGCCTGGGGCTGGCGACCTTCTATTGGTTGCCTGTCTTTGCCGAGCGCCAATTCGTCCAGAGCGAGAACATTATTCAGGGCTATTTCGACTTTCACGATCACTTTCTTTCATTGGGCGGACTCTTGGGCCCGGCAGAGATTCAGGACCTGGGGGCCACCTTTCCCGACTTTCGCTTCAACGTCGGTTTTGGTCAGGTGATTCTGGTCGGCGTGGCTTTTACCTTGCTCTTTTACAGATTCATATTCTTAGCTCCCGCCAGGAGCGGGCTGGCCGAATTCGTCTTTTGGCTGGTCGTGGCGCTAGGGTTGATTTTTTTCATGCTGCCGGCTTCGGTGCGGGTATGGGAAACGATCCCGCTGCTGGCCTACGTCCAGTTTCCGTGGAAGCTGCTGGGGCCGCTGGCCTTCGCCACGGCTGTGCTGGTTGGTGGGCTGCCGTGGCTGGCACAGAAAGCCGGCGGCGAGCGCCTGTCACTGCCGGCGACTGCCACTGGCATGATGCTGGTGCTGCTCACGGCCTTGCCCAACACCTTTCCCCCGACGTGGAATCCTGACTTTGGCGGCGCGACGGTGCTCGACCACCTGCGCTTCGAGCAGCAGGGCCGGGCGGTGGGCACCACCTCGGCGGCCGAGTACTTGCCGGTCTGGGTTAAGGACAGGCCCGGCCCGGTTGCCTGGCTGACTGAGGCCTACGAAGAAGGTCGCCGCCTGCAAAAGATGGATCCCGCCAGTCTACCCCAGGGCGCACGGGTGATAGAAACAGCCCACAGCCCAGTAAGCGACCGTTTCGTGGTGGAATCGCCTCAGCCCTTTACGGCGCGGGTGCTCACGTTTTACTTCCCCGGATGGCAGGCCTGGGTGGATGGGAAGCCGGTGGAAATCGTGCCTCACGGTTCGCGAGGCTTTATCACTGTGCCGCTGCCCGCTGGTCGTCACACACTGGAACTCTGTTTTGGCAGCACGCCCCCCCGGACGGTGGGAACCGTCATTTCGGTCGGGACATTGCTGGGGTTGGTGGGGGTGGCGTTGTTGGTCAAACCGCCGGTAGGGACACATCGCGACGTGCACCTGCGCCATGTATCCTTACAAGGCTGGGCGTTTCTGATGGGGCTGGCGCTTCTTTTTTTCGCTACCAAAGTCGCAGTGATTGACCGTCAACCGAATTGGTTCCGCGTCGCTTCGACCGGTTTCGAGGCGCGTCCCGCGCAGCACAAGCTGCAGATCAGCTTTTCGGATCAGGTGATGCTGGTGGGTTACGACTTGCCGCGCCTTGAGGTCACCTCGGATGGCGAGATCACGCTGACGCTCTATTGGAAGGCGGTCCAGCCGGTGCCGCTTAACTATTCGGTGTTTGTCCACCTGGTGCGCCCACCGGAGCACCTGTGGGGCCAGGATGATCACCTCAACCCGGCCGACTTTCCCATGACCCGCTGGCCGACCGACAAATACGTCCGTGACCGGCACCGTCTGCCGGTGCTGCCCGGCACACCCCCGGGCGAGTACGAGATCGAAGTCGGTTTTTACCGCCAGGATACCGGTGAGCGACTGCTGGCCTTCACACCTGAAGGCGTGTCCGGTGGTGTGCGCCTGCCTACCAGGGTGCGGGTGCTGCCGCCAAAATCGCCGCCGCCGGTCGAATCGCTGGATATGCAGCATCGAACCGATGCACTGGTTGCTGGGCAACTCACGTTGCTGGGCTGGTCACTCAACGGCCGGACATTCACACCGCCCGACTTTGCCCACCTGACGCTCTTTTGGCAGGCGGAGCGGGATGTGTCTGATGACCTCACGTTTGCCGTGGTGCTGCTGGACGAGGCCGGGGGCGTAATCAACGAATTGCACGGCCCTGTGGATGGCTTGTATCCGACGAGCCGCTGGCGACAGGGCGACATCGTCCGCGATCAGTACGCTTTCTGGTTGGAGAAGGACACGCTGCCGGGACGGTATCGCCTGCGACTGACGGTCGAGGGCGCAGTGCTGCTGCTGGGCAGGATTGAGATCCAGGGAGGAGGGCGGTGAGGCGCTGGTTGGCTCGCTTCGATTGGGGCGTGGCCATCGTGGTGGCCTTTTGTTTCATCGCCGTCACGCCGTGGCTGACCCGGACCGGGCTTCCGGCCGGCACCGACGCCGAGATTCACGTCCCCCGCGTGGCCGAGTTTGCCCGTGTCCTGGCCGATGGCGTGTTTTACCCTCGCTGGGCGCCCGATTTTTACCTGGGTTACGGTTATCCGCTGTTCAACTTTTATGCGCCGTTGGTCTATTACCTGGCCCAGTCTTTCTACCTGTTCACCAGCGCTGCCGGGGCGGTGAAGGCAATCTTTGTTCTGGGCACGTTGCTGGCGGGCCTGGGGATGTATGCTTTTGGGCGGCGGAACCTGGGGCGGGCGGCGGGGGTCGTCGCGGCGGCAGCTTTTGTCTACGCGCCGTACCTGGTGTTGATTGACCCTTTTGTGCGAGTGGATTTGGCCGAGTATGTCGCCATCGCCTGGATGCCCTGGGTCTTGTGGGGCTTTGACCGGTTGCTGGAGGGTAGCCGGCGCAGGGGTGTGGCCCTGGCGGCCTTGCCGCTGGCCGCTCTGGCGCTGACCCACAATCTGATGCTGATGCTTTTCGCCCCGCTACTGGTTGCCTACCTGTTGCTGCGGCTGTTCCTGGCGCGAGAGCGGGGCGCGTGGGCCAGAGCGGTCGGGGCGGGGGCGCTGGCGGTGGGACTGACGGCCGTCTTTTGGCTGCCGGCCCTGGTCGAGAAGCAGTACATCATCCTGGATCAGGTCATTGGCTACGACGACTTTGATTTTCACCGCCACTTTTTGACGCTGCGCGAATTGCTCCGCCTGTCGCCGGTCCTCGACCTGGGCGCGCTCAACCCGGCGGTAGCCTACAACCTGGGGCTGCCGCAGTGGGGGTTGGCGGTGGTTGGATGGTTAGGTGGTTGGGTGGTTAGGTGGTTAGGTGGTTGGGGGGCTCAAGACAGGTCTGTCGAGGGCGTCGTCGTGAGCCTGCCGACTGGGTGCGGTTTGGCCAAGATCGCTGGCTTTATGGGCGTGGCGGCGCTGGCGTTGGGCTTTCTCACGTTGGATGCCTCGACCAGGGTGTGGGAGGCGATACCTCCATTGCGTTACGTGCAGTTTCCGTGGCGATTGTTGGGCCTTGCTGCGCTGCCGGTCGCCTGGTTGGTTGGGGCAGGGGTGGCAGCAACCGGAGAGCGGTGGCGGGCGTGGGCCGCGAGTGGGGCACTGGCGTTGCTGTTGGTCGGTGCACTGCCGACGCTTTACCCGCCGCAGTGGACGCCGCTCCAGGCCGACTTTTCGCCGCAGGACATGATCGATCTCGAGTTGGACGGCGTGGCGCTGGGCACGACGGCCAATCGCGAGTACACACCGGTGTGGGTGAAAT
This sequence comes from uncultured Anaerolineae bacterium, assembly GCA_964453885.1. Taxonomy (GTDB): domain Bacteria; phylum Chloroflexota; class Anaerolineae; order CAYNKW01; family CAYNKW01; genus CAYNKW01. The sequence continues at coordinate 2,662 of CAYVPU010000055.1, read as the reverse complement.
CGCCGCCAGAGGCGTCAGGCAAAGTGCTGGCAGGCTACAGGACGGGCGGGCTGGTGGATCGCTTTGACCGAACGAGTCTGCCGGAGGGTGCGATTCTTCGTATAGTCAGTAGTGATTCAATAAAGGACACCTTTGAGGTTATCTCGACGCAGCCTTTTACAGCCAAGATTCGCCGGTTTTACTTCCCCGGTTGGCGCGCCTGGGTGGACGGGGAGCCAGCCGACGTTGTGCCGGGTGAGCCGCATGGCTTTATTACCGTGCCACTGCCGGCCGGGGCACACACGCTGGAATTGCGCTTTGGTTCTACGCCCATCCGAACAGCGGGCGTGGTTATTTCGCTCATATCGCTGTTGGCGCTGTTTGGATTGGCGTTGGTAGGGGCGCATCGCGATGCGCCCCCGGGTGATGCGCTCTCGCGGGGCGTGCTCCTACTGGGCGGCGTGGTGATTCTTTTTTTCTTTGCCAAAATCGCCGTGGTGGATCACCAAGCGGACTGGTTCCGCGTAACTTCCATTGGCGACGAGGTGGCGGTGGCCCAACATGCCTTGAAAGCGCGCTTTGAGAAGCAGATCGCCCTGTTGGGCTACGATCTGCCGCAAATGATCGTGGCCCAGGATGGCGAGTTGCCGCTGACGCTCTACTGGAAAGCGATCGGGCCGGTGCTCAAGAACTATAGTGTTTTTGTGCATCTCGTTCGCCCGGCGGTGCACACCTGGGGCCAGGATGACCGGCTCAACCCCGGCGACGTACCGGCCACGCGCTGGCCCGCCGACCGGTACGTCCGTGACGTACACCGCCTGCGGGTGCTTCCTGGCACGCCGCCTGGGGAGTTCCAGATCGAGGTAGGACTGTACGAACCGGACACTGGCCGCCGGTTGTTTGTGCTCGATGAGAACGGCGCGCCGGTGGGGCAGGGGGTTGTCCTGCCCCAGATGGTTCAGGTCACGCGAGCTGATGCGCCGCTCCCGCCTGAAGAGATCGAGATGCAGGGGCGATTGGGTGTAGTCCTGGAGGGGCAGATCTCGCTCGTCGGCTACGACCTGAACCCGGCCGGCGATCTATGGCTGCCCAACTTTGCCCACGTGACCCTTTTCTGGCAGGCAGAGCGGGACGACCTGGAGGACCTGGAAGTCGCGGTCAGGTTGCGCGACGCGGAGGGGGTCGTTCAAGCCCAGGTCAAGGGGCGACCGGTGGATGGTTATTACCCGACTCCACAGTGGTTGGCCGGAGAGCTGGTTCGGGATCAACATAGCTTTTGGCTGGCCGAGGATTTTCGGCCGGGGCGTTATGCTGTGGAGGTGTTGGTTTCTGGCGCTCAACGTGGAGAACCACTGTCCCCGGTGAAGGGGAGGGTCAGCGAAGACGGGTGGATATTCTTGACCCAAGTTGAGGTGCGAAAGCCGTAGTCTGGCGCCGTAGATCCTTCCTCAACGGGGAACTTTCAAGATTACCACTGTGCCGTAATCCAGCGCCGACTGGACCTCCAGGTGTCCCCCAATCATTGCGGCACGCTCACGCATACCTGCCAGGCCCAGGTGTCCCTCAGCGACAAAGCGTCGCAGGTCTGAACTGTCGGCGATGCCTTGCCCGTCATCGGTGATGGTCATGCGCAACTGGTCAGGGTACTGGGTGAGACGCACGGCAATTTCTGACGCATCAGCGTGCTGGATGGCGTTGTTCAGTGCTTCCTGGACAATACGATAGATGGCCAACGCGGTTTCCTCGGGCACGTTCAGAGCCTCGGCTGCGATTTCGATGTGGATGGGGGCCGACGAGTGCGCATCCAGCCGCTCGACCAGGGCCCTGAGCACCAACACCGGATTGTTCGATAGCAACGGCGGGCGCAGGTCTTGGCAGATGGCCCGCAGTGTTTGTACAGATTCACTGGAACGGGCAACCAGCGCCTCGAACCGCGCCTTGTTCTTTGATTGGGCTTCCAGAGCCTTCAAGTCACGGGTAACGGCGCACAAGTCTTGCAGCACGCCGTCGTGCAACTCGCGAGACAGCCGCCCGCGCTCTGACTCGCGGGCCGACACTGCCTGGCGATAGAGAGCTTGCATCTCGTCCGCCAGTTGTTGTTCCTGCTCGGCGTAACGGATCGTCTCCAGGACGACGGCCGCCTGCCGGCCCAACGTCGTCAGCCAGCGCAGGTCTTCCGGCGCGTAGGCCAGGCCTCTGGCCCGCTCGCCCAGCAGCCAGACGCCGTAGAGATCGGCCCCTCGCATCAATGGCACCCACACCTCGGTCCAGGTCAGGTCGGCGGATCCCTGGGCGATGAACCCGCGCAGTTGCCTCCCCACACGCATCGCCTCACCGCCCGACGCGACCCAACGTACCGCTGCATGGTGAACCGGCAATTGGAGGGTGACGTCGCCCGTCGCCACCAGGTTGTGCCCCTCGGACAACAGGACCACGGCCCTTGACACATCCAGCGCCCCCGGCACGTCCACTGCGAGCAACCGGCCTATAGCCTCCCGGTCCAGCAGGCCAGCCATTTGACGGCCAGAAGCGACTAGCAGTTCCTCGTGGGCGATGGGCGTGCCATAGCGCCACTGGTGATGCCAACGTCGGACTGAGTAAAATACCCCCATCCCCAACAGTGTGCCCAGGGCCCCTGCCATAATCCACAATATCGCTTCGTTCAACGCTCCTCCTTAGATCA
>CAYVPU010000054.1:0-15619 GCA_964453885.1 uncultured Anaerolineae bacterium | reverse complement strand
CGCCGGTGGACAGCGCCTTCCGCACCTGTCAGTCCTTTGAGAGTGATCAGGACACCCTCATCCTGCTCCCGCTGGCGACAGGCGTAACCAGCGGCCAGGATCAGGCGATCAACGGTATCCAGGTAGGTATCGCGCACCTGTTTGACTCGGTTAGCCGAAAGCGCAAAGCCAGCCAGGTGATCAATTGTCTGCAAGCGACGGAGAGTTTCCAGATCAGGAAGAGCGAATTTCGCTTCGATTTCCATGCGCTGCCTCGCTGTTTCAGAGGGGCTAACTTTCGGTGGCAGGGTCATTATACTATGCTTTCTACAAAGCTGCAAGCTTTGACAAGATATTGTGTCTCCTAAAAGTCCTCCGCCATAAACGGGACAATCCGTTTACTTGACTTTCCTCGAAAAGTCGGGCATAATCTACGACATTGGCTTTTTTCACTCATCCTCAGGAGGTCTCATGAAATTCGACGCTGTTTTTCGCTCTCGACGGAGCAACGTGCTGGCCACCCGGGGCATGGTGGCCACCAGTCAACCCCTGGCTGCCCAGGCAGGCCTGGAGATCCTGAAAGCCGGGGGCAACGCCGCCGACGCCGCCATCGCCACCGCCGCGATGTTGAACGTGGTGGAGCCTATTTCTACCGGCATCGGCGGTGACTGTTTCGCCCTCTATTGGGATGCGCGCACCAAAAGCGTCACGGCGCTCAATGGCTCTGGCCGGGCGCCGGCCGCCGCCTCGATAGACAAACTCCACCGCCTGGGTTACACTCACATGCCCACCTACACCGGTCACGCTGTCAGCGTGCCGGGCGCCGTGGCCGGGTGGAGCGACCTGCTAGAACGCCACGGCCGCACGCCCCTGGCCGACGTCCTGCAGCCAGCCATCTGGACGGCGGAGAACGGTTACCCCGTGACAGAACTGATCGCCAGGGGCTGGCAGACGCAGGTCAAAAAGCTGCTGCGGGCGCCCGACTGGCAGAGCGGCGACCCTTCGACAGGCCCTTGGTCCTTTGGCCCAAGGACAAAGGGCTCAGGGCAAGCCCTGGAGAACGGCCCGGAGCAACCCAGCGGCCACGAGCTGCTGGTCAATGGCCGGGCGCCCCGTCCCGGTGAGTTGATGCGCCTGCCCACCCTGGCCGAGACGCTGCGGGGCATCGCCGCCGAGGGAAAGGATTACATCTACCAGGGCGAATTCGCCCGCAAGCTCAGCGATCACGTGCAGCGTTACGGCGGCTGGATCACGCCAGAGGACATGGCGGCACACACCAGCACCTGGGACGAGCCCATCACCGCCGACTACCGGGGCGTCACGTTGTACGAATGCCCGCCCAACGGGCAGGGCCTGGCGGCCATCCTGGCCGTCAACCTGGCCGTCGGATTTGACCTGTCCGCGATGAGTGAGGCCGACCGGCTGCATACGATGATCGAATCCATGCGCCTGGGATTCGCCGACGCCCAACAGTGGGTCTGTGACCCTCGCGTGGTAGATATCCCCCTGGTCGAGCTGACCAGCGTCGAGTACGCCGAACGCCGCCGGGAGCGCATAGACCCGCAACGGGCAGCGCAAGACGTACCCTATGGCCACCCCCTGGCCGGTTCCGACACTGTCTACCTCAGTGTCGTAGACGGTGAGGGCAATGCCTGTAGCTTTATCAACAGCCTCTACATGGGCACCGGTACCGGCCTGGTCGTGCCCGGCACGGGCGTCAGCTTACAGAACCGGGCGACCCTCTTTGTCCTGGACCCGGATCACCCCAACGCCCTGGCGCCGGACAAACGACCCTATCAGACCATCATCCCGGCCATGACGACCCAGGATGGCGAGTTGCACGCTTCGTTTGGGGTGATGGGCGGCTACATGCAACCCCAGGGCCACTTTCAGATGCTGGTGAACCTGCTGGACCTGGGCATGACTCCGCAGCAGGCCCTGGACATGCCCCGCTGGGCGCTGGCTGGTCCAGGCAGTGGCCTGGGCGCTGGACAACACGGCGGTCTGGTGCGGGTGGAAGAAGGATGGAGCTTTGCCACCCTGGCCGAGTTGGCCCGGCGAGGCCACCGCCTGGCCCCGGTGGATGGCTTTGGGCGAGGGATCTTTGGGGGCGGCCAGATCATCCTGCGCGATCCGGATACCGGCGTCCTCATCGCGGGCAGCGATCCGCGCAAGGATGGCTGTGCGATGGGGTGGTGAGGGAGAGGGCCTTTGCCCTGTTGCCAATTCAGGAGAAATGAACTATAATAAAAGCAGCCCGCCGTGAGCAGCAAGAGCCAATCAGCTTCCGCTGCATGAGCGCGATTTGCTTTCTGCCGGACGAGAATGCCTCACTCGTGTCGTTGTAATTGGTAGCATTGGGGTAGTCACATGTTGAAAACTTTGTCAATTGCTCGAGGATTGACATTTCTTACGCAACAAACGGGACAGGACGAGGCAACACTCCTTACTAGTGCCCTGCATCTTGGGTTGAACTTGCTCTATCGTCAAGCCGTAGAACAGGCTTTTATTGATGGCACGATGACACAGGATGAAGCGATTGCGATCCTCGGCCATGAGCGGGTAGAGGAGATCGAATACGCCAAGCAAGCTTTGGCTCAAGACGTTGCACGAGGTTTTGACTTGTGACCAGCGCGGTGTGCGACAGTGGGCCGCTCACCCATCTGTGGCAAATCGGCGTGTGGTCGGCGTTTGGCACTCTCGAGGCAATTCACGTCGCGGCTGTGGTTGTCCAGGAGGTCCGCGAGCACGTCGCGTTGGATCAACTGGAAATCCTTGTAGGCTGTGCTTTGCACACGTACGCTGTGACACAACATGAGATTGAATCCTCCCAGATGGCGCTTCCCCTCAAGATAACTCTACAGAATGCCGATTTAGCCACGCTTGCCCTCGCGCGACGAATTGCACCAGACTTGGTCCTGACTGATGATTTGGCTTTGCGACGCGCTGTTGAGGCTCAAGGGCAAGTACCAATGGGTAGCGTGGGTCTTTTGTTGCGGGCTTTCAAAGCTGGTTTGCTTGATGCGAAATCGTTGGACCAAGCAATTGACGGCTTGTTTGTCCACAGTACTCTCTATTTGAGTCCTCGTTTCAAGTCCTATGTCCGACGGCTGATTGCGGAAGTGACTACCCCTCGTAATCCATGAACCCAGCCGGTTGGTCAGAGTAGCAGGCGTTCCCACAGACATTCATTGAACATAAAAAGCCGCCGGCCTCGCACACCGGAGCGCTGGCGGAGTTGGCTTGGGCGGTAGAGGGAGCACTGTAAACACAGTCCTTGTGTTGCCAGGTCATTCCGTCCATGACGACTCGAGACGGCGAGCTAGACGCCTCGTTCGACGTGATGGAGTGACGCCTAAGCGTAAATCCATCTTCACACGCTCAGCGGGTTGAGCGGTGGTGAAAGAGCCCCTTTTCCTCTGCCACAGCCCGCGCCAGGCCAGGAGCCAGGGCAGCACCGTCCCGGTACTGGTAGGGCCACATGCTCTTCAGGTGGAAAAAGGCCACCCGGTCGCCGTCCTGAAGGGCATGATCGAGGTCGGGCTGCAGGCCAGGCATGGCGCTGAGGTCGCCGTTGATAAAGGTGATGCCTCGCTCCTCGGTGGGCATGGCCAGGTGCTCCAAGAGATCGTTTATCCGGCTCCCGGCAGGTAGCTCTGGTTGCAGGTTGGCGTAGCTTTTGCTGGCTGCCTCGCCGCCGTAGCGAGCCAGGGGGCCATAGAGCCAGACATCCACGGTAATCGTCTCCATTTAACCTCCTCCAACGGCCGGAAAGATACCGACTTGATCCACAGGAGACAAAAGATAGTCAAGCTCCTGTGCCCTACCGTTGACAAAAGTGACCTTCACTTCCTCTCTTGGCAGACCCAGGTAGGCCACCAAGTCGCCCACGGTGCTGCTCTCCGGCAGTTCCACCTCCAGGGGAGAGCCAACGCGAATCCCTTGGGGGTAACGGGCTAGAACAGCCTCCGAGATGCTTCGCACGAGGGTGGCAAAGACCTTGACATAGACCTTCATCGCTCACCTCATGGACACCGAACGATGGCTTGCCTTCCATAGACAAGGGACAGGACCCCAGTGTGGGGGGCCTGTCCCTATTATTCGCCGGTGTTACTCGCCAAAGACGGCGTCCAGCATCTCGTCCGACACATCCCAGGTGACATTGTGGGGCGGAAGTTTCTCATATTCCATGAACTCTGGCAGACGGTCGTCGGCCGTGGTGAGGCCGGCCGCCCGGTTGAAAGCCAGTTCCTTGTCAATGATTTCCTTGCCGATGCGGGTCACATCGTCGCCCGTCCAATCGGCGCCCAGGACGCCATTGCACTCTTCCACCATCCCCTCAAAGCCGCTGGCGATATCGAGGATGGGAAAGGCGATAAAGAGGCAGTGCCCGGTGGAGTCAATGAAGGCGGTGCTGTACTGGAAGGCACGGGCAAGTTCGGTTTTGTCAATCTGGAGCGGGTCTACTTTGCCGCCGACCCCGGCGATCTCGGGGGCGATGGTGTAGCCGGAGGTGTGATCGGCGCCCATGGTACTGATGGCATAGGTGTAGCCGATGCCCTTGATGGCGCGCGGCTCGTAGGCCGGCATACTCTGTCCCTTGACCGTGGGCGAGCGCGTGACGCCGAATGCCTTGGCGGTGAACTCGGTGCCCTGGCCCAGGATATGACCCAAGGGGGTGCCTTGGCGAATCTCTTCCATCAGTTCGATGGCCTTCTGGCCATCGCCGAACTCGGCCAGTCCGGCATCCATGGCCACGCCGATGGTGCCGCCGGCCTCGATGGTGTCCATCCCCAGGTCGTTGCACATCCGGGTCAGTTTACCGATCACGTCCAGGTCGTCAATGCCACAGTTGGCCCCGAAAGCCCAGGTGGTCTCGTACTCAATGACAGAGACCAACTCGGTGCCGTCGGGGTTGGGGATGACGTTGGAGCACTGGATGATGCAGCCGGGGTGGCAGGGGTGGCCCATCATGCCGACGCCGCCCCGGGTCTCGCACAGCTCTGACATGGCCTCGCCAGAGATCTTGGCCGCCCCCTCGAAACGCCCCTCGCGGAAGTTGCGGGTGGGCAGACCGCCGGCCTCGTTGATGATATTGACCAGGACGGCGGTGCCGTAGAGATTCAAGGCGCCGCCGGGCTTGGTGAGGGCGTGCTCGCGTATGGCATCGGTCAATTTCTTGCGTCCCTGCTTAAAGGTATCCTTGTCCGCGATCTCGACGCCGGGAGCGCCGGCGCCGTCCACGACAATGAGCTTGAGGCGCTTGCTGCCCATCACCGCGCCCATCCCGCCGCGGCCGGAGTAACGGCTGGGCCGGTTATCAATGTCGTTGAAACAGACGCCAGCGTTGGATTGGAGACGCTCGCCAGCGATGCCAGTCGCAGCGATGCCCACCTTCTTCCCAAAGCGCTTAAAGAGGAGTGGGTAGACCTCGTAGAGGCCCTTGCCAGCGTACTCGTCGGCGGGAAAGAACTCGACGCCGTCCTTGGTGATGTGCAACCCCCACCAGCCGTCGTCCTCGGGGTAGCCCTCGACTACCATTGCCTTGATGCCCAATCGGGCCACCAATTGGGGCCAGACCGAGCCGGCGTTGGACTCTTTTATGCCGCCGGTGAGCGGGGACTTGGCGCCCACGGAGACCCGGCCAGAGCTCGGCGCGGCAGTGCCGGTCACAATGCCCGGAGCGAAGACGAGCTTGTTGTTGGGACCAAGTGGATGACACGTAGGTGGGACCTCGTCGTGGACAATGGTGGATGTGAGCCCTCGGCCACCGAGAAGATTGTAAGCCTCAGGCACATCCTCGAACTTGGAGCTGCGATCAGTCACGTTGATACGTAGGATCCACATATTACTACACCTCCTTGTGAGCTATAAGGACAGAAGACGCTCTGCCCAGGTTAATAACAAGAGGCAACGCCAACCCCATAGGGTTTACGTTGCCTCCTTTGCAAACACGGCAGGCGCAGGAATTGCTCCCCACACCCTAACGCCCATTCCTCCCAAGGGGAAAAAACGGGTCGGAGGGACTAGCCAAAAATCTTTTCTTGAGCCCTGACATAAGTATTATACTATACACTGAGCAAAAGTCAAAGATCCTGGCGATGGGCCAGACAATTTCACCTCCCACGGCGGTCGCGTCTAGTCTTGCCCATTTGCGGCTGGCTCAATTCGCTGACCGGCACCTCAATCCTCGCGCCGTTCTCCAATTCTACTGTCAGCATTTCCTTGATGACGTTCACCACCGTGACCTTCCCCGGCCCAAAATGTGTCTGGACTTTGTCTCCCCGCCTGGGCAATCTGACCCTGGCCTCGGCATAATAGTCGTTTTCATAGCCAAGGCAACAGAGCAATCGCCCACACACACCCGAGATCTCCATAGGGCTCAGGGGCAGATCCTGTTGCTTGGCCATCTTGATAGAAATGGGCGTGAACTCGGTGAGATGTGAAACACAGCAGGCAGCCAACCCACAACTGCCCAGACTCTCCATGAGCTTGACTTCGTCACGGACGCCAACCTGTCGCAATTCGATGCGCGACTTGAAGGCACTGGCCAGTTTTCGCACCAGATTACGGAAATCTACCCGCTTTTCCGAGGTAAAGTAGAAAGTAAGGTGCGAGCCGTCAAAGCTGTACTCGGCCTTGATAACTTTCATGGACAGATTAGTCTCGGCCACTTTGTGACGACACTGTTCCAGAGCTTGAGCTTCCTGCTGGCGGTAGGATTCCCGTTGCGTCATGTCCCACGCTGTGGCCCGGCGGAGGATGGCCTTTAGTGGTGCTACGAGGTCCTGCTGGGACACTTGACGCGGCGGGGTCACCACCCATCCAGCCTCGACGCCCCGCGCCGTCTCGACAATGACCCAATCCCCAACCCGGAGACCGGTCCAATCCCCAGTAGCGAAATGATAGACCTTGGAGGCCCGGCGGAATCGAACTCCTGTTACACTGGGCATGACAACATCCTTACAGCCTGGTGAGATTTGATATCAAAGGGTTGGTAGGTTGAGCATCAGCACCTCGGCCGTGAGGCGCGGATTGGCGTGGCTATCGAAACCCCAGATGGCAGCACGGATCGCTTCCACTGCCTGGCAAGCCTGCTCCGGCCGCAGTTTTTCGGCCAACTGCTGCAGGTCTGCGCTGCGATCCTGATGAGTGAGCGCGGCTGTGCTGCCATGAGTAACGAGGAGCAAATCGCGCCACCAGGTCAGCCAGAGGCTCATCACCTCTCGCAAGCCATCAGGATTGCGGCTCAATCTCTCGACATAAGCGAACCGGTCTGCGCGCCCCTGCCCCATCAGTTCTTGCAGTTCATCCAACCGCTGCGACCGACGCTCCAGCACCAAAGGTTTTCGGCTGGCCTCGACTGCCCATCCCAACCGGCCGCCCGACAGGTTAGCCAGCAGCGATGCCCGATCTGGCTGCACCTGCCAGCAACTCACCAGCGCCTGCGCTATCGCCTGCTGACTCAAGGGACGCAGTGGAACCGTCTGGCAACGGGAGACGATGGTGGGCAGCAGGACCTCGGCTTCGCTGGCAGTGAGGATCAGCACTGCGTGGGAGGGCGGCTCCTCCAGCGTCTTTAATAGTGCGTTGGCTGCCTCGGCCGTGGCGCGCTCCATCTCTCGCAGGATGTAGACTTTCCAGCGACCCTCCACCGGTGAGAGTGCCACCTGGCGCTGCAAGGCGCGAATCTGATCGATCTTGAGAGAAGCGCCGTCTGGCTCAATGAACGGGACGTCAGGGTGATTGCCTGCGCTCACCAGGCGGCAAGAGCGACAGGCATCACAAGGGCGCTCGTCAACGTGGGGATGGGTGCAATTCAACGCCTGGGCGAAGGTTCGCGCCAGCGTCGTCTTGCCGACCTGTGGCGAGCCGGTGATCAGATAAGCGTGCCCCACCCGGTTTTCAGCCAGGCTCCGGCGCAGCAACACTACTGCCCATTCATGTCCTACCACTGACCACATAGCTCATCCCCTCTCGCCAGCATGGCTCTATTGTACCACAGACATTGCGAAACGCAAAACGTAAAGCGCGGGGTTGCGTTTTTCGCTTTGCGGCTCATGGAACAACTTTCCTTGCCATACTAGAATTTTCCTTTTGACATTCTGCCCATAATGGTCTACAATTAGGGCGGAAAACTGGTCGACTACCATCCCTGTGTCAAGGAGGAAGAATGAAATCGTACAAAAGCGAGGCCCTGCGTAACATCAGTCTGTTGGCTCACGGCAGTGCCGGCAAGACATCGCTAACAGAGGCGATGTTGTTTGCCACCGGCGTCATCAACCGGTTGGGTAAAGTGGAAGAAGGTACAACCGTGGCCGACTTTGACGACGAGGAGATCCAGCGAAGAATTTCTCTGGGGACAGCCCTCATTCCTTGCGAGTGGGATGGTTGCAAAATAAACGTACTCGATACACCCGGTTACGCCGATTTCATCGGCGAGGTGCACCAGGCTGTCCGCGTCTCCGATAGCGCGGTTATCGTAATAGATTCAGTCTCAGGAGTGCAGGTAGGCACCGAGGTCGTGTGGGCCATGGCCGAGCAGGCCGGGCTGCCCCGAATGATTGTCATCAACAAGATGGATCGAGACAACGCCAACTTTGATCAAGCACTGGAGAGCCTGGAGTCCAAGTTTGGCGCCACCTTCGTTCCTTTCCAACTGCCGCTAGGGGGCCAGAGCAACTTCCGAGGCGTGGTAGACCTGGTCACCATGAAGGCTTATGAGGGACCAAAGGCCAGCGAGACGGCGATCCCGGCCGAGTTGCAGGATCAGATAAAAGAGTACCGGCTAAAGGTGATCGAAGCAGCCGCTGAAGCAGACGATGACCTGATCATGAAATACTTGGAGGGGGAGGAGCTCACCGACGAGGAGATCAAGACTGGACTCAAAGCTGGCATTCAGGCCGGGGACATTGTGCCCGTGTTCTGCACAGCCGCCACAGCCAGCCTGGGCCTCCAACCATTCCTAGATGCTATCGTCGCCTTTGCACCTTCCCCTGTGGACGTTGAGGCCACGACGGCGCACAGCCCGGTCACGACTCAGGACGAATCTCTGGAACCAAACGAGGCAGCGCCGCTGGCGGCTCTCGTGTTCAAGACCACGGCCGACCCTTTCGTCGGCAAGTTGAGCTACTTTCGCATTTTTTCCGGGGCCATCTCTTCCGACACACGCGTCCTCAATGGCCGTAACTCTGAGAGTGAACGCATTGGCCAAATCCTGATCATGAGAGGCAAAGGGCAACTACCCGTGGCTAGACTGGCCCCTGGCGACATCGGTGCCGTGGCCAAGCTCTCAAACACGCTCACCGGCGATACGCTGTGCGATGAGGGACACCCCTTGCAACTGCCCGGCATCAAGTTCCCCAATCCCCTATACGCGGTGGCCGTATCGCCCAAGACCCAGGCCGACTCGGCCAAATTGAACACGGTGCTCACCCGCATCGTTGAAGAAGATCCATCCATGCGCTGGTACAACGAGCCCACCACCCGCCAGACTATCCTGGCCGGCATGGGCGATGCACACATAGATATCGCCGTGCGCCGCATGGCGCGCAAGTTTAGCCTGAATGTCCTCATTTCTGAGCCAAAGGTGCCCTTCAAAGAGACCATCACACGGGTTAGCTCGGCCCGGTACCGTCACAAGAAACAGACCGGTGGCGCGGGTCAGTTCGCCGAGGTGGAAATGCGCCTGGAGCCACTGTCCCGCGACGGTGGTTTTGAGTACGAGTGGAAAGTGTTTGGCGGCGCCATCTCCCGTTCCTTCCAACCCTCCATCGAGAAGGGAATCAAGAGCGTCCTGCGGCAGGGCGTCATTTCCGGCTATCCAGTGGTAGACATCCAAGTCGCCGTGGTGGACGGCAAAGAACACCCCGTAGACTCGAAAGATATCGCCTTTCAGATTGCCGGTCGAGAGGCGTTCAAGCAGGCAGTGATAGACGGCAGCCCGGTCTTGCTGGAGCCGATCTATGACGTCAGGGTTGTCGTACCTGAGCAATTCATGGGCGATGTACTAGGCGATCTCAACACCCGCCGCGCCCAGGTGCAAGGCATGGATCAAGAGCGGGGCAACAGCATTGTGACGGCTCAAGTGCCGCTGGCCGAGATTCAACGATACTCCATTAATCTGCGCTCACTGACGCAGGGACGTGGCTACTACTCTATCGAATTCTCACACTACCAGATTGTCCCGACTCACCTCACCCAACAGATCATCGAAGCCACCAAAAAGAAGGAGTAAGAATAAAAAAGTGCGATGTGCCGGACACTGACATCTCGGGCAAATCTGTACCATTTTATTCCAGGTGATTCAGGTTGCAGGCAATCATAGAGGAGCGAACCATGGCAGCAGGAGAAAAAATCCTAGTCGTAGACGACGAAGAGGGCATGAGGGAATTCCTCATCTATATGCTAGAAGGGGAATCCTACCAGGTGTCCACCGCCGCCAGCGGGCTGGAAGCCCTGGAGAAGATTCATCAGGAAGAGTTTTCATTGGTGCTAGCCGACGTCAAGATGCCTGGCATAGACGGCCTGGAGATGTTGCGGCGCATCAAAGAGATAGACGAGCAGGCAGTGGTGATCGTCATGACGGCCTATGCTTCGCTGGACACCGCCATCAAAGCCATCAAGTTCGATGCCTACGACTATCTCGTCAAGCCTTTCGCCGACACCGACAAGGTGCTAGGCATTATCGAAAAGGGCCTGGCTCGCCACCAGGAGCTGATGGCCGGAGATGCTGCCTAGAGGCGCACCACCTCCACCTTGCCACCGCACTGGGTACAGGTGTAGATTGGTTCTTTGACGCTATATTCCGTGCCACATGACTCGCAGCGGCGGACCATCCTGGCTGCTCGCAAGCCAGAGAAGACATAGACGTCGCGGTCTTGGCGGTACTCGGGATAAGCTTGCCCCCGTTCCACCAGGAGACGTAGCGCCTCCTCGACAGCCTCATCGGGCGCGTTGAGCGCGCTCACGGCCTGCGAAAGCGTCACCTCGCCCTGACCGCTCTGCCGGGCCAGGTGCGTGATCCGATCGCTCAGGTTCTCCGGATCGATGGCAATTGCCCGCCGCAACGATGTACCTCCCCAGAAAGCCAGCCCTCCGCCGATCACCAACAGGATCAACGCCAAAGGCAATCGCCCTGCATCGTTCGTCGCTGCACAGAGGAACACTAACCCCACCGCCAAGATAATCACTGCCACCCCAATGACCAGATACGACATAGTACGATTCATCTCCACCTCCCAATCTCCAATCTCTAGTCTCTAATTCCCTACTTCCACTGCTCATCGGCCGCCCGCGACAGGGCGCCACCCAGCGAATCAAACATCCGGCCGATAGCCGGATCGCCCAATCCCTCCTCCATCACAGGCTCCATGGCCTTCACAAAGTCCATGGGATGCTCACAGATGGTCTTCTCGTCCAGGACCATCTCTCGCAGCTTGTCCCACTGCTGGTGAAAGGCCCTGGCTTCAGCAGGGATTTGTACCTTGAGCTTTGGCAGGTACTCTGAGTGCATCCGCTGCTCCCGCACCAGCGCACCAATGCTGTCCTGCATGCTACCCAATCCCTCAAGTACCGCACTCAGTAGCGCAATGAGACCCGCCGCTTTGCCCAATCCCTCGTGATAGTTGTCGGTGTTGATGTTGAGCTTTACCATTTCGTCCAGCTCGCGCTGAAAATCGGCTTCAGGGCAGACGACGTGTTTCTTGAGATCGTCCACTATGTGACGCGCAGCACGCTGCAAGGCCAGCCGTTCGCGAGCCACGTCGTCGTCCAAGAGTTCCAACTCGCCCTGGAGTTTGGACAATCCGATGCTGGCCCCTTGCCAGCGAGCTTTGGCTTCCTCCTGCTGGGCAGTGAATTCTGTCCGCTTGGCCTCCCATTTGTCGCGAATCTCCTTCAGCTCCCGCTCGGCCCACTGGAGCTGACCGATGATTCGTTGCCGTTCGCGATCCAGCTTGGAAACCTTGCCAAAGTTGGTCAGAAAGCCCAGGCCACGCCCGAGCTCTTGCACCTGCTGGTTGAGCTCTTCAAATTGCTGCTGTAGCTCGACCCGCTTGGCCTTGACCTCCTCTTCGCTTTGATCGAACTGAGGATTGACCTGACGATAGTGCTCCACCTCGGCCTGGGCAGCCGCCAACAGGCCATCGGTCTCTTTCTGAGCCCCGGGCACCAACTCTTCCCTCAAATCACGACGGCGCGCTTCCAGTCCTGTCCGTTCCTCGCCGATGCAGCCGGCAATCATGCGCCCCAACTCTAGTCCGGCGATTTCAGGGTCGTCGGCGATCTGATTGACCAGGCTAGCCAGAGTAGCGTCGTGCCGGGCCTTGAACTCGACGTATTTGCTGTTAAAGCCAACCTGTAGCTCTTCCACCTCCTGGCGAACGGCTTTGATGCGATCCATGTTCTGGGTGATGAACCCACCGAACTGGGCCAGGGATATTCCTTTAGCCATGCCACACCTCCTGTGCGGAATTGCAAGTTGAGAATTGCGAATAGCAGACGGTAAACCCAGCTAGCGATGTCCTGATAACGTTGGTAAAGGTTACTGTTTGTCCCACAAGGGAACGCCCTCGGTCTGTACATTACACCAATAGGGGGCCCTCTCACGGGCCAAGCTCTCCCATCGCTTGCGGCTGAGAACGTGGGTGTTAATCAGTACGTCATGTTCTAACGAGACACGAGCAGCCAACAACCGCACATCGTCCCGCACCTGACTGTCTCCGTTGTCAAGCACAATCAGTACATCATAATCAGAATCGG
Source organism: uncultured Anaerolineae bacterium (assembly GCA_964453885.1). Lineage (GTDB taxonomy): Bacteria > Chloroflexota > Anaerolineae > CAYNKW01 > CAYNKW01 > CAYNKW01. The sequence continues at coordinate 2,878 of CAYVPU010000054.1, read as the reverse complement.
GCGCAAAATCCCCACGGGCTCGTGAGCCAAAGAACCAGACCTCGGCAATTTGTCCTTGATGTTTGGCTTGCCACCGCATTAGGCACTCAGCAAGAACGATACGATCTCGGTCACTGAAATGATCAAGAGCGTTTTTCATACAAGATACCCTCCCTCGCGCAGCGCGTGTTCTATTCGGTCCAAGAACTGCTCCGCACGGACAAGTGCCCGTTCAGCAATGTCATGGTCGAGGAACTCATCGGCTCATTCCTCCCGTTTTGTCTTGCGCCACCATGCCCAGACGCTTACCTTTTCCCGGCCAAATCTTGCTGCTCAAAAATGCAGTACGCCAGCACCATCCCGGCGACGGCATAGAGCAACAGTGTGAGAAACGCGTGCCCGGCATCAAGCCCCTCGATTTTCGGCAGGTTAAATGTCCTTACGTTTTTGATCGTCCGAGAGAACAGCACAGAGGTACTGCAAATAATGGAAAACGCTCCTGGGTCAAAGCCTTCTACCCCTATCGCCGAGACGATAAAATCACTGCCAAAGATGAGCAGCCCGGCCAGCATGGCCAGGGCAGGCGAGCGCACCAGCATGACGACCAGCAACAGAATCCCCACGTAAGCCAAACCGGACAGGGTGACAATGCCCACCGCCGGTAGGCAGAAGCGGGCAAACTCGCGCCAACCCTCGGCTAGCCCGGCCGTTCCCAACTGACTCAGATGGCTGACCGTGGCAAAGACCCCACCGGAGAGCGTGCAGACAATCGCATTGACGGACACCGCGATGAGCAGCGCAACCGCTTTGCCATCAACAAACAGCCATCGAGGTGTGCCGCGTCCCATGACGGTACGCACCGTGCCTTGTGCGAACTCGCCACCCATCACCTCGACGGCCAACAACAGCCCAATCAACCCGGCTAGCAGCCACGAGGGAAGGTAAATCAGCTCCAGGACACGGGGAAAGGTGGATGCCTTTTCGTCGCCGACCAGCCATACCAGCCCCGTGATCAGAGGCGAAGCAACGGCTGTTACTATGAGCGTTGCTTTGCCCACCCGCGAGCGTCGCAGTTTGAATAGTTCTGCGGCAACGAAGGGGCGTAGGAGCAACCACGATTCCTGGCCCGTCATACGGTGATGTCCTTTCGCCGGAATATCCAGAGGGCCAGAACCAGCGCGACGAGACCGTAGCCCAACAGCAGGACCAAACAACGCCACGGATCGCGGGGCAGATTCAAGGCTTCAGCCGAGGATAACATGGCCAGCTCCAACTCGGAGAGTTTGCCCGGAAGCCCCCAGTGAATCACGACGGTGCTGTTGTAATGCGGGAACACTGTCATCAGTGCCCCCCAGAGGCCGGCGCCGATTTCCCTGGGGTCTCTGCTGGCCTCTATCACGTACATGAGGAAAATCCCCAGCAGGCCCCCGGAGAATATAGACGTCAAAAGATCGAAACCGTAGGTCAACTCCACGAGGGTGAGAGATAGCCCTGGATTGCGCGTCCACACGGCGACCAACAACGCCAAGGCAATGACCGGGCAGATGATGGCCCAGGTGCGGGCCAGCACGGCTATCTCTTGAACCAGAAACGCCCCGTCGAGAAAACTCCAGTCTATGCGCCCTTCCAGGCTTTGCGTGGTCAAGAGGCCAAAAAGCCCGCAGGCGATCCACAGGATGAGCAAATAGAACGCGGCGACTACTGCCAGCGCGATAAACTTGGCCATCAACAGCCTGGTCCGTCCCGTGCCCCGTGCCAGAGTAGTGCGCATCGTCCCCCAGGTGAACTCTTGTCCGACAGTCAAGACTACCAGAAGAATCATAAAGATGTTCAGCCAGTCAAAAGAAAGCCGAGCCCGCTTGAACACGCCGGGCAAGATGGCCGCCTGACGATAGTCCTCGGGCAGAACCACGAGGGAAGCCACGTCAAAATCTGTGAGTTCTGGCGGTTCATCAAAAGCGTGACCATGGATGTTGTTGAGCCGCATCCCCAGGATGACGACGAGCAGCACCAGCAACACCCAGGTGAGACGGAGCTTGAGCAATTTGACAATCTCGGCCCAGGAGAGGATCAGCAGGCTACACATGGTTGTCTCCTGTGGCTTTGTTGCCGGTGACGGCCAAAAAGAAACTTTCCAGCGAACGCTCGGCAACTTTGAGGCCGTGCAAGTAAAGCCCTTCGGCGGCCAGCGCGGCGGTGAGATCGGCGGCGCACTCGGCGGGGGCATCCACGTAAAGCACGCCCTCGCGTAGCAGCACCTTGTCCACCCAATCCAGGCCGCGCAGCACGTCGCGGGCGCGCTCCGGCCCGGCGATGCGAATCTCAATGTGCCCGCTCTGCCGGAGCAACTCGTCCACCCGGCCTACGGCGATGGTCCGGCCCTCGTCGAGGATCAGCACCCGGTCGCACACCTGTTCGACCTCGTGGAGCAGGTGGCTGGAGAGAAAGACCGTCTTGCCCTGATCTTGCGCCAGGTGGCGGAGCAGTTGGCGGATCTCGAGCATCCCCGCCGGGTCGAGGCCACCGGTCGGCTCGTCGAGGATGAACAGGTCGGGATCGTGGAGCAGGGCCGCGCCCAGGCCCAGGCGCTGCTTCATACCCGTGGAGAAGGTCTGGAATTTGTCCGTAGCCCTGGCTGCCAGGCCCACCTGCGCCAATACAGCGCCAATACGTTCCCGGCTGACGCCGCCTCCACTCATCTGGGCCATGACCCACAGGTTATCGCGGGCGGAGAGATAGGGATAGAAAGCAGCCTCCACCAGCGCGCCTACCTGCCGCAGGGCCGGCGTGGTCTGGGTGCGGATGTCGTAACCCAACACCTCGGCGGAGCCGGCCGTGGGGCGGATCAGACCCAGCAGCATGGAAATAGTTGTCGTCTTGCCCGCGCCGTTGGGCCCCA
>CAYVPU010000053.1:0-16102 GCA_964453885.1 uncultured Anaerolineae bacterium | reverse complement strand
TCTCTTCACCTTTTCACACCAGGTTCGAGTAAAATCAGTTCTCTGAGTGACTACACACCTGGCCCTGGACTGGCGGACAAGAGTCACGGCCGCCATAATCAGGCTCACTCTGGGGCAACTCGCGACAGGCCCTATGGGATCAGTCTGCAGTCACGAGAAATCCTACCCTGAGTACAACCGCAGTGATTTCAGCCAGTTCTCACGTCTGTGGAGCTCATAGCGAGCACACTGTACCGTGTCCAGTACGGTGCAAGGACAGGGCACAGGAAAACATCCCAAGCCCTGTCCCCACACTGTACCGTGTCCAGTACGGTGCATGGCACGTGAATCAACAGTCAAGCCATTACCTGGAAGACCTGCCCGGTCCGGCAATTGTAAAAGGCAGCAAAGCCAGGTGACGGGCACGTTTGATAGCTCGCGCCACCCGCCTCTGATGCTTGGCGCAAAGCCCTGTCTGGCGTCTTGGCCTGATCTTGCCTCGTGCCTTGACATAGGGCAGCAAAGCACCAGCCTGCTTGTAGTCCACATCAGACACTTTGCTCACACAGAAAGCGCATTGCTTGGGCCTCCGTGGACGGTGCATACGGCGTCCCCCCCAACGCCTCCGAGGGGGATGCTGCTCTCTCGATCTTGTTTCCACTGTACCGTGTCCAGTACGGTGCTGGGTCCTTGATTGCCCGGCACCAGTTGCCGTAGATTCTTCTGCCAAATCCGCTCTCCTTTAGATTGCAAGATGTAAAAAGGACTATTCTTCGTTTTCAACAAGCACTAGCGCTGAACCATCTTCTAGCGCTGAAGGCTCGTGCGGGTGGCAATCGCTGAGTATGATCATTTCGTTAGCCACGACCTCGGTGCGGTAGTGATATTTTCCTCCGCCATCTTTCCATCCCCGAGTTTGCAGCCGACCCTCAATGTAAACGCGCTGGTCCTGGGTGAGATGTTGCTTGCAAATCTCAGCCAAGTTATCCCAGGACACCACGTTGAACCAATCGGTCTCTTGTCGCCGCCTGCCATCGGGAGCCGTCCAGCTACAAGTAGTTGCCACGCTAAAAGACGTCACCGGCTTGCCGCCGGGAGTGTAACGCATCTCAGGTTCACGTCCTACGTAGCCAATGATCATGACCTTGTTCAGACCCCGTGCCATCTGTCCACGCTCCTTCAACTCTCCTCAGACGCCCCTGTCATACACAAAGCTCTCCCTGACACACCATCGCGCTTGCAGTGCGAAAAGGTCCCCAAACCATAAATAGACTCCCCCCTCCCTCCTTGTGATGGCATTTCTGACTCTTCTTTGCCGCGCCAGAGAGTGGGAATACAGTCTATTCTTCGATCCGTACCAGCAGGTAGCGGATGATAAAAGTATTCAGCTTCATGTTACGCTCTAGTTCATTAAGAGCGGCTGGCTTCAACTGGGCGTTCAGAAGGACATACGTGCCTTCGGAAAACTCTTGGATAGGATAGGCAAGCTTTCGCCGCCCCCAGAGGTCAACCTTGGTCACTGTGCCCCCGTCAGCTTCGATCCAGCCGGTGACTCGGTCTACGACGGTCTGAACGTTCTCGTCCTCGACAACAGGAGCAATGATGAAAACCAACTCGTAATCCCGCATACGCGACATCTCCTTCTATGGGTTTGCCCCTGGCCCCGGGACACAAACGGCCTTGCTCCCTTGCCAAAAGCAGAAAGAACGAGGAACCAACTACCGGCAGTGACTTTCCAACCGGGCTGGCCCTCGCTTCGCGACAGGCCCAACTATAACACAAAGCGCCGATTTTAGCAAGCTACAGGATCAGTTCACAGCCGCTGCCGTTCGCTGCTGCAGCCTGATGGCATCCCATATCTCTCCGGCCGTGCCAGAGGACTGCATATCAGAAGTGACCCAACCTATCGCCGCAGACATCAGGGCAACCCGACGGCCTTTACCTGAGGCGTCTTTCAGGCATATAAAACCCCGCTCACGGTCTTTGATTGGGTAAAAGTAACTGATGGCTCGATTCAGCCGAGTGACAATCTTCTCTTCAAGTTCTTCAACCTTGGCGGGAACGGTAATCAAGACAAAATCCGCCACATCTTTATGGCCCACAAAATCAGTCGGGGTACCCGCCTCTTCGACCACGTTGCTGATGATAAGCCCTACTGCCCGCAGCACATCGTCCCCGGCCACGAAGCCATAGACCTCGTTGAAGGCTTCTATGCCCACAATACTGATCTGCATGACGGCCCAATCGTCTTGGTCTAACAACCGTTCCAGCCTTTCCAGCACGACTTTTTCACCAGGCAAGCCCGTCACCGGACTGACCAGGCTTTCGTAACTGGCGCGGCGCAAGGCATTGCGCACACGCAGACGCAACTCTTGCATGTCAAACGGTTTGGTAATATAGTCCACGGCCCCCAACTTTAATCCGGCAATACGGTCGGCCCGCTCTCGCTTCTCCGTCAAAAAGATGATAGGGGCTTGCTGGGTGCGTACATTGCTACGGAGTTGCTTGGCGACTTCGTAGCCATTGATGTCAGGCAGCCGAATGTCTTGAATGATAAGATCTGGCACTATCTCCTGACATAGCTCCAAAGCATCATTGCCCCAGGCCGCAGTCATCACCTCGTACCCCTGGCCTTCGAAATAAGCACACAACATGTCAGAGGTATCCAAATCATCCTCTACAATCAGGATGCGATGCTTTCTAGACCTCATCTGCACCTCCGATGGCGGTAACCCAGTCCTCTCCCTCAAGCAGCGCTTTCACCGCCCCTTGTCAACCTGCGTACGCCTCACAGTCTGTCCCAGAGGGCACTGTACCGTGTCCAGTACGGTGCTTCGACAGCAACCTCTGCAACAAGACAGCCCCCTGCTTTTAACCCAGCGGTTCTTTGTACACAAGAAAGTCACAACTCTCATCCCCCATGGCAATACAGGTGACCTCGGTGACTCGGAATTCCTTGCCACCGCTTAGCCAGTGGAGCCCTTCCTGGAGGAGGCCAGTCGCAATATGACAACAAGGTTTGTCTGTCTTGCGCCCCCAACACGCCGGACACTGCAAAATCCTGTAGCGGTAATGGTCACCAGCGTCCTCGACCTTGTTTATCTGGTCAGTGAGCTTGGAAATCGTCTCACCCATCACACGCAACCCAACTTTAACTTTTACGACGAGGGGCAACACCTTGAAAGCCAGGTCAGCCATGCCCACCATGGGGCCAAATTCTTTTATGACCCGGTCAAAGGTAGCTCGCCCAGCACGCAGCGCCAAGCCGCGTCCGCCCCGAGGGCCGTACATATCTTCCAGAGCCCGGATCAAGGCCGTATAATCGGCAAAGTCGAACTCGCGCGCCAGGTTGTTGGGTGGGTAGTTGTCAATCAAATGGGGCAACCCTGCCATGTTCAAGATAGCGTTGACCCCATTCTTCCCCATAACGTTTTCCAAAGCCAGGATCGTAATGAGCCCTCCTTTGTTGATATAATACAACCCACTTTTCTCTCGCGCCATTTCCGTAACCTCCCGATGTTTGCGCCCCCGTGCTTCACGACCATCAGTTCCCCGCTAGCTCTGCGGCCACCGGACAAAAGCCTTGACAACGACACAGTCATGGCTTTGCCACAGAAAACGAGCCTGGTCAGATCATTTGACGCTTTGGTATTATACCAGTTTTTTTCTCATCTGACAAAGGCTATTATGAAACTTCCCCAAAAACTCAAGGCCACCCGAGTCAGCCAAGATTCGTGGTTCGGGCGCCGCTGGAGCTTTTGGGGAAGTGAAAGCTAGACACCGGATAGTGCGGCCAAAGAGAGCAAATCACCAGGACAAATGAATCATCTCCACCAAAGAGCCACCATCCGCCCAGCTAGCGCTTGGTGTACTGCGGCGCTTTGCGTGCTCGTTTAAGGCCAGGCTTCTTGCGCTCTTTTTCTCGCGCGTCGCGCGTCAGGAAGCCTCCCCTGCGCAGAACAGACCGCAAATCAGGGTCTACCTTTAACAACGCCCGGGCTATGCCCAGCCGAATGGCCCCTGACTGTCCACTCATCCCGCCACCCGCTACCCGCACTGTTATGTCAAAGCTTTCCTCTGTGTCTGTGGCCTTCAGAGGCCCAGTCAGGTGCAAGATGTCCCATTCGCGGGAAAAATGTTCGTTCAATGACCTGTCATTGATGACAACCTTCCCACTGCCTTCAGGAAACAAACGCACCCGCGCCGTGGCGGTCTTTCTGCGTCCCAAGCCCTCGTAGTAATGCTCTCCTGCCATCGTTACGTCTCCTCCTGCCTCTACCACCCACCTACAGTTCCAACACCTGCGGCTTTTGTGCCTGGTGCGGATGGTCGCTTCCTGCATAAACCTTGAGCTTTTTGAACATCCGTCGTCCCAGGCGATTCTTGGGCAACATCCCTTTTACCGCATACTCGACGGCCCGAGTTGGATGTCGCTGCAACAGATCGCGCAGATTGATGCTCTTCAGGCCACCAGGATACCCGGAATGGCGATGGTACATCTTTTGCAGCATCTTGCGGCCAGTGACGTGAATCTTGTCGGCGTTGATCACAATGACATAATCGCCCACATCGGCGTGGGGCGTGTAGATCGGCTTGTGCTTGCCCTTGAGAATGGCAGCGATGCGCGACGCCAACCGTCCCAGAGTTTTTCCCTCCGCATCCACAAGACGCCACTGGCGTTTTATTTCTCCCGGCTTGACAGTATACGTCTTCACGGTAAACAACTCCTTGCGTATTGAATCCTCAGTCCAAAACAGCCGCCCGTCCAAAATACCCTGCAAGGGGATACTCTAGTTCCTAGTAGTTGACTGCCATCAAACAAAGACCATGCGGCTGTGCGGTGGGGCCTGCCAATGAGCGATTACAAGCTGCCAACCGTTGACGAAACTCCTCTGGCGAGAGTCCACCATCACCGACCCGGAGCAGCGTACCCACCAGGCTGCGTACCATCCTTTGCAGGAAGGCATTAGCCTCTATATCAAAGTAAAGAAACGCTTTCTCACGCCACCACTCGGCCCGCAACACCCGCCGGACCGTATTCTGCCCTTGCGGCGGCTGGCCAAAGGTGGCAAAGTCTTGTTCTCCAACCAGGCTGGTAGAGGCCTGATTCATACGGTTCACATTCAGCAACTCCGGCACGTGAAGGGCCCATCGCCGGCTTGCCGGAGAACGAAGCGACTGGTTGAGGACCGTGTACCGATACCAACGACTCCGAGCGCTATAGCGCGGATGGAACCCCTGGGGGGCAACCTCCAAAGACAAGAGAGCGACATCTCTTGGCAGGACAGCGTTCATCGCCCGGTGCAAATCGGCCGTTCCATGCCGCCAACGCACACCAAAAGCGATTACCTGTCCCCGGGCGTGTACACCAGCATCGGTACGTCCAGCGCCTACCACGCGGATCATCTGCCCCGTCACTTTGCTCAAGGATTCTTCCAAGACTCCCTGAACGCTGCGCTGGTCCAGTTGAAACTGGAAGCCATGGAAATCCGTGCCGTCGTACTCGATCACCGCCCGGAAGTGACGACGCTCACCAACATCGTCGCCCGCCGCTCCACCAACCATCTACTCTACCAACTCGATGAGAACCATTGATGCGTTGTCACCTTGTCGGTGGCCCAACCTTAGGATGCGAGTATATCCCCCGGCGCGATCTGTATAGCGCAGGGCAATCTCGTCGAACAGCTTTTTCAAAATCTCAGGATCGTTCAAGCGACCAATAGCCAAGCGCCGCGCATGGAGGGTGCCCCGCTTGCCCAGAGTGATCAGCTTCTCTGCTTTGGGCTGGATAGCCTTGGCTTTGGCCTCGGTGGTCTTGATCCGCTCGTGACGAAACAACTCTGTCACCAAATTGCGATACAAAGCACGTCGATGACCGCTGGAACGTCCCAGCTTTCGTCCGGCTTTGCGATGTCTCATGGGAAAAACTCCTCAATCAAAACAAAATCACTGTTCCACACAATTTTTGCAAATTCCTTGGCTACGTTGGGTCATGCACCAACAACTTGGGCTTTTGCCTTTGCTACCTCACCGTCAGGCGTGAGGAAATCCCGTTCCATCAATTTTTCCTCGAGTTCCGCCAGCGATTTGGCGCCAAAGTTGCGGATGGACATCATTTCATCCCTGCCCTTTTCCAATCGCTCCAGCACCTCGCCTACGCGGGTTATGCCAGTCCGTTTCAGACAATTATAGACCCGGACACTGAGATCCAGATCTTCGATGGGCACATCGTAAGCCTGCGCAGGAATGACTTCCTCGACAACCGGTGCCTCAACAAGGGCGGCTGCTTCTTCGCTCACCAACTCATCTACGCTAGCTACCAGGTTCAAGTGCGTCACCAACAACTTGGCAGCCTCAGCCAACGCTTCGTGGGGGCGAATGGTACCATCGGTCCACACCTCCAACGTCAGTCGGTCAAAGTTGGTCATCTGCCCCACACGCGCTCGCCCAACATGATAGCTGGCCTTGCGGACAGGGCCAAAGATGGCATCCACTGGCAATTCGCCGATGGACAGCTTGTCACGCTCTTCCGCCGGAGAGTACCCTCGCCCAGGAGCAGCGACAAATTCCACGTACATATTGGCCTGAGGATCGTCCACCGCACAAAGATACAGTTCCGGGTTAACAATTTCCACCTGGCTGGGACACTCAATGTCGCCGGCCAGCACAGGGCCTTCGCCTTGCACCTCTAGATGTAACCGGATGGGCTCCTCAGCGTGCATCTTTAGACGAATCTGCTTCACCTGAAGCATCAATGCCGTCATGTCTTCCCGCACGCCGGGTACAGGAGCGAATTCGTGAGGGGCCTCACTCACTCTCATGGATGTAATAGCCGCCCCAGGCAACGACGAAAGCAGAACCCGCCGCAGAGCATTCCCCAACGTGATCCCATAGCCGCTCTCCAAAGGGCCGATAACGAACCGGCCATAATTGCGGGAAGCGACATCACATTCAATCTTGGGCAATACCAGATTCATCAAAGAACCATCCCTTCTCAAAGGCCAGAGAACACACCGCGAATCCAGACCCTACGCTATCCCGCGTTTTCTCTCTCGACCCTTGCCATCGCTAACATATTCTCCAGATTCTAGGGCACGACACTGACGATCGTCACGCCGCCCGGAATCCACTGATGCTCTTTAGCGGCTGTAGTACTCGACGATCATTTGCTCATTGATCGGAAAGTCTACATCTTCAAGGGATGGAAGGTTGAGAATTCGCCCTGACATATCCCGGAGGTCGAGACTCAACCAACCTGGTACCCCCCGCTCCCCCATAATCTGAGCGCGTTCTTCAAAGTACCTATTCTGACTACTCTGCCGGCGTACTGAAATCAGATCCCCCGGCTTTACCAGCCTGGATGGAATGTTGGTCGGTTTTTCGTTGAACCAAAAGTGTCCATGTTGCACCAACTGCCGGGCTTGGGCCCGCGAGTCGGCAAAGCCCAGGCGATAGACCACGTTGTCAAGGCGGCTCTCCAACACAATCACCAGGTTGGCACCGGTCGGCCCCTTACGCCGCACAGCCTCTCGATAGTACCGCCGAAACTGCCGCTCCAGCACGCCATAGATGCGTCGGACTTTTTGCTTCTCCCGCAACTGCCTGGAATATTCGCTGGCGCGTCCGCGCCGGAACTGAGTTGCGCGCCCATGCTGACCGGGAGGATAGGCGCGTCGCTCAAGGGCGCACTTGGGACTTGTGCACCGCTCGCCCTTGAGAAATAACTTTTCGCCCTCCCGCCGGCACAATTTACACACTGAGCCCGTATATCTTGCCATTCATATCCTCCTGCACAAAGTGACGAGTCGAAAAGTGTGTCTCGTTGCGACTGACCCACAGCCACAAACATGCAGGCCATAGTCACGCCCAACACTTTTGCGTCCTACCTCTTGTCTAAACCCTACGCTTCTTGGGCGGACGACAACCATTGTGCGGGATGGGCGTTACATCGGTGATGGAACGTACCCTCAAGCCCGCAGCCTGCAGAGCGCGAATGGCCGCCTCGCGTCCTGGGCCCGGCCCTTTTACAAAAACGTCAATTTCTCTCATACCATGGTCCATCGCCTGCTTGGCTGCCTGCTGGGCCGCCATTCGTGCCGCGTAAGGAGTGCTCTTGCGCGATCCCCTAAAGCCGGTCGTCCCTGTACTGGCCCAGGTTACAACGTTCCCTTGTAGATCGGTCATCGTCACGATGGTATTGTTGAACGTAGCGTGGATGTGCGCCTGTCCGTGGGGCACGTTCTTCTTAGCCTTGCGAGGTCCACCCCGCTGTTTGGCACCTCTTCGACCCATTCTTTCTTTTTTCCCTCCTAGAGTGACTATTGAACGACTCTATTGCTGCTACCTCTACTTCTTCTTAGCGCCACGACGACGTCCACGACCGGCCACTGTCCTCTTGGGACCTCGCTTGGTGCGAGCATTTGTTTTCGTGCGCTGCCCATGCACCGGCAAGTTGCGCCGGTGGCGAAGACCCCGGTAACTTCCAATCTCCATCAGGCGCTTGATATTCGTGCTCACTTCTCGGCGCAGATCGCCTTCCACCCTGTATTCCCGCTCGATCACCTCGCGCAACCGGCTGACATCGGACTCGGACAAGTCACTCACCCGCACGTCCAGACTCACACCAGCCTTGCTCAGGATGTCACAGCTACTACTGCGCCCAATGCCATAGATATAAGTCAGCCCAATTTCCACTCGCTTGTTGCGGGGCAAGTCCACTCCTGCGATTCGTGCCATCCATTTCCCTCCATTCGACTGAACCCTCAACCCTCACACTGCCCACGGCCCAGCACTCAGACCTTTGAGCACACTATCCGCCCACCTAGCCTTGTCGCTGTTTGTGCCGAGGATTCTCGCAAATCACTCGCACAACCCCTCGACGGCGAACGATCTTGCATTTGGGGCAACGTCGCTTGACAGATGCTGAGACCTTCATCTTTGCCTCCCTCGCCTTCCCTCTACTTCTCTACTACAATCGTGTCAGGATCTCTGGACCGTTCTCGGTGACAGCCACCGTATGCTCCGAGTGCGCTGAGAGCTTGCCATCGGCCGTCACCACCGACCATCCATCGGCCAAGGTCCGCGTCCGCCAGTCTCCCTGGCAGACCATAGGCTCAATGGCCATAGTCATGCCTTGCTTCAGCAGCCAATTCCTGGGCCGACGGCGACGGCTCCTGTCCAAAAAGTTTGGGATGCTGGGCGGCTCGTGCATCTCGCGGCCAATGCCGTGTCCCTGGTACTCCCGGATGACATTGAACCCTGCCGCTTCCACGTGCTGTTGCACCGCGCCCATCACAGCCCACAGGCGGTTTCCCAACTGGCACTGCTCAACAGCCTTGGCCAACGCCTGCTCGGTCACATCTATCAGCCGCTGCGCTTCGGGACTTGTCTGACCCACACCCACAGTGAAAGCGGCGTCTCCCTGCCAGCCCTTGTAAATAGCACCCACGTCAACGCTGATGATGTCGCCCTCTTTCAGCACCCTCTGGCGACTGGGAACGCCATGGACGATCTCTTCGTTGATCGAAGTGCATATCGAAGCCGGAAAATTGTTGCTTCCGGCGTGGGGATAACCCAGGAAAGACGGAACGGCATCGTGCTGACGGATAACACGCTCAGCCAGTTCATCCAGTTCCAGCGTTGTAACACCGGGCGCCAGCAGGCTCTTCAATGCTTGATGCACCCGCGCCACGATCCGGCCGGCTTCACGCATTCGGGCTAACTCTTCCCTGGACTTGAGTATGATCATTGCTCCAACCTCTTCGACGCGCCCAACCACTTGCCAGGACCTACCCGAACCCCTCGTAACGCCGCATCAACAATTGTGCTTCGATCTGTTTCATCGTGTCGCGTACGACGCCGACCACAATGAGCAAACCGGAACTGGTAATGAGCATCTGGCCTGAACTCTGCGTGAGGCCGGTCAGCTTGACCACCCCGGGCAGCACCGCCACCCCGCCCAGGAAGAGAGCGCCCACTAGTGTGATGCGCCGCAAGACAAAGTTCAGGTAATCGGCCGTTGGACGGCCGGGCCGACGGCCGATTACGGACCCGCCCTGTTTTTTCAACGTTTCCGCCAGGTTCTGTTGCTGGAAGATAATGTCGGTGTAAAAATAGGTGAAACCTACCACCATACAAAAGTAGAAAAAGTAATACCAGTTACTCTGGCCGTTGGAAACCTCCACCAGAGTGCTGGCCAGGCTGGCTACCCACGACGTTTCTGAATTGACAAAGAACTGAGCGACGACGCCCGGAAAGAGCAAGATGGAGCTGGCAAAGATGAGCGGTATCATGCCGGCTGTATTCACCCGCAGCGGAATGACGGTGCTCTGGCCGCCGGCGATGCGCAAGCGGTTGCCCCGCATGGCCAGCACTCGACGGCCATACCGCACCGGGATGCGCCGCTCCCCCTCCTGCACAACCACGATGACGAACACTGTGATAATCGTGATCACGACAAAGAACAGCAGCCCCATCACATCGTTCAACAGCAATCCGCCCACGCGACCGGGAATCTGAGCTATGATGTTGCCAAAGATGATGATGGACAACCCCTGGCCCACGCCCAGCTCGTTGATCAACTCACCTAACCACACCGCCATCATGGTACCGGCCGTCAGGGTGATGACCGTGGAGAGTGTCGGCAGGAAATACTCTCGGAAACCCCACTGGCTGATCACGCCACCAGCACTGGCCAACAACCCCGCCTGAGTATACGCCTGCAGCGCCGCCAATGGAATCGTCGCATAATATTGATACTGGTTGAGCTTGTTCCGCCCGGCCTCGCCCTCTTTTTGGAGATTTTCCAGGGCCGGGATCAGCGGTGTGAGAAGCTGCATGATGATCGTGGCAGTAATGTAGGGATACACACCCAGCGCCATGACAGAGAATCTGGACATGGCGCCACCGGAGAAAAGGTCAAACAGCCCCAAAAGCTGATTTTGCTCAAAGACCTGCTTCAATGCCGCCGGATCCACGTTGGGCACCGGCACGTGAGACGCCAGGCGGAAAACTACCAGGATGCCCAGCGTAAGCAAAAGGCGTCGCCTGACGTCGCGCAGGCGAAAGGCATTGCGTAGTGCTTCCAGCATCGGCTATCCTCCTCGCCGCGTCCGTTGGACAATCCAGGGCAGTTCCTCTACCGTCCCTCCAGCAGCCTCAATCTTGGCCCGGGCGCTGGCGGAGAAGCGATGGGCTTTCACCGTCAGCGCTCGATCCAACTCGCCATCGCCCAGAATGACGACGGGCAGCGAGGGCTTCTTGATAAGACCAGATTCCGCCAACGCCGCCGGATCCACCTCAGCGCCATCCGGAAAGACCCCCAACCGGCCAAGATTTATGGGCCGGTAGTGGACCTTCCAGCGGCTGATAAAACCTCGCTTGTAAGGCAAACGCCGGACCAACGGCAACTGACCACCCTCAAAGTAAGGCCCTTTGCCCCCGCCAGAGCGAGCACCCTGGCCCTTTGTTCCTCGCCCTGCCGTCTTACCCTGGCCGGCTGCGATGCCTCGACCCTTTCGCTTTCGTGCCTTTTTAGCCCCCTTGGCGGGTCGCAATTCGTGAAGTTTCATTCCTCAAACTCCTCCACCCGAACCAGGTGGCTGACTTTCCGCACCATCCCTCGGATAACTGGCGTGTCCAGTTGTTCTACCATATGCCCCATCCGCCGCAAGCCCAGAGCCCGGACTGTCCCTTTTTGTCGCTTGTTATAACCGATAGGGCTCTTGATCAGGGTAATGTGGAGCTTTTTCTGCGTTGCAGTTGTGTTATCCGTCATCGTTATCATCCCCAGAACACCATACTAGCTGCCAGGCTCAGACCAGAACGGCATTACCTCAGAGAGCGGACGCCCTCGCAACCTGGCTACCTCCTCCGGGTTGACCAACTGTATCAGGCCCTCGAACGTCGCTTGAGCGACGTTCAAAACGTTGGCGCTGCCCAACGACTTGGTGAGAATGTCCTTGACCCCAGCCGCTTGCACCACGGCACGCACCGCACCTCCAGCGATAACACCTGTGCCCGGCGACGCCGGTCGCAATAACACTCGGGCACCACCGAACTTGGCCTCAATCTCGTGTGGAATCGTCGCGCCCAACAGATTTACTTGGCGCATGTTGCGACGGGCACGCTCGGCGCCTTTGCGAATGGATTCGGGCACACTCCGTGCTTTGCCCACACCAATACCCACCCGGCCCTGATTATCGCCCACCACGACCACGGTACGGAAGGCAAACCGACGCCCCCCCTTTACAACCTTGGCCACTCGGGCAATGTGCACCACTCGCTCGTCCAGTTCGTCTTTTTGCTCGAATCTCCGGCGCCCCATGTATCCTCCTCAGTCAATCCTCAGCAACTCACCTGGGCTTTGTATCACAGCTAGAACTCTAACCCACCCTCGCGCGCGCCATCGGCCAGGGCCTTGACCCGCCCATGATACTTGTAGCCTCCCCGGTCAAAAATCACCTGCCGAACGCTCTTGGCTTGCGCACGCTCGGCCAGAGCCTGGCCCACTACTTTCGCCTGAGCTGTCTTGTCCAGGCCAGCCAACTGATCGCGCAGGGCTGGATCCTGAGTCGAAGCAGCGATCAGCGTGCGCCCTCGATCGTCGTCAATAATCTGGGCATAAATGTGCCGCAGGCTACGGAACACGTTAATCCGGGGTCGCTCCGCCGTACCCGAGATCTTTTTTCGTACTCGCCGGTGCCGACGTTTCCGCGCCAAAAGGTGCTGTTCGCTAATGCCCCTACCCATCTATTCTCGCCCTCCGCTACTCCCTTTGCTCAGGAGGCAAACTTTTTTTCATCAGAGAATCTACAAGCAAATCCTAGTCAACTCTGCCACTCTTGCCCGCCTTACGACGCACATACTCGCCTTTGTACCGCACTCCCTTGCCCAAATAAGGCTCAGGCGGGCGCCATTTGCGAATGTCAGCACTAATTTGCCCAACAACCTCTTTGTCAATGCCCTCGACCACGATCCGTTTGCCACGATCTTCTACCTTGAACGTCACGTTCTCCGGCGGCTCAACCGTGACCGGGTGCGAGAAGCCCAAACTCATAATCAACTTGTTGCCCTGGAGCTCAGCTCGGTAGCCAACGCCTTCGATCAACAACTCCCGTAGATAACCCTGGCTGACCCCAGTCACCATGTTGGCCAAGAGCGCTCGAGTCAGGCCATGCAGGGCCCTGTGCTGGCGTTGATCTGTCGGTCGGAATACCTGAAGCTGCCCCCCCTCCAGCACAATCTTCATATCGGGATGAAAACGTCGCTCCAGTGTCCCCTGGGGCCCTTTCATCGTGACGTGGGTACCTCTAATTTCCACTTGCACGCCCTGCGGGATGCTGACCGGTAAACGACCAATTCTCGACACTTTTATACCTCCCACAACCGGAAACTGAACGTCAAAGACCCGAACGCGCCTCCAACGTCTGCCCACCACCCTACCAGACGTGACAGAGCAACTCGCCCCCCACACCAAGCCGTCGCGCCTGACGATCAGCGAGAACACCTTTGGATGTGCTCAGAATCGCCACACCCAGGCCACTTCGTATCCAAGGAATTTCATTTTTGCCAACATAAACCCGGCATCCCGGCTTGCTGACTCGTTTCAGGTCTGAGATGATGTGGCGACGAGGCTTCTCGCCCACGTATTTGAGCCAGATACGAATCACTGATTGGGGCTTTTCCTCAACGCGGCGATACTCTCGAATGAAACCCCCTTCCTTCAAGATTCGGGCGATAGCCAATTTGATCTTGGAGCTAGGTACAGCCACCTGACTGTGTCCCGCCATGCCAGCGTTGCGAATGCGCGTCAGCATGTCGGCGATGGGATCTGTCACACTCATGAATCCGTTCTCCTACTTGTAAAATAGCAAGCTTACGATGGTTCTCAATCGCTCGACCGAGCTCAGAGCTCGCCGCCCGCGCCACCGAACTGTCGTCCAGTGGAAACATAGGGAACCGCTATACGCGTTGCCGATAATGCCTTCCGAACCGGTAGAGAACGCCGTTACCAACTGGCTTTGGCGACGCCAGGAATCTTGCCCTGTAAGGCAAGCTCCCGGAAACAGATCCGGCAAAGCTTGAACCGTCGGATGAAACCCCGAGGCCTTCCACAAATCTGGCATCGATTGCGCACTCGAACCTTGTACTTGCGTCGCTCCTCCCGATAAGGCATGCACTTTTTAGACACAAACTCCTCCCATTCGTTACCGTCGTTTAAACGGCATTCCCAACAAGGCCAACAACTGCCGACCTTCTTCGTCGGTCTTGGCCGTCGTCACGATGGAAACCTCCATCCCCCGGATCTTGTCAATACTGTCATAATCAATTTCCGGCCATAACAATTGCTCACGCAGACCCAGGGTATAGTTGCCCCGCCCGTCAAAAGAATCGGGCGAAACACCTCGAAAGTCCCGCACACGCGGCAAGGCAACGTTCGTCAGACGATCAAAAAAGTCCCACATCCGATGGCCTCGCAGCGTGACCTTGACCCCAATGGAGCGACCCTCGCGCAACTTGAAGGCAGCGATGGATTTCCGCGCTTTCGTCACGATCGGCTGCTGACCAGTGATAATAGCAACATTCTGCACCGTGTAATCCAGCGACTTGGAATCGGTCAGCGCCTCGCCCACACCCACATTAACGACGATCTTGTTGAGGCGAGGAACCTCCATCAAATTGCTATAACCAAACGCCTGCATCATGGCCGGAACGATTTCTTCTCTATAATGCCCTTTTAACCGTGGCTCTGCCATAAAACCTTCTCCCACTGCCTCATGAAACAAACCGTTGAGGGGAAGACTCACCGATCAATCGCCTCGTCGCACTTTTTACAATACCGCACCTTCTTGCCATCTTCCAAGAAACGAAAGCCTACCCGCGCCCTTTGGCTGCAATGGGGACAGATCAGCATGACGTTCGAAACGTGAAGGGGCGCCTCAAACTCGATGATGCCTGTCTGTGTACGCGGCGCACCACTCGGAGCGATGGGTCGCTGGTGCTTCTTCACCAAGTTGACGCCAGAGACCAGTACCCTATCTTGAAAAGAACTCCTGCGCCCCTGTCCCTTGTACTTTCCTTTCCTGGCGGGCGACACCTGGCGAACTGTCCCTGTCGCGCCTTTATCCTTGCCGGCGATCACCTCAACCGTGTCACCGCTTCTGATTCTCCTCACCACAACCTCCCGATCATCGCCTATTACGGATCGCCTATCAACTACCGTGCAGGCAGGCAAAACGCAATACACGATATACAATCATAGCACTTCTGGAGCCAAAGAAACGATCCTCATAAAGCCCTTGTCGCGCAACTCGCGGGCCACAGGGCCAAAGATGCGCGTTCCCTTGGGACTCGTGGTCTGGCCATCCAATATCACAACCGCATTGTCGTCAAACTTTATGTAAGATCCGTCGGCGCGCTTGTATTCCTTGGCCGTGCGCACGATGACTGCGCGCACCACATCGCTTTTTTTTACCGAGCCAGCAGGTGCGGCCTGTTTCACAGTAGCGACAATCATGTCGCCCACACTGCCGTAGCGTCGTTTGGACCCCCCCATGACCCGGATGCACAGAACCTCTTTTGCACCAGTATTGTCTGCCACACGAAGGCGACTCTCTTGCTGAATCATCGTCCTAACCCCTTGACTGAGAGAGCGAGCTCTACTGCGTCCGCTCCAGGATGGTCTCCACTACCCAATGCTTGTGGCGGCTCAATGGCCGGGACTCGACGATGCGCACCCGATCTCCCACCCGGCAGGTTTCTCCCTCGTCGTGAGCCATGAGCTTTCGCCGTTGCCGGATTACCTTCTTGTACAACTGGTGTCGTCGCAGGCGCGTCACCTCGACTACCACCGTCTTGTCCATCCTGTCACTGAGAACCACGCCTTCCATTCGCCGTCTTTTCCCCTTCATACCGCCGCTTCCTCTTCTTCCAATTCATCCTCTTCCCATTCGAACTCTAACTCGCGTTCGCGCATAATCGTCAGCATCCGCGCGATGTCTCGCTTCACCTGAGTCAAACGGTTGCCGTCTCGCAATTGGCCCGAGCTCCACTGGAATCGCAGGTTGAAAAGCTCTTCGCGCCCATCATCCAAGTGCTGTTGGATCTCCTCGGTAGACAATTG
>CAYVPU010000052.1:0-16208 GCA_964453885.1 uncultured Anaerolineae bacterium | reverse complement strand
GATCTGGTTGACCGGGTAGCGACGAGGATAGATGTCCTCATAGATGGCGCTCAGATACGGCCCGGTCTCCATCTCAATGTCAGTGTAGCCCTCTTTGTAGAACAGGGCCATGAACTCCTCATTCTGGAGGAACGTGCCCCGCACTGTGACGGCCTTTTGATTGTCAAAGACCGAGCCCCACAGTAAATAGGGCGCGACGTCCTGGGCGACGAAACAGTTCTTAAAGAGAAAGCTGTTCTGCGAGTGCTCGTCGTAGACCACGTTGGGAATCATGACGTCCCCCACCCGGCCGTTAAGGGTGGCGGCCTTGCCCATGATGTAGACACCCCGAATATCGCCCACGTTGGCCGTAACCTGCGAGAGAATCTGATAAGCCGCCATACCCAGGGGATAGTCCACATTAATAATAACGGCTTGGCTGGCTGCCAATCGCTCTATTCCCGGCATCTGGAGCTGGTGGGCAAACCACTCTGGCTTCAGGCGGCGCATCTCAATGATCTGCACCTCGACATCGAAATAAAGAGGATTGATCACCTGGTGCAAGCCGACCGCCTCCAGGTGCAGCCGGATGGCCTGCCGGTGCGCCTGTCCCTGGTCGCTGCGGAGAAACTCACCCAGAGTGTAATAGAGCAGGTTGGTCAACTCTGCCTGTCCCGTTCGCTCCTCCAGCCGCAGATATTCGGCCCACAGGTCTTCTGGGTCGGTCTCTTTTAGAAAAGCAACGAGCGTTTCCCGGTGCCGGACGGCATACCCCGAAAGCAGGTTAGCCAGGCTGTGTGAGTTGCTGGAGACGAAATAAACAGGCCGGTCACGCAGGGGCAGGAACTCGGCGGCGCGCTCCACGCCTCGCCACCAACCCTGGGCTGCCCGCCGGTAGTCGGTAAGAGAACCTGCCAGCAACCGGAAGGACATGCGCTTTTCCTGGCGAGCGATGTGCAACAGGTTGAGCCAGAAATCATCCCCCCATGCACGGCGCAGTTTGTCGAAATCCTCCTCGCCAATTGCCAGCGTCTCTCGAATCTGCGCTTCGTCGGTCGGCGACACGGCCTCGCCTGCTTCGATGTGGACGACCAGCCGCGCCAGGACAGACGAATCGGCCAGGCACCGGTGCAGTTTGTTCCACTCCATCTGGTAGGCCACCAGCATGGGGATCATATCATCAATGTCAGAGACGCTGGCGATAAAAGCCGCCAGGGTCTCCTGGCCGTCAAAGAACATCTTGCGGCGGCGACCCGGCGCGCTGACCGGCTGCCACCATTCTACTTTAGAATAACCGCCCCGATTGAACACCTCGTCGGATTGGCCCAGCAGCACCAGGCGGGTCTGGGCGATGCAGGGAGGCAGGCGAAGCACAGCATAGACCAGGGCCGAGACATCGGGGGACGGTTCATCGGCGCCCAGGTGCAAACTGGAACCCATGCCTGCGTGGGTCTCCTCCAGAGAACGCACCTGGATTTCGCCAGTGCTGCGCAGCAGTGAGTAATAGGTGCGCATGTAGAGTTCGATCTCTTCGTTTCCCGTAAAAGGGATGGCGCGATCCATCGTTTTCCTCTCCCCCTCTTGAACAGATTGCTTGGTGAGACGGTGGCTGTTGCCATTCCTCCCGACATTGCCCCATGCCCCCATTCTATCGCAGTATGGGCGTTTTGTCCAATTGGCGGCGCTCAGAGAGCGATCAAAACAGCCCAGGGGCAAGATGGTGCACCCCCGGGCTTTGAAAAACTGCTATCTCGGGCAGAAGACTCAACACGGTCCCCGCATCTCATTCGACGTCGGTTCCTGGCAAGGGCTCTCTTTTCCAGGACTTGTAGCCGTCCGAAAGCGACCGTGCTGCAAAACAGCACTAGTGCCGTCGGGTCACACTTTCGAACCTCCCAGGTTTTGTGACAGATGCCGTTCTTTGACACATCCTGTCAGCTCAGTGTGCACCTTGATCGTTTCGCGACCAACCCTCTTCCTTTTTGAAAGAGATGCCCCGCGCCCGGAGGGTGCGCCATACCGTGTCGTGGCTGATGGTCTTCACCACGCCAGTGTCTATGAGATAACGGGTTAGCCGATGCAGAGACCACCGGCTGTAAGGTTGACCTAGCGCCCGAGGTTCGGTCAGGGCTATCTCAACCATCTCTTGCGCCTGTTCCTCGGTATAAGACCGCTTTCTACCGGGCGATGGCGCATGGGTGAGGCTTGAAATGCCCAGTCCATTGAAGCGGTGAATCCACTTGCGGACGCTGGCCGGATGCCGGCCAACCAACGAGGCGATCTCGGTGCTGTTGTAGCCCTGACTGGAGAGCAATACAATGTGAGTGCGGGTGTCCAGGACATCCGGTTCAGATTGCGCGATCATAGAGTCGAGGGACGTGCGCTCTTGCTCGGAAAGCGGTCGAACGTAAAGGGTCATGATATTTCTCCTTGCATCGCAGACTCGTACAAAAAACGGCAGGTATTTCTGAAGTTGTGACAATTATACCACATTTCTCTGAAACACTGGGTAAAGAGAGCGTGAGTTTACTGTGAGTTTTGCGTAAAGGCTTGCCGAAAAAAAAGACCGCGAGGCCCGGATGGCACTCGCGGTTCAGGCTGGACATGCATAGTTGTTGACGGCACTCGTTCAGAGACTAGACCGGCATACTCAATGAGGCCTCCAGCGACTCGTCGCAGCAAACGATATAAGTTGGTGTGCCGCTCGCCCGCAAAAGCGCCAGGGGTTTGTCCAACGTGATAGCCCCGCCAAATGACGACGGGTCTACCAGCACGGCAATGCTTCGCAATCCCCGCCGAGACAGATCTCGGGCTATGAGCACCCAATGATCATAAGGAGCCGACGTAACAATGACAAGAGTCGTGCCCCGGCCCAGGCGGTCGGCCTCAGTAGCCAAAACCTGGGACAGCGGGACAGTCCCCTGTGCCCGAAGCACCGCCAGACACTCCAAGATCTTGGTCAGTTGGCGCTGACCCCGGTCAGCGGGCAACACCTCCCGCTTCTGGCCATAGGCCACCAGGCCGACGGCGCGATTCTGCCGGATAAAGTGTTGCGCCAGCGATGCAACGGCCGTGACAGCG
This sequence comes from uncultured Anaerolineae bacterium, assembly GCA_964453885.1. Lineage (GTDB taxonomy): Bacteria > Chloroflexota > Anaerolineae > CAYNKW01 > CAYNKW01 > CAYNKW01. Next base: position 13,148 of record CAYVPU010000052.1, on the reverse strand, counting down.
TACTCTTCGGTGGTCGGCGACAGCCAGGGCTCTCGCCGCTGGGGCCGAAAGAGTGCCGGTAGCTCAACGGTGAGCCTTTCATCTTTAGTGACCCGGCCCACCTGCACATCCCGCTGCATGTCCAAAAAGATCCAAACATCGGCCGTGGGATCCAGCTCAAACTCTTTGGCAATGAGACGGTCCTTGCGAGCGGTAGAGGGCCAATGAATACGGCTAAAGCTGTCACCAGGAGCATAATCGCGGACACCGGCGACGTTCGTCGTCACGTAATGTGTCCGGCGGCGGACAGCATCGCCTCCGGGCAGGCGACCGATGGAAGGGGAAAAGGCACGCAGGTCTACCGTCGCGGGGTAAACCACAATAGACGATGTCTGATCCAGATAGCGGGTGATGTGAAACACGCCAAAGGGATCGCCCGTCGAGAGGGTCACCGGTCCCAGGCGGAACACCCCTCGCTCTCGACAGGTGGTTCGCACCACCCAATCGCGCCACCGGCCAGGACCCAAAGCATTCAACACCCGGCTAGCCCGATGGTTAGGCAAATCGGAACGGTCCCGGACTTCCAGCCATAGCTTGGGGAACCAACTCTTATTCCGAAGGGAAAATCTTTCCTCAGCCGACTTGCCTACCTGCGAGCGGCGCGCGCGCGTCTTTCGACCAAGCTCCACCCAGCGGATGCCGACCCAGGCCCAGAGAAAGGAGAGCAGGATGATTGCAGCCAGCAGGTACGTGAGACTGTAGAAAATCTCGCGCATTCGCTCATTCTTGACGGTGATCAACGCCGCCACCAGACCAAGACCCCACAGCACAAAGATAGTGCGGTTCTGGATAACTATACGCCAGCTCCGACGTCTCTTTGGCTCATCTGTGGGGGCCTGGGTAAATGGGCGAGACCGTCGCCCAGTAACGGCTGCTCGCCGTGCGCTCACGTTGCGCCCGCCTTTCGTTTTTGGCTCAACAGACCGCCCACTATATCAGACAAGAACATCCAGGCTGCGCGTGGGATGTTCAGCTTGAACAGCCCCACTGGCACTTCCAATTCCCGCTTGTCACACACAGTGGAGGCGTTGGCCATGTCTACTTGAGGCTTAATGGCCTGCAGCAGCTTGAACCGCCGCACTTTGTCTTCGATGGTCATGATCTCGTCCACCTGCTGGCTGAGGTGGATGGCTTTCCTGATGCGCGCCTCCGTCGCGTCGGCTTGCGTCTGGGAGATCAAGCCGTAGCGGCCTTTCATCCGGTTGAAGCGCAGAGCAGCTCCATACGTCGCCCCCACGATCTCGTCACGGCTCATCCACTGCGTTTCATAATTCAACACGTACTTCCAACTAGGCTGCACCAACGCCTGGCGATGTTCCTCCAGCGTACGGTGGATCAGCCGGTAGCCATAAGCCTCGGCGTTCACAAAGACTTTGCTGCCCGGATCCAGGAACGGGGCCATGGGTGAGATAAACGGAATCACGCGCGGGTTATCTGTGTCGGCATTGAATTTCTCCATGATGTACTCGCAATAATCTACCGTGTCCATCACCGAGTCATAGGTCTGTTGGGGTAGGCCGATCATGAAGAATAGATCAAATCGCTGGCAGCCGACAGCCAGAGAGTCCTCGATGGTACATTCCAGCGAAGCGTTCGAGTAATGGCGGCCAAAAGCGGCTCGCACCTTTTCGTCGTGCGACTCTGGCGATATTTCCAGGGTGAAATTGGGCGCTGCCTCAGCCATCTTTTCCAGGAACTCGCGCGGGGCTGGACCGAACACCTCAAACATGAGCTGATCGTTGACCCCCTTGACCAACTCTAGGAACTTGAAGGCATAATCCATACCGGCCTGGCGGATGTCGCCCAGCACAAAGACTGGCCCCCGGTTCCACTGAGCGATGCTGCGAATGTCATGAGCCAGTGCCTCCGGCGAGCGAAAGGCCGCTTCCTGCCGTCCGTACACCTCTCGCATCGTTGTCAACGATCCGCCGCAGGTGTGGCAGTCGTGGATGCAACCCCGACAGGTGAGGGCGGCAGTCACCGGATAGCGCAACCAGTCCTCAAAAGGGATAAAGCCGATCATGTCCCGATAACGGGCCACCGCCTTGACCACGTAGCTGTAGTCCAGCAGCACGTGGTCAAGGTTAGGCGGACTGTAGGTGATGGGGTTGGCGTGGACCTCCCCATCCGCGTCCTGCCAGGTGAGGTTGGGGATGTCGGCCAGCGCCGGCCCAGCGCCGTCAGGCAAGGCGATATACCGCATTAACAAGTTCAGCGGCTCCTCGGTAGAGTCGCCCCGCAGCACAAAATCAACCTCAGGCCGGACCACCAGTTCCTCGTGGAAAAAGCTCGACGAGAAACCACCCAAGATCAGCGGCGTGTCCGGGTGATGTTTCTTGACCAGCTTGGCCACCTCGATGGCTCCGTGAGCGTGAGGCATCCAATGCAGGTCAATGCCGAATGCCTTTGGTTTCTGCCGCCGGATAGCCTTCTCGGCATCGAAGCGCTGGCTCTTGAGCATCCGCACGGCCAGGTTGATAATTCTTACCCGAAAACCTCGCCGTTCCAGATACTCGGCCATGGTAGTGAAACCGATAGGATACATATCAAACACCGGTGTCGAAGGCACCAAATCGCTCACCGGCCCATACAAAATAGACTTCTTACGAAAGTCATAAACGCTAGGCGCGTGCAATAAAACGAGGTCTGCTTGGGGCATCTCTATGGCTCTCCTTCGACCGGGCATTGCGCGTTGAGAATTTGCTTACCTTCTTCCCGCTTTGACACGAGCACCAGGCACCGGTACCGAGCGGATGATCTCATCCACAACGGTTTTAGGACTCACGTCCTTGATGCGAGCCGAGGGGCTGACGATGAGCCGGTGGGCCAGCGTGGCATCTGCCAGAGACTTGATGTCATCTGGGATGACGTAATCGCGACCTTGCACAGTCGCCAGGGCGCGGCTGGTTTTATAGAGTGCCAGGCTGCCCCGGGGACTGGCACCCAGGTAGATGTCCGGATGCTGGCGCGTCGCCGTCACCAGGGAGACAATGTACTCTTTGATGAGAGGGTCAACATAGACCTCTTTGACAGACTGATGGGCTTCCAACAGCTCCTCAGCAGAGACCACCTTGGATATACCCTCGATGGGATGCGTGTACTGCTGCGAGTCCAGGATGGCGATTTCATCCTCGTTGGAGGGGTAGCCCAGGCTGATGCGCAGCATAAAGCGGTCGAGTTGTGCTTCTGGCAAGGGAAAGGTACCCTCGTACTCGATGGGGTTCTGGGTGGCCATGACCAGGAACGGCTCTTCCATGGGATAAGTCACGCCGTCTACCGTTACCTGTTTCTCCTCCATCACCTCCAGCAACGCCGACTGCGTTTTGGGCGTCGCCCGGTTGATCTCGTCGGTGAGGACGATCTGGGCCATAACCGGTCCCGGACGAAATTCAAACTCTCGGGTCTTCTGATTGAACACCGACACACCAGTTATGTCCGAGGGCAACATGTCGGGCGTGAACTGGATGCGGCGAAAAGTGCAGCCAATAGACTTGGCGATGGCCCGGGCCAACATCGTCTTGCCTAACCCGGGCACATCCTCGATGAGCAGGTGACCCTGGCACAAGAGGGCCAACAACGTTCGCTGCACTGAGTCATGCTTGCCAATGATCACTTTCTCCACATTGGCGATGACCTTTTCGGCTATCGCTCGTGCCTTTTCCATATTGACTGGCTCCTTCTATCTATAACACAACCAACAATGATGCGCATTTTTGTCGCAAGCAACCATTATACCAGATTTCACAAAAAGAGGCCAGTCCTTTTGTGTTTTCGCAGCCTCTCTGATATACTTTACGAAAAACCCGGTTTCTTGACCCCCAGGTGAACGGTTACCGTGAGGATACACATCAACGACCTGGGACCAGGAGGATATACGCTCAATGAAGATCATGGTATTGAACTGTGGCAGTTCATCGGTAAAGTACAGCCTCTTCGACATGGCAGAAACAGAGACAGCGCTGGTTAGCGGGCTAGTGGAGCGCATTGGCCTGGACGATCCGCGTCTCGTCCACAAGCTGCCCGGCGGCCAAAAGATCGTCCAGGAGGACGTGCCAGTGCGGATCCACCATCAGGCCATCGAGTTGATCCTGGAAACGCTGACGCATCCCGATCACGGCGTCCTGACCTCGACAGGCGAGATCGAAGCCGTGGGGCACCGGGTGGTGCACGGAGGCGAGCGATTTGCCAGTGCGGTGCGAATTGACGATGAGGTGATGCAGGCACTGTACGATCACATAGATCTGGCTCCCCTGCACAACCCGCCCAATATCACGGGCATCGAGGCAGTGACGGCGGTTTTGCCCAATGTGCCCCAGGTGGGCGTCTTTGATACGGCGTTTCATCAGACCATGCCGCCGCGCGCTTATGTCTATGCCCTACCCTACGAGTTGTACGAAAAGCATCGGATCCGCCGCTATGGCTTTCACGGTACATCACACCGCTTTGTGGCGCAAGAGGCGGCGCGCTTCCTGGACCGGCCCCTGGAACAACTGCGACTCATCACCTGTCACCTGGGCAACGGAGCCAGCATCACGGCGGTCAAATACGGGCAATCGGTAGATACCAGCATGGGTTTCACACCGCTGGAGGGACTGGAGATGGGCACGCGCTGTGGCGACCTGGACCCAGCCATCGTCTTTTTCCTGATGGGAAAGGAGGGACTGGACGCCGCCGGGGTCAACGAACTGCTGAACAAAAAGAGCGGCGTACTGGGCGTTTCGGGCTACACTTCTGACATGCGCGAGATCGAGGTAGCGGCGTATATTAATATTCTGCAGCAGATTCCCAATACCGGTCACCCGCATCACCGGCGAGCCAAGCTGGCGCTGGACATTTACAACTATCGCGTGAAAAAGTACATCGGAGCCTATGCAGCCGCCATGGGCGGCGTGAACGCGGTGGTTTTCACCGGCGGCATCGGCGAGCACTCGGAGGTGACGCCGGATGAGGCCTGCACCGGCATGGAGTTCATGGGCATCGAACTGGGGCCAGAGATCAAATTGGGGAACGGCTGGTACGAGTTGAGCAAGCCCACCTCGCGGGTACGGGTACTGATCATCCCCACGGACGAAGAGTTGATGATCGCGCGGGATACCTATCGAATTGTGCAGGGCAACCGGGGGAGAACCATGACAGAAAAGGCAAACCTTGTCGCTGAACGAGCCGCTGAGTTGATGTCCAGGGGACATCATTGATCGGATGCCACGTTGCTCGCCGTGGGCGAGCACTTGTGGGGACGGGTTGACCCTCAGATGGTGCGCATGGCCATGGCCTTTGGTGGAGGCGTTGGTGGCACTGAGGAGGAGTTGTGTGGGGCCGTTAGCGGCGGCGTCATGGTGCTCGGCGCTCACCTCGCCCCCCAAGGTCCTGGAGAAGACGAGGAGAGTATGCGCCAAGCGGTAGCACACTACCGGATGCGCTTTCTGAACGAGATCGGTCCCACGCAATGCGCTGCGCTGCGCGAGGGGCTGTACGGGTCGGAGGGGCGGGAACCGTGCAGCGCGCTGGTGCAGCGAGCGGTGCGTATCCTGCTCCAGGTGCTGGATTCCTTTCCGGACATTTTTTAATCAACCGAGCCTGCCGGCGATGATGCGACCAGGCTTCGAGCATCCCAACCCCACCTGGCGCGGACTGCGGTCCGCGCCGAGCAGGTCGGACCCTATTCTTTTTGTATTCCACGGACAAGCGGCTACCGATGCAAATTCTGCGCGGCGACGAAGGAGAGGCCACGCTCCGTCAGCGCCCAGGCAGTGCGGTTCAGCGCGTCGTGTTTGTCCAAGTAGTTCCGCTCCAGGAGAGCCGTGTGGCCTGCCTCTTGGATCTCTGCCTTGTCGCGAAAGTAATCCAGGATGTCGGAGGGGTGCTCGCGCGTCGCGTCTACCTCTGGGCCAGCGCCCTCGTGCTTGGCCGAGACGTTGGCCACGTGATCGGCCAGTTCCACCAGTTCGGCAGTGCGGTCGTAGGGCTGGCGGACGATGCTCTTGTAGGTCTCGGTGATGTGATGTTCAAAGCGGACGATGTCTTCCAGGCTCAGTGCCTTTCGCACCTGGGCCGTGATCTCGATTGTCTCGTTATTGACCGAGTTGCTCCAGTTAAAGCCGATGAGAGACGTGGTGCCGTCCTCGCGGCTAAAGAGCCTGGCCCCGATGAGCGTCCACAGCGCGGCGTAGGGGTTGTCGTTGCCCATATAGACCGAGATCTTGAACTCGTTGTCCACGCCCAGTTTGTGCAAAAAGTAACCCAGCAGCACCGTGCCCGGGTTGATGTTGAGCACCTGCTTGATGCCGTAGGTGGTGTAATAGTAGAGGAACTCGTCTAGCCATTTCAGTGCATAATCGTTGGGCTGGCCCACGCCGCCAAAATAGCCGGTGATCGTCTCTGGGCCACCCAGGTGGACATTGGAGCCATCGGTGCCTTTGGTGTCCAGCGTCTCCACATAGCTGGCGCCGACCACCTGCACGGCCGCTGCCACTGCCAGAATGTCGCCGTTGTCGGCCACCTGCTCTTTCATCTGGCGCACACGGATGTAACGGCCCGGCATGAGTTCCCCTCGCTCGATGGCCTGCCTGGCCTCGACGATGAGATAGGGAAAGTATTGCAGGGCGCTGATCTCTAGCGTGACGGCAAAGTCGTCTTTGAAGGTCATCGTGTCGGCCACCTCGCCCAGCACCTTGCGGCGATAGTCGGCCACGCTGATAAAGGCTTCCTTGTCCCGCTGTTCGATGAGCCATTCAACGTCTTTGAAATACGACGATCCGCTCTCCTCGAGCCGGGCCATCAAGTTAGGCAGCGCCCGTGCCTCGGCCGCCTGGCGGTTGATCTCCTCGACAGTGCCATATTTGGCCACCACTGCCAGGAAATCGTTGATCACCTGGGTGTTCGGGTCTAGCAAGAGGGCATTGATCTCGTCGAGTTGCTCGGCCGATATCTTTAGTTTCTCTCTAAGGTCTTTCATTTGTTTCTCCTTTGCACATTTGATGGTTTGAGCCGGTTAAAATCGCTCCAATTACACCACACTCCTCCAAGCTTTGCGAAGAACGATCCAATTCCAACCTCTACCTCACATTTTCTGAATGCGCCCCTCTCGAACGCTCAGGCGCAATGCCTGGTTCAAAAACTCCTCTCCGAAAACGCCCCATTCTGTCGTCGTCAACACGGCTTGTTGGACGCCGTTCACGGCCTGCAACAGATGCCGTTGACGATGGCGGTCCAATTCGGCCATGACCTCGTCCAGCAACAAGATTGGCTGGTGCCCCGTCTCTTGGAGCATGAACTGTGTCTCGGACAATTTAAGGGCCAGCACAGCAGTGCGCTGTTGCCCTCGCGAGCCATACGTGCGCAGATCCACGCCGTTTGCCTCAAAGCAAAAGTCGTCACGGTGGGGGCCAAGAAATGTCATGCCCCGGGCGATCTCTTCTCGTTGAGCCCGACAAAGATGCGCCCGGAACGATTCGGCAACCTGAGAGGGTGTCACCGGAGGCAACTCTCCCGTGCCGGCCGGCATATCAAGGCCCAGAGTTGTCTGGTAAGCGGCGTCTGGCTCACGGGAGGGATCAAAACTGGGAGCGTAGCGGAGACGCAAGGTCTCTTTGCCACCAGAGAGGGCTCGATGAACTGGCTGTGCCAGGCGCTCCAGTTCGGCCAGGGCAGCCTGTCGAGCAGCGATGAGTTGCGCGCCACCGGCGATCAGTTTTTCATCCCAGAAAAAAAGCTCGTCGCCAGCGGATCGCCCTCGTTCGCGGAGGCCGCGGAGCAGAGCGTTGCGCTGCTCGATCACGCGGTTGTAGTCTCGCAATGTCTCGCAGTAGGGGCGATTCACCTGGCAGAGCGTAGTGTCGAGATATTGCCGTCGTCGGCTGGGCGGACCATCAGCCAGGTCCATGTCCTGGGGCCGAAAAAGCACCGCGTTCATTACGCCCAGCAGGTCCATGGCTCGCCGGGGCACGCCATTGATGCGAATCTCTTTTTGCAGACGAACGCCACCGACACCCGGTCGTTTCATCAGCGTGATCTCAATGCGGTAGATCGTTTCGCCTTTGGCCACCTCCGCCACCAGGCGAGCGTGGGGTAACGGCTCCTCGTCGGCCAGCCAATTGATCAGTTGGCGATTGGTTGTGGTATGAGGAGAGCGACTGGTAGCCAGGTAATAGATCGCCTCCAGAAGATTGGTCTTGCCCTGGGCATTGGCCCCCTGCAAGACGATCGTGCCGGCCGGCAGATCCAGATCCAGACGGACGTAATTTCTAAAGTTGGTCAGGGACAGATGTTGCAGGTACAAGACTCAATCGCTACGGACGTGCATAGGCATTATCACGTGGACAAAATCCTCCGTACCGACCGGCCTGATGACACCGGGACTGGAAGGGGTCGTCGTTTCCAAAACAACCTGAGCCGCATCGGCCACGGAGAGCATGTCCATGAGGAATCGGACGTTGAAAGCAATCTCTATCGGTTCACCGACCACCTGAGCGTCAACCTCGCTCACATTGTCGCCCATCTCGGCCGAAGAGGCAGTAATGACCATCCGGTCGTCAACGACGCGCAGGCGGATGATGTGGGCCTCAGTGCGGGCAAAGATGTTGGCCGTCCGGCAAGCCTTGAGAAACTCATCGGTGCTGACGGTGGCCTGGGTATCGTGATGTTTGGGAATGATCTGGTTATAATCGGGGAAGCGACCCTCAATGAGCTGCGAGACCAGGTCGGTATTGGAGAGGTGAAAAAGGGCCTGGCTGCGGCTGGAGGTGATGCTCAGGCCAATGGGCAATTCTTCATCGCTGCTGACACGTGCCAGTTCGGCCAGTGCCCGCGCCGGAATGATGACGCTGACCGGCTCCGGCGTTTCCTTTTCCAGCCGAGCGTGGCGCACAGAAAGGCGGAATCCATCAGCGGCGGCCATAGTGAGCTGGGGGCCGTCGAACTTGACCAGCACGCCGGTGAGAATAGGCCGACTCTCATCGGTGGCAGCAGCAAAAGCCACCTGATTGATCATCTGCCGTAGGAGGCTCGGCTCCAGTGTCAATTGGTAATCTCCATCGTCGGCCGTCGGGATGAGGGGAAATTCCTGAGCATCAATGCCCTTTATGTTAGCCTCGTATCTGGCGCATTTGAGGTTGAGTTCCTGGGTGCGGACACTCAATTCCATATCTATGCGCTCGGCCGGCAAAGAGTTGACAAAGTCTATGAGCAGACGAGCCGGTACGGTGATCGCCCCTTCCTCTTCCACCTGGGCACCGATCCAGCAATTGATACCGATCTCAAGGTCGGTGGCGGAGAGCTTGAGACGACCCTCATCGGTGGCCAACATGACGTTGCTCAGTACTGGCAGCGTACTGCGCGTCGCCACGGCGCGGCCCACCGTGGCCAATCCTTTGGCCAGGTTCTCCTGCAAACAAGACACTTTCATAAAGCTGACCCTCCTTGATGACCACAAGAGCTATCCCAGAAAAGACTCTGGTCTTAACTGTCAACCGGCCCGTTTTGCTAAACCCCCGGCCAGCGGGATCGGCCGGCGAAACCTGGGGCAGCGCCGGGCTCAGATCTCTTCACGCAACCTATCCACACCCCGCCACCCCTCGCGGAAGAGGATAAGCAACAGAACAATGAGGGCCACGATAGGCACCCAATTAACCCTCATCCGGCCCGTGATCGGCATGGATGGTTCGGCAGCAGACGCAACTCCCGGCACGCCGCTGAGACTCAAACCGTCCAGGTTGAAATTCGCTTCGCTATAGCGCGGCCACTTGGAGTGGCCCCGAACAAAGAGCGTGAGCGACTGCCCGGTAGGAGTGATGACCGTCGTATAGTCGTTAAGGATAAAAGTCTTGGCCACCCGCGGTTGCTCATCCCAGGGAAGCTCCACCCACTTTTCCACGGCTTGCCAATCGGCACCACCGTCATAATCCACACCCCAATAGAGGCGATGACCATACTGCTCCAACGGCGTGTTTGCACGCACCAGGCCATGCAGGGTCAATTCATAGGCTCTGCCCGGCACCACCTTTACCGTCTGGTAAATGCCCATGTAACGATCGTTGTACACGGGATCGATAAGAGAGAGAAGCTGAGAATGTTCCCCTTCCCACGCCACAAGCTCCCACGTATCATCGTGCCAGCCAAAGCCAGCGTCGCCGTTGGAGAATCTGTTCCAGCCAATGGCCACGCCATCTTCCCCAAACCCCTCTTCAAAACCGCCATTGGTCAGCAGTTCCGTTGGCTCTGGGATGGGCGTGGTCGTCGGAGGAGGAGGCGGCGGCGACGTCGATGTGGCGTCGAGGGTGGTAGGCTGAGGCGTATCCGTCGGTTCGGGTTCAGCCGTGGGTTCTGGAGTTGAAGTGGGGACAGCAGCTACAGCAACGGGCGTCGGACTAGCCGTTGGCGGCGGCGGCAAAGGAGTCGGCGTGCTGGTCGGCTCGGCGACAGGCGGCAAGGGGGTATCCGTGGGCGGCGGCGTTTCGGTAGCCCGCTTCGGTGGAAAATTGGCGCAACCCGAGACGGCCAGTGCCAGAGTCAATACCAATACACCGGCAAAAAAGCACCTATAGAATTTTCCTTCGAACATGAGAACCTCCTTCCTGCTAAACAGCAGAGGACATACCGGTGGCGCGAAGCATCGTTGGTTATGTATATCATACCACCTATTTGCTTTTTTTGCAAGTGTAACGTAAAACGTGAAACGTAAATCTCGTCCCGTTTTACGCTTTACAGAAGACTTGACTCCCCGTTCTGCCCGTCGGCACTGGACGTCGCGCTGGCGGCGAGGTGTGCCTGCCGCCACTCTTCCGCCATGCCCGTCAAAGAGGTAGAGATGTCCAAATGCGCCTGAGCCGCCTTGGGGAACATTTGGTGGTCGAAAACGTAGCCCTCTGGCTCCTTGCGGACGATAGAGTAGAGACAAAGCCCCTTCATTGCTTCTTCCAGGTGTCGCCGCGATGGCTGGACGCCCAACTGTTCGAGCCCCTCATCTAACCGGCCCAAAGTCGTCACGGGCTGAGGGATCATGAGCAGAGAAATCATCTTTTCCAGGGTGGTAGCATTGCCCCAGACGACCTCCAAAAGAAACTCTTGGAAGGTGCCTGATCCAGTCACGGCATCCAGGTTGGCCAATTTGATCACACGGCTACTTTGCGCATTGATAGCCTGGATCAACCGCTGGCTGATGTATTGCACGATGTTGGGGTGACAGGAGGAAACATCCATGATGCGCATGACAGTTGTGTCCACATCTTCAAAATCAATGCCCATATCGGCCATCGGATCCTTGATGATGCGCCGGGCCGATTTCCGATCGAGATAGCTCAAATGAATAACGTCGCAGAAATTAAAGAGGGGAGAATCGGGCGCATGCAACCGGCCATCCAGCACTCGCTCGCCGCAGAAGACAAATCGGCAGCGCGCTTCTTGCGACAGCGCTCGAAAGACGCGGAACAGGGTTTCCTGATGCTGCATGTCGTACTGCAGCAGCGCATCCACCTCGTCCAGGAGGATGACAATGGTGCCGCGCCGCCACTCTCTGGCGAGGTCTGCTACCATGCTCCGAAAGTTTTGCGGCGTCGGCCCAGGCAGCCGCGCATCCCAGATAGTGCTGACCGCCTCAAAGAACGTGGCATAGTCCTGCACCGGCTGGCAATCCAGGTAGAGAGGAAAATGGTCCATCGTCTCCGCCAGCATCCGATAGACTTTGCTTAGGATGGACGTCTTGCCGATCTTGCGTCCTCCCACCACGGCATAGCTGGCATCCTTGATCTTGCGGGTGATGGTCTTGAGTTCATTATCCCGGCCAAAGAACATATTCTCCGGCACAGGCCCCGAGGTGACGTAGGGCGAGACGACAGTCAGGTCCACCTGGCTCAGGATGATGTCTATCAAACGGCGCTCTGGATGTCTGGCCATCATGATGTGCCGCAACGCCCGGCCGTCGAGGACAATAAAATCGTGAATGGACTCGCCCACCAGCAGACGCAAGCCTTTGCGCTTTTCCACCCGCACTGGAGAGTCGTTGAGATCAATTAGCAGAGCGAAAAAGCTAGTCACGCCCAGAATGCCCATAAAGTTGACCAAGTCGCTGACGTCGTCAGGGCTAAACTCTCGCCGGCGGAGAAAGATGATCGGAAAGCGTGGAGGAACGTTCAATCGTAAGCTGGGAGCTTTGACCACATAGCCAACAAGATTGCGATAGCTCCGGCTGTCCACCATTGTAAAGCCCAAGAGATCGCACAGTTGGTGGGCAATACGGGCCGAGATGGAGCGAAAGGTGACTTCGTCTTCGACCATCTCCCAGGCCGCTTTCCAGTTGCGTAGGAAGGCCTTGTAATGTTTGGGCGAGCCTAGTTCCACGCGGGGCGGATCGGGGTGATAGACCAGCGCGTCGGAGGGGCGCGTTTGCACGTAGTGCTGCATGGCACTGGCACGATGCCGGAGGGGAATGGTAGACAACATCTCTTCCTCAAGGCGACCGTAAAACAAAAAGGTGTCGTGAACCTGCGCTTCCCACTCGGGCCAGTGTCTGTCTAGCTCGGTACGCTGACCATCCGCACCGGAGCGTCGCAGCCGCCGTAGCAACAACAACAAGATCACCAGGGCAACAACGCTCAGCCCGGCAGCTACGACCAGGTAGAGGTCGCTGCTGGCAACCGATGAAAATTGAGCGGCTCTACTACTGACTCCCTGGAGCCCAGGCCGCACGACAGGAAAAGCAAGGGCTAACCAACAGCCCACCGCCCATTGCCCTGTCCCACGGTCAGAAGACCTCCCAGACATCGGTACCTCTTGCCACAAACTAAATGGATCCCGTTTAAACGTTATGTACTTACTACCCAGCCTGGTCGGCCTGGATTGACAAACCTGTGGTGAGCGCAGCCGAACCATCCAGGCCAGCGGCAACGCAGTTATGGACATAATTATAACGCAAAACCACGATTTGGCAAACACAACTGTCATCGGATCTTCAAGGCTTTTTCGCGATCCTGTCCTGAGGGTAGCCAAAGGGTTTTGTGTCATGGAAAAAAGGATGAAGCAGAGGCCGCAGAACAAGCATGTCAAGGCAACCTCGGAGGTCTGTCCACTTGCTCCTCAGTGGATGGGCGTGATGCGAATGGCGTGGCTGCCTACCA
>CAYVPU010000051.1:7464-16522 GCA_964453885.1 uncultured Anaerolineae bacterium | reverse complement strand
CTGCTCAGGAATCGATCGTTTCGCCGGCTGTGGGTAGCACAGTTTAGTGCGGTGACAGCGGTCTATGGTCTGAGCCTGGCGGGCGTGGTACTGGTAGAAGATCAGACCCACTCCAGCGCCCAGACCGGCTTGGTGATCCTCTCCTCAATTGTGCCTGCCTTCCTGGGTTCGTTGGTCGCCGGGGCCGTCGTGGATCGGTGGGGGCGGGTGCGGGTGCTTATGGCCAGCCATCTGACCCGGGCGCTGGTTGCCCTGGCCTTCTGGGCGAGCACCCAACTACTCCCTCCCGGACTGGCACTGATCGCGGTCTATATTGTCAACGTGGCGGCGGCCCTCTTTACCCAATTCGCCATGCCGGCCGAGATGGCTCTGTTGCCCGACTTGGTGGGCCGGGCAGGCCTGATGTCGGCTAACACACTGCTCCAGCTTGGTATGCTGGTCGCCGAGGGCTTGGGCATTGTCTTTCTGAGTCCACTGGTGATCAAGCTGGCCGGGGTCCCGGCAATGGGGTTAAGTGGCGCGCTGTTGTGTTTGTTGTCGTTGACGCTGGTGACAGCCTTGCCCAGGGACCAGACAGAGGCAGACCAGGCAGAAGAAAAGTGGGCGGGCTGGGCAGCCCTGGGATCGGACCTGCAGGCGGGGTGGCGCACCATCGCTCAGGATCGCTTGCTGGGCCTGGTCACCCTCCAGGTGACGCTGGCAGCGGTCCTGTTGCTCGTGTTAGTATCCCTATCGCCGGGTCTGGTTTCTCGCCATCTGGGGTTAAAGGTGGAGGATGCGTCGTTCTTGCTGCTACCGGGTGGGGCGGGCTTTGTGCTGGGGGCTTTTCTGGTGAACCGGTGGGAAGAACGATTGAGCCGGCAGGGCTGGATTGCGGTTGGCCTCAGCAGCGCGGGATTGAATATCGGCCTGTTGGCAGCTTTGACCGGTGGGGGCGGGTGGGTTCGCCTGTTGCTTTCTCTGGTTCCGGTTCTAGGTGTGGGCCTGGCATTGGCCCTGGTGATCATTCCGGCTCGCACCGTTTTGCAAGAGCGTCCTCCAGCCGCGATGCGTGGGCGAGTCATCGCCGCCCAACTGTCTCTGGGAAATGCCGCTGCTGTGATCCCACTGCTAATAGGGGGCGCCCTGGCCGATAGCCTGGGCATTCAGCCGGTGATGGGCCTGCTGGGTCTGTTGGCTGTTGGGGGTGGTGTGGTAGGGCTGCGTTGTGCGCGAAGTTGGAATTGAATTTTTCACTCAAAATGGAGGTTGACATGTCCTTGCCACAACTTTACGTACTCGGTTCCGGGACCGCTTTGCCCAGTGCGGAGCGGGATAATACCTCGCTGGCGGTTGATACGCCCGGTGGTCCCTGGTTGATAGATTGCGGCGGTAGCGCGTATCAAAAGTTGCTGCGCCTGGGGCTAGATCCGATGCGGCTGTGTGGGGTGTTTCTCAGCCACAATCACCTGGATCACATTTATGGTTTGCCGGCGCTGCTCTTTCACCTGGGACTGGCTGGCTGGCTCAAGGATGGCCCAACGCTGCATATCTATGGCAACGCACCGACACTGACCCTGGCCCGTCGGGTGCTGGATGCTTACGAGATAGACCGGTGGCAGCCACCTACCGAGTGGCACGAACTGCCGGAGGTCGAAGGACATCCTTTCGCTGAGGACGACCATATCGCCTGGTTCAGCACGCCGGTGGCGCACAGCCGGCCCACGCTGGCTGTCAAGGTCGTCGCCAAAGGGACAGGACATACGGCGGTCTACTCGGCCGACACCAGCCCGTGTGAGAGCCTGGTGCGCTTTGCCGCCGGTGCCGACACGCTGCTCCACGAGTGTACGGCCGTCGAGCCGTTTGAGGGCCATTCCACTCCGCAGCAGGTGGGCGAGACGGCCGCACAGTCAGGCGTGCGGCGATTAGTGGTGGTGCACTATGATCCCCAATACATCTTGCCTACCGACGAGACGCTGATGCTCATCCGCAAAGGCGGCTTTGCGGGAAAAGTCCTATTCGCCGAAGACGGGATGGCCTTGCCGCTGGATAGGCGAGCCCAGTGATTTGACATCCCCCCCTCTTTTACCCTATAATGCTCCTCGGGCTCGACCAGTTTGATAAACTGCTGGCAAGCGATTTTGTCTCACAAAACGCCCCCACGGGTCACTCAACCTGTCGGGGCGTTCTTGCGATATGCAATCTGTCAAGTCTCGCGCTTGTGGATGCGGCCCATCCGTAACCACCCGATGGAACCATCGGGCTTGCGAATAATGTCTCCCCGTGTGTCTTTGAAGGGCCCGTCCAGCACAAGCAGACGGTCTGGCTCGCACAGGTCCAGGGACATCGGTGGCGGAGTTGGGGCTGGGGGCGAATCTTTGGTCGGAAAGCTGCCTCTGTACGTCACCTGGGCCACCAGCTTCCCACCCAGTATGCCGAGTTCGATATCCGCAAACGGGCGACTATAGCGGCCCACATAAGGTTCCAGTTCTTCCTCAGACGATTCCATCGGCTTGGGATCGGGGCTCTCCAGCCCCAGGTATTCCTTCAAGGCCCAACGGCTCACGTCGCGGGTCACAAACCCGCCTCGGTTGGCGTTCGTGAGGGTGGCGATGGCAAAGTTGTGCGCGGGCACCAGTGTCAGTAAGGTGACTTGGCCCATTGTGCCTCCGCCATGAGAGATTTGACGCACTTTATCTATCTCGGCCATGGCCCAGGTCAGCCCCCATGCCTCTTTGCCCCAAACGGTTACCTGAGGTGACTGCATCTTGGAGATCGACTCTGGCGTGAGCAATCTGGTTCCGTCTTCCGTCGTCCCATCCCCCAGATGGAAGCGAGCGTAACGCAGCAGATCCTTGACATGGCACACAATCCCCCCAGCAGGGTAGGCAGAACGAGGTAAGGGCCAGGGACGGGCGACCTCAGTGCCCTCGTCTGTTACGTGGTGGCCCACGGCAAACCGGTGGGTAATGACATCGCCGGGGTCAAGGAAAGAATGCTTCAGGCCCAGGGGTTCGAGGATCAGTTCTTTCAGCGCTGCCTGATAGCTTTGGCTGGTCACCGTCTCGATGACGTAGCCGGACACGGAAAAACCGGAATTGCAGTAGGACCAGACGTTGCCAAGGGGTGCAAGCTGCTCTAGATTGGCCATGTCGGCCACATATTTGGCCAGGGCATCGTCGCCCGCCCCGGTGTCGTGGAAAAAGTCGCCCTCCCAGCCGCCCATGTGAGTGAGCAGATGGTGAACCGTGGCCTGAGAAGAGGCCGTCTCGTCGGCTACCTTGAAATCTGGGATATAGGTCCGCACCGTTGCGTTCAGGTCTAGCTTGCCCATCTCTGCCAGTCGCATGATGGCCGTACCGGTGAACGTCTTGGTGATGGAGCCGATCTGGAACAGCGTCTCGTCCGTGACGGGCAAGGGATGATCCACATTGGTCACACCAAACCCGGCTGTGTGTGTCTCTCCCTCATGCAGGATGCCCACAGCAATGCCAGGGACACCCCTTTTCTCCATTACCTGGGCAACAAACTCGCTCAGGCGATCGAGTCTGGCTTTGTGACTAGTACTCATGCTTTGGCCTCCTTTGGTTTGATTGCTCTCTCTGAAAGAATAGTCCGCGAACGCCCCGACAGGTTATCCAATCTGCCGGGGCGTTTTTCCATCCGCGACGCGCGATATGCCGTTGGCGATATACTCTTTACGCCAGCGCCCGCTCCACTAACTGGGCCACGTCCATTACTCGAATGCGCACTTTTTGGGCGCGGGTAGACTTGGTCAGGGTGCGCTCGCACTGGGGACAGGCGGAGGCGATGACTTTGGCGTCCACCGCCTGGGCCTCAGCCACGCGCTTGGCGGCGACTTCGGCGCCCAGGTCGGCGTCAAAGGTCTCCAGGTTGCCACCGCCGCCGCAGCAGAGGGCCGTCTCGCGGCGAGAGTCCATCTCGACAAAGGTCACGCCGGGGATTGCTTCCAGCACTTTGCGCGGCTCGTCATAGATGCCGCTCTTGCGGCCCAGGTCACACGGATCGTGGTAGGTCACCACCATCTCGCGGCCCTTTTTCATTTCCAGGCGTCCCTCGTCCACCATATCGGCCAACATCTGCACGGCGTGGACGACCTCAAAGTCCAGTTCGCCAATGACCTCTGGGTAGACGTGATGCCAGGCGTGGTAACAGGAGGGACAGGTCATCACCACGCGCCTGGCGCCCAGCGCTTTTACTGTTTCGACGTTGTGACGCATCATCGCTTCGGCAGCCTTGGCTTGCCCGCCGATGAGCAGCGGATAACCGCAGCACCATTCCTCGCTGCCCATTGTCGTATAGTCCTCTCCCGTTTTTTCCATGATGGAGATGAGTGCCTGCGGCCCGGCATAGCTCATGGGGTAGAGGGACGAGACGCAGCCGACAAAGTAGACGGTCTCCGCGCCCTTTTTACGATCCAGGTTCGGTGGTTGCTCCGGCAGGTTGCTGGCCCAGATGAGTCGGTTGTCGTTGTCGTCGCCCGAGATGTTGTGGGCGTCGCCAATGCGGCCGGCCAGCATCCTCAGCGCCCTGACCCCTTTTTCCAGTGGCGGATCGTGGCTCAGGTCGTGGCCGTTCTCCATCGCCATGCAGCGTAGAGCTTCGATCACCTCGCGGGGGTGGAGATCGTTGGGGCAAAAGGTGCCGCAGGTCTCGCAGGTGAGGCAACGCCAGATACTGGCGTCCTGCAGCAGCGCATCTTCCAACCCAAACTGCACGGCCCGCATGATCTGGGCTGGGCGATAGGTCATGGCGTGGGCCGTGGGACAGCCGACAGAGCACTTTTGGCATTGGTAGCACAGATAAGTGTTTTCGCCGCTCAGCTTGCGTATCTTGACGGCCAGGTCGGTGGTTGGTGTAATGGCCATAAGACTTCCCTTTCCAGTTTCTTTCCTCGTTCGGCGAGGTCTGTGACCGAGCCGGAGGGCGTCGGCCGGGAGACATCGTCCAGCCGGTGAGTAAGGCGAGATGCCATCTCGCCTTACGTTAGACGACCGGGCGGGGCAGCAGACCGGCCTTTTCGACGATGGTGGGCACGATTTCTTCCCACTCAATGGCCATGATGTGCACGCCAGCCACGCCGGGGATATCTTTTACCTGCTGGATGACCTCGACGCAGATGTTGATCCCTTCCTCGGCCCAGGCAGCGCGCCGGGCTTTTCTCTCTTCCTTGGGGATGCCCTT
Organism: uncultured Anaerolineae bacterium; assembly: GCA_964453885.1. Classification (GTDB taxonomy): domain Bacteria; phylum Chloroflexota; class Anaerolineae; order CAYNKW01; family CAYNKW01; genus CAYNKW01. The sequence goes on along the minus strand of CAYVPU010000051.1, from coordinate 11,338 downwards.
GATAGCGCCTAGCATACGCTGCACGTACTCGTCGGGCACGTCCATGCCGGGCACTTTGGTGGCCATGTATCGCGCCGCACCCGACGTCTTGATGGGGCTAACGCCAGCCAGGACATACACGTCGTCCAACAGGCCCAGGTCGCCAGCGCGCTTCATGTACTCGGCGAACTTGGGCACGTTAAAGACGATCTGTGTCTGGATGAAATCGGCACCGGCCTTGACCTTCTTGGCCAGCCGGTAGGGCCGGAAATCAAAGGGGTCGGCAAAGGGGTTGGCCGCTGCGCCCAGGAAAAAGCGGGGCGGCACATCCATCTTGTCACCCGATTGTAAGATGCCCTTGTCTCGCATGTCTCTGACCATCATCAACATACTGATAGAGTCCATGTCAAAGACATTCCTTGCCATGGGGTGGTTACCAAAAGTCTGGTGGTCGCCGGTGAGGCAAAGCAGGTTCTTGGCTCCTAACGCCCACGCACCCAGCAAGTCGGATTGGATGGCGATGCGGTTCCGGTCGCGGGCCGTCATCTGGATGTTAGGCTCGATGCCCAGTTCCATCAGCATGACGGCCACCGAGATGGAGGACATGCGAACGACGGCTGTCTGGTTATCGGTGATGTTGACCGAGTCCACATTGCCCTTGAGATATTGGGCCTTCTCTTCGATGATCTCACGGTCGGCATTGGTCGGTGGTCCCAACTCGCCCGTGACGGCAAAGTGGCCAGCACGGAGGACTTTTTCCAGGTTACTTCCTGCCATCATTCCATTCGGTCCGTTTGTTTCTGTCATGGTTCTTCTCCTCTTCGAGTTTGCCACCAACTAGAGCTGGAGGTCTTCGCGCACGATCTTGCGCGCGCCGCCGTCGCGGCTGGTGCGCCAGTCTTTCATTGGCTCCAGTTCCATCATCAAGTTGAGCTTGTCCAGAGCAGCCATCCGGTCGTAGATGAGCTGCCAGGCACAGGAAGTGTCGGGGTCTACCTCGCAAACGCCGTTCTGCGAGCCGCCGCACGGCCCGTTGAGCAGGCTCTTGGCGCAGCGGGAGATGGGGCAGATGCCACCGGTGGTGCCCAGCACGCAGTTGCCGCAGGCCTGGCATCGTTCTTCCCACACGCCCTGCTCAGTGGGCTGGCCCAGGAAGGTGGTGTTGAGGCCGGGCAGCGTCAAAATCTCCGGGAATTGCTCGTTCATCGTCTGCACGCCGATGCCGCAGGCCAGCGAGAGCACCGCGTCCACCTGGGGCAGCACATCAGCCACAGCTTCGTTGTACTCGTACTCGCACTGGCGCTGCACGGTGGCCTCCAGGAACTCGATCTCCTGGCCGTCGATCTTGGTGGCCATGCGCAGGGAGGAGGCCAGTATGCCTACCTCCTTTTCGCCACCGGCAAAACAGACGGTGACGCAGGTGCCGCAGCCCAGCACCAGCACTTTGTTAAAGTGGGAGACCAGTTGTTTGATCTCTTGCAGGGGTTTCTGTTCGGCTACGATCATGTTTGACTCCTTCTAGTATACCCTATCAACTGGCGCAGACGAAAGACCAAAGACGAATGACAAAGTTGGGTTTCGCCATTGGTCGTTCGTTAACTGTCATGACCATTCTTTAGCGGGTTCGGTCCCAGTTTCAATACACGCTCCGTCATCTCGGTAGCTATCTCGGCCCAGCGCGCGCCCTCGGCCGAGGAGAGAAAGTACATTTCTAGTCGCTCGCCGCTCAAGCCGATCTCGTCCAGCAGGTCCTTGACGTATTTCACTCGCCTTTCGGCGGCCACATTACCTTCCAGGTAATGACAGGTGCCCTTTTCTCAACCGGCGACGATCACGCCATCGGCGCCGCGCTCGAAGGCTCTGAGCAGGTAGAGGGTATCTACCTTGCCACTGCAAGGCATCCGGACGATCTTGACGTTGGTTGGGTAATTGAGCCGCATTGAGCCGGCCAGGTCGGCGGCGGCGTAGGCGCAATAGTCACAGGCAAAAGCCAGGATTTGGGGTTCGAATTTGCTCATTGGTGACTCCTGTCTATTCATGGGAGATGCTCCAAGTCATCAAGTCCTTGTGTCTGCCATTTGAGAGTGTCTACACATTGTTACCTTTTCCCTTTCTCCAACTGCGCTTGTTTCAGAATGTTGTGCACTCACTGATGCAGACTCAAGCAGTGACCACCAATTCCTCGAACAACGCTTCCGCTTTGGCCAAAACCTGCTCGTCGCGGTAGTGCTGCAACTGAATGGCTTTGGCCGGGCACTCACCGGCGCAGATGCCGCAGCCACGACAGGCGGCGGGAGCGATCTCGGCCGCGCCCAGGATGTCGCCCGCGCCGACGAGCGCCGGGTTGATAACTGGCACGTTGTACGGGCAGACCCGCACGCAGGTCAAACAGGCGGTGCATTTTTCCGGCTCGACGACGGCCACCGCCCCGCCAACCTGCAACTCGTCCTGCGAGAGGATGGACGACGCGCGGGCCGCTGCCGCTTTCGCCTGGGCGATGGCTTCGTCCAGGAACTTGGGATATTGAATCGCGCCGCACAGGTAAGCCCCCTCGGTGGGGAAATCCACTGGTTGGAGCTTGAGGTGCGCCTCCAACATAAAGCCTTCCAGCGTGCAGGCAAACTTCATCATCTCCCCTAGATCGCGGGTGCCTGCCGGTGGGACCATCGCTGCCGAGAGCACCAGCGCGTCCGGCTCAAAGGTCAGCGGCATGTCCAGGATAGGTTCGGTGACTGTCACGCGCACGTGGCCGTTCTGCTGCTCCACCTGCGGCTTGTGGGCGTCGTCAAAGCGGATGAAGGTGACGCCCTTTTCTCGTGCCTCGGTGTAGAGTTGCTCGCGGAAGCCATAGGTGCGAATATCCTTGCACAGCACGTGGACCTTTACATCTGGGTTGAGTTCCTTGAGCTTGAGCGCGTTCTTTATGGCTGTGGTGCAGCAGACGCGGCTGCAATAGAATTCCGGCGCGTCGCCGTTCGCCGAGGGCTCGTCCCACGGGCCGACGCATTGGATCATTACCACCTGTTTAAGGGCCGCCGGGTCCAGGGAATCATCGGCGATGTGGCCCTCCAGGTCCCCCTGGCTCATGATTTGTGGGTGCGTCCCCAGGCCATAGGCGGGACCAGCGTACTCCTCCGCGCCGGTGGCCACGATGGTCACGCCGTGCTCGATAAGCCGCTGGCGCGGGTCGCCGGTCTCTTGCACCGTGGTCTGGAAATTGCCCACGTAACCTTTGTGCTTCACCACCTCGTGGGTGGTCAGCACCTCGATGCGCTGGTGGGCCTGCACACGGGCCACCAGTTCGGCCAGGAAGGCTTGCGGGTCACCGCCCAGGGCATTATGGTAAATCTGGCGCGCCCGCCCGCCCAGTTCTGCCTGCTGCTCCACCAGGTACACCTGGTAGCCCTGGTCGGCCAGGTTGAGGGCAGCCGTCAGGCCGGCCACGCCGCCGCCGATGATCAGCGCGTCGTGGTTGAAGGCCTGCGGCTCGGTGTGGAGCGGGAAGATCAGCCGGGAGCGAGCTACGGCCATTCGCACCAGGTCTTTAGCCTTGTCGGTCGCCTTGTCCGGCTCCCGGCTGTGCACCCAGCTCCCCTGGTCGCGGATGTTGGCCATTTCAAAGAGATAAGGATTCAGGCCCGCGCCGCGAATCGTCTCGCGAAAGATCGGCTCGTGGGTGCGCGGCGTGCACGAGGCGACGATGACGCGGTTTAGACCATGTTCCTCAATGCGCTCCTGGATCAATTTGAGCGAGTCGGCAGAACAGGTGTAAATCGTGTTCTCGGCGTGGACGATGTTCGGCAGGTGGGCAGCATACTCGGTCACATCGGCCACATCTATCACGCCGGCGATGTTGCTGCCGCAACTGCATACAAAGCAGCCGATGCGCGGCTCA
>CAYVPU010000051.1:0-7364 GCA_964453885.1 uncultured Anaerolineae bacterium | reverse complement strand
CACGCCGGCGATGTTGCTGCCGCAACTGCATACAAAGCAGCCGATGCGCGGCTCATCGTCCATCGTGACCTTGATTTCGGGTGGAAAGCTCGGCGGCTCAACCAATGTACCCCGCGACTCGCCGATCACGGTCAGGGCCGAAGCCGCCGCGCCGCCGGCCTCGACGACGCTGTCAGGGATGTCTTTGGGTTCGGCAAACGCGCCGCAGACAAAGACGCCCTCGCGGGAGGTCTCCACGGGATGGAACGGTTCGCGCAGCGCAAATCCGTGCTCGTTCAGGCCGATGCCAGTTGTTTCGGCCAGCGCGGCCACGTTCTCCGGCGGCTCCAGGCCGACCGAGAGCACCAGGATGTCGAATCGGCCTTCAACTAGTGCGCCGTCGTCGGCCTGGTATCTGAAGATGATTTCTTTTGTCTCCGGGTCTTGGCTCACCACGGAAAGGCGGCAGTTGTGATAGACGATGCCCAGTTCCTGCCCTCGGCGGTAATAGGCGTCAAAGTTCTTGCCAAAGGCGCGCATGTCCATCTGGAAAATGTGAACCTCGACGCCGGGCACGTGTTCCATGGCCAGCATGGCTTCTTTGGTGGCGTACATGCAGCATACCGACGAGCAATAGGGATGTTCCTGGTCTCGCGAACCAACGCATTGCAGGAAGGCGATGCGCTTTGGCTCCGCGCCGTCGGACGGACGCTTGATGTGCCCCAGGGTCGGCCCAGAGGCGCTGAGCATCCGCTCGAACTCCATGGCCGTGACGACGTTGGCATAGCGCCCGTAGCCCCACTCTGGCGACTGGCTCGCATCGTAGAGCTTGTAGCCGGGGGCCAGCACCACTGCACTGACTTCCAGCGTCTTTTCTTGCTCAATGTCGTCGTGGTTGATCGCATCGGCCTGGCAGGTATAGACGCAGGAAAGGCACTCGGAGCAGAGGCCACACTGCAGGCAACGGGCCGCCTCCTCCGCAGCGAGTTCGGGGGTATAGCCACGTTCCACCTCGGCGAACTCTCCGCTGTCCGCATCCTTGCGGAAACGTTGCTCCAGAGGCAGAGCCGGCATGGGAACGCGGCCCGTGCCCTTGATTTCCCCCCGGGCCTTGCGCTCGGCCAATTCCTCCTCGGTAAGCTCGACGACGGGGAGTTCTGGCTTGGGTGGCCCCGCCAGATCTTCCTCCCCCTCAAGATAGCGGTGGATAGACTCGGCAGCGCGGTGTCCGGCCGCCACCGCTTCAATGACAAAGCCGGTGCCAGTGACAGCGTCACCGGCGGCAAAGAGCCCCGGCCGGCTGGTCGCCATCGTACTCAGGTCGGCATCAATCATCTGACCTCGAGTTACCTCGACGCGCGTGTCCGGTGGGATAAGAGCGAGACCTGCTGCCTGGCCGATGGCAAAAACGACAGTGTCGGCCGGCAGCACGTGCTCGGTTCCCGGAATGATATCCATATCAGGCCGGCCACCGGGGAGGAAACCTCGAAAGATGATCTGGACAGAGCGCACCCCGCCAACACGGCCATTGTTCGCAACGATCTCGAGGGTGGTACGCGCGGGCAAGATTTCTATGCCTTCAGCCCTGGCCTCCTCGATCTCCCAGGGGTGGCACGGCATCTGTTCGAGGTTCTCCAGGCAGGTGAGCTGCACCTGGGTCGCACCCAGACGAACGGCAATGCGGGCGGCGTCCAGGGCCACACTACCCCCACCAATGACGACGACTCGGTCTCCTATTTCTACCGGCCAGCCCAGGCGGACGTCGCGCAGCAGGTGGATCGCGATCATTGATCCTTCCAAGTCAGAGCCGGGAATGCGCAGTTTGCGTCCCTCGTGGGCTCCGACGGCCAGGAAGACGGCGTCGTATCCTTTGTCAAAGAGGTTGTCCAGGTTTTCCACACGGTGATTCAGGTGCAGTTCTACCCCCAGGTCTATGATGTCCTGTACCTCACGGTCCACGATACGGGAAGGCAGACGGAACTCGGGCACGCCCACGCGCAACATGCCGCCGGCCACCGGCAAGGCCTCGTACACGGTGACGCCGTAGCCCAGTTTGACCAGATCCTGGGCGCAGGTCAGGCCGGCCGGCCCTGCTCCGACGACCGCTATGCGCTCCTCGCGGGTGCGCGGTGCCGGTTCGACGGGTTGGCGCGGTTCAGCATAGACCATGTCGGTGACGAATCGCTTGAGCGAAGCGATGGCGATGGGCTCGTCCACCTTGCCCCGGTTGCAGGCATCCTCGCAACGGTGGTTACAAATGCGTCCGCAGATGCCGGGGAAGGGGTTGTCTTCCTTGATGACGCGAATGGCATCCTCGTAGCGACCCTCGCGGATCAGGGCGATGTATCCCTGGGCGCGCTGGTGGGCGGGGCAGGCGTCCCGGCAGGGGGAAATGCCCAGCTTGGAGATGGCATAGGCATTGGGCACTCCCTGGGGGTAAAGCTTGTAGGCCGCGTGACGATTGTCCAGGTAGGCGTTGAACGGGTTGGGCAGGACAATGGGGCAGACGTCGGCGCAATCGCCGCAACTGGTACACTTGTCGAGGTCAATGTACCGGGGGTGGAGGCGAACCGTCGCCGTGAAATGGCCAGCCTCGCCCTCCAAGCGCACTATGTCGGCGTTGGTCAGTAGTTCGATGTTGGGATGGCGACCAGCATCCACCAGCTTGGGTGAACTGATACACATGGCGCAGTCGTTGGTAGGGAAGGTCTTGTCCAGTTGGACCATCTTGCCACCGATGGCCGTTGATTGCTCCACCAGGTAGACCTTGATCCCCGAGTTGGCCATGTCCAGGGCAGCCTGCACACCGGCGATGCCACCGCCAACGACCATCGCTGCGCCGATGGGCTTCAAGTTATTCGCCATCGTTATCACCCTCTCCAGGGGTTAAAGGTTATCAGGTTCGAAGGTCTAAAGGTTCCAAGGTCGGGGGTGGTCAAGAGTCCAACCTTCTAACCCTTCAACCTTCCAACTTTTTGACCGGATTTGGCCCCATTCTGCGGACGCGGGCCGTCATTTCGCGGGCGGCGTTGGCAAAGGCATGTCCCTGTCCGCCAGAGACGTAATAGATGCCTATACGTTCACGTCCCAGGCCGATGTCGTCCAGCAGTCTTTTGACGTATTCCACGCGCTTGGTAGCGCGGATGTTCCCTTGCTCGTGGTGACAGTTGCCGATGGGACAGGCCATAATGTAGACGCCGTCGGCCCCTTGCTCAAAGGCCTTCAGGATGTATTCCACGTCCACCTTGCCAGTGCAGGGCAGCCGAATGACCTTGACGCTGGCCGGGTAGGTGAGGCGCTCAAACCCGGCCGAGTCACCGGCCATCGAGCCACAATAGATGCAGGTAAAGGCCGTGATTTCCGGTTCGAAGCCGTTCTCGCTGATGGTATCGTTCATTAAAACGTCTCCAGGTTTAGTAGTCGCGGTTTCCATACCGCGCAGCTTGTCGCACTGGAAGGCACGGCTACCCAGGTTGTCCGTTTAGGTGATGAGCCACTGCCCCAGGACAGGCGTATCGGGCACCATGATCTGATCATTGTGGTAGTGAAGCAGTTGTATGGCGTTGGCCGGACATTCGCTGGTGCAGGTGCCACAGCCGGTGCAGAGCGTTGGTTCGATGTAGGCCGCGCCGACGATGGCCCCCACGCCTACTGCGCCGGGATCCATCTTGGGGATCTGGAAGGGGCAGGTGCGGACGCAGGTCAGGCAGCCGACGCATTTGCTCTGATCTACCACAGCGAACTTGATAGTCGCTTCCAGTTTCTCCTGGTCCACGATGGTCATGGCCCGCGCCGAGGTGGCTAGCGCGTGAGCGATGGCTTCTTCAGAGAACTTGGGATAATGCGCCGCGCCACAGAGAAAGATGCCCTCGCGGGTAAAGTCCATGGGCCGCAGCTTGAGGTTGTCCTCCATGAAAAAGCCCTCGGTCGAGAGCGGCACGCCAAACATCTCGGCCAGTTGCGTGTTGGTTTCGGCCGGCACGGTGGCCATGCTCAGGGCCAGCAGATCGGGCGACAGGATGATGTCCTGGAGCAGGACGTGATCCTGTATCTTGATCTTGAGCTTGCCCTCTTCCACATAGACAGTGGGTGGGCTATCGTCGTCGTAGCGCACAAAGAGCACGCCCCGCTCGCGGGCTTGGGTGTAGTATATCTCGCGGAAGCCGTAGGTCATCAGCTCTTTGTAAAGCACCACCACCTGGCAGGCCGGGTTGATGATCTTGATGCGGATGGCGTTTTTCAGGGTATTAGTACAGCAGGTGCGGCTGCAATAGAATTCCAGGTCACTACCATCAAGGTTCCACGGCCCCACGCACTGGATCATGGTCACGCTCTTTAGCTTGTTGATCTCTTCGGCGTGCTCGGCGATGGTCTGCTCCAGTTCTAACTGGGTGACGACGCGGCTGTCCTGGCCCAGGAAATAGACGGGGCCGTGAAACTCTTTGGCTCCGGTGGCCAGGATCGTCACGCCGTGGGTCACCTCCCATTCTTCGCGCTTGCCATTCCCATTGCGCGCACCGCGCAGCGTAGAAACAAAGTTGCCTTTGATGCCCCGGAACTTGGCCATTTCAGTCTCTTTGTAGACGGCGATCCGCTCGTGGCTTTCCACGCGCTTGGTGAGATTGCGCAACATCTGGTGAGGATTGTCACCCTCGGCGGTGTAGTGCAGGTTGCGGACGTTGCCGCCCAGCACGCGCTCTTTTTCGACGAGAAACACATCGTAACCCTGCTCGGCGATGGTCAGCGCTGCCGTGAGGCCCGCCACACCACCACCCAACACCAGGGCGCGCTGGTTTTGATCCATCTCTATTTTGTGAATCGACTTCAGTTGCCGCGCCCGGGCCACGCCGAAGCGGAGCAACTCTTTGGCTTTGCGGGTTGCGCCGGCCGGGTTGTCGTAATGTACCCAGGTGCAGCTTTCGCGCAGGCTAACGAACTCTAGCAGATGAGGGTTCAGCCGGACGCGGCGCAAAAGATCCTGGAACAGCGCCTCGTGGGTGCGGGGCGTGCAGGCGCCCACTACCAGCCGGTTGATACCTTTTTCGCGGATGATGCGTTTGATCTCGGCCAGCCCGTCTTCCTGGCAGCCAAAGGAGAGTTGACCGGCATAGACCACATCGGGCAGGGTGCGGGCATAATCTATGACGTCCGGCAGGTCAATCACATCCGAGACTTCGCCCCCGCAACGGCAGGCAAAGATGCCTACCCGGGGGCGCTCGCCCGACACGTCCCGTTCGATGGGGTAAGTGACAGGCTCGTCCAGCGAGTGCTGCGTGCCGGAGAGGAGTTGGATGGCCTGCGCCACCGCGCCGCTGGCGTCAATTATAGACTCGGTGATTTCCTTGGGCATGCTAAAAGCGCCGGCTACATAGATGCCGGGTCGGGTTGTATCTACCGGCTCGAACTTTTCCGTCTTGCAGAAGCCGTACTCGTTCAGCTCGATGTCGAGCATCTCGGCCAGTTCTTTCGACTGGGCTGGCGGTTCGCTGCCCACAGAGAGCACCACCATATCAAAGCGATCCTCTTTCAGGATGCCATCGTCGGTCTGGTAGCGGATGATGAGGTCGTTGGTCTCTGGGTCTTGGTGAATGATCGAGATGCGGCTGCGGACAAAGCCAACGTTGAACACGTCCTCGGCACGGCGCGTGTAGGCGCTGTACTCTTTGGAAAAGGCGCGCGAGTCCATGACAAAGATCTGTGTATCCACACCGGGCAATCGCTGCTTGGCCAACATGGCCTCTTTGGTGGCGTACATGCAGCAGATGGACGAACAGTAGGGGTGTTCCTGATTGCGAGAGCCGACACACTGAATCCAGGCGATCTTGCGGGGCGGTTTATCGTCGGAGGGGCGGCGGATGAGCCCCTCGGTGGGGCCGGAGCGGCTGGCACGGCGCTCGTACTCCAGGCTGGTGATGACGTTGGGATAACGTCCGTAGCCGTATTCTACCTCTCCGGTGGGATCATGCACCTTGTAGCCCACGGTCAGGATAATCGCGCCCACGTGAAGGTCTTCGTACCATTCTTGCTCGTCCAGGTCAATAGCGCCGGTTGGACAGACGGGAGCACATTTGCGGCAGTCGTCGCAATAGTCACCGCGCTCAATGACGTAGGCATCGGGGGCCGAGCGGGCAGCCACTTTGTAGGCCGCCTTGCGTGTGGAAAGCCCCAACTGGAATGGATCGGGCAACTCGATCGGGCAAATCTCGGCGCATTTGTTGCAGTTGATGCAGTGGCGGATGTCCACGTAGCGGGGTTTGTGTCGTACGGTGGCCACAAAGTGGCCAGGCTGGCCGCTGACCGATACGATCTCAGAGAGGGTCATCAACTCGACGGAAGAGTGAAGGCTAAAGTCCAGCAGCCAGGGAGTGATGGCAGGACGGGTGCAGCCGTAGCCGTGGTCAGAAGTGCCTCGGCAGAGCACGCAGTCGTGGGTGGGGAACATGTAACCAAGTTGGGCCACCACACCGCCCACACTGGGCGATTGCTCGACCAGATAGACCTTCATGCCACTGTCGGCCAGGTCAATGGCGGCCCTCATGCCACCTACACCTGCACCGACAACCAGGACAGCTCCAATTTTTTCTCTCTGAACCACGCTGATTCTCCTTTGAACCTGGCCTGACGCGATGACGAAAAGCACGCGGCATTGCGCTGCCATGGGATACCTGCGAACGCCAACATTATACAACCGAACGAGTGAATTGGCAAGAAGACAAGCGGATGGTGTGGATCCACTGCACGTCGTTGGCCGAGTAGAAGCGATGGTTTCCTCTGCGGGCGGGGGCGATCAGACCCTTGTTCTCGTACAGATCAAGTGTGCGTGGATGGACGCCAAGGAGGTCAGCGGCAGAACTAATGATGTACGGGAAGAGTCCGGCAAATTTGACCGGTGCGTGCCGATAGAGTATAATAACGCCGTCCGCGCCCGTAGCTCAATGGACAGAGCGTCTGACTTCGAATCAGCAGGCTGGGGGTTCGAGTCCCTCCGGGCGCGCCAAAGTGAGCGGGAGTTTCCCGGCGGCGAGGAAACTCCCGTTTTAGGGAACGAGAGTTCTTGCGTGGAAGGAGGCCCGGATGTCTACCCAACTCGAAACCTACATCTCCCTGAAAGGAGCAGCCAGAAAATACGGCGTTTCCATTGAGACATTGACACAGCTTGTCAGGGATGGTATAATCAGATTAGCACGTACCAAGGAGGGAGACAGCGTGATCACCGTTTCGACGGTTGACAATGCCACGGCCACCCATATGATTCTGGAAGAGATCCATCCAGAACAGTACGCGCATTTGCACGGGCAGAAGGTTCGCGTTGCAAAGGCGGGGCAGCTATTTGGACTTTGGACAAACCGCGACGGCCCGGCAACAGACAGTCGGGCAAGAGAAGT
>CAYVPU010000050.1:1646-16743 GCA_964453885.1 uncultured Anaerolineae bacterium | reverse complement strand
CCCTGAGCAACTGAACGAACAAAGGCTCCAGGTTCTCCTCTTCGTTAAAGACGGGGACGACGATGGTTAGATCAAGGGCATTCTGAGAAGACACGACCTCACCTCAATGACCCCTGGCGTGCCATTTCACGTAATCAACGCCTTCGAGGGCTCTCTCGGCCGGCCAGCTTTCCGTTGTCCATACCACTATCTGCTGGCTGTTGCCGGTGGCGTACATCGCCCCCTCCAGCCGAAAGTTGTCCAATGTGGCGCCGGTCTTGCCGTGGCCGGGAAACCTGTCGTGGAAAAGCCCCACTTGTCGTTGATCCATGTAATGGCACTCGTCGGACTTGGACCACTCGAGGTGATTGTTAAAGTAAAGCGAAATATTACAACCGTCGCGGACAACCTTGACACGATTGGTGTTGTATCCCCCATTGAGGTAGCTCGATGGACTTGTGCTCACCAAAATCTTCGAGTCCCGCCAGACGGCATATTTGAGCGTACCGCCACCTCCTGGGTCGTAGATCAGAATGACCCGGTAGAACTCGGTATGGCTGTCGTTGAGGCCAAAGACCAGGCCCGTTGAAGCGAAAAGCGCATCATCACAATAGGCGATGTCCACCTCCATGACAAACTGGCTGCCGGCCATCAAGCCTGGCTTGGCGATGATGCGTTCCGCCCACTCGCCGTTGCGCATAAAGTAGGTCTTAGGCCGGCGACAGGCCCCGCCTACGATGGTGTAATCGTTGGGATAGTCGGCCACAAACTTGTCGGTGTAACCTGTGATGTAGCCCTGTTCTTCGTAGGAGGATCCCCATTGAAGGATGTGCGGCCAGCCGCTGTTGAGGTCGCTAAAGTCATCGGTGAAGGTAAAAATCGTGGGTGGCGGCTCGTAGTTGTTCATAATCGTTGGGAGGTACACCTCATACGGCTCCTTGCCCCGCACTCTCACATTGTCCACATAGACGTGCTGTTCTCCCGCTGTAGCCTCACCTATAACGAAGAAGGCGATCCACACCGAATCGTCGCCGATGTATTGCTGCATGTCCAGAACACCTGTGAGCCAGGCACCTACCCGGCCACTGATGCGCGCGCCGTAAAAGTTCTGCCCATCTGACGAGGCTGCCCAGCCAAAGTAGACGGCTTCATCATCTATAGTGTACTCGGTATTGAGCCAGTATTTGAAATCGAGTTTTGCATCGGCCACGTCCTCCAGGGAGATGCCCGTGCCAGCATCGCCGCCGTAGAACAGCCAGGTGTTCGGCGTGCCGGTGGTGGTCATTACCACACCGGCGCTAAAGCCCCCGTAGTCCCCATCACTCACCCACTGCTCGTCGCGCCTGGCCCAGCCAGGCTCGGTGGTTGTTTGCACCTCCCACCCTTGCGGTGGGAAGGGATTGGTAGCGGGATCTTGGTCAAATTCCTCGGCTATCAAATTGTACCACTCGCCCGGCTCAACAGCAGTGTGAATCGGCCCGGAGAGGGGCTCCACCGCCACATCCAGGCCAGCCAATGGTTGCTCCAGACGGATATAAAACGGCTCTGGTTGGGGAATTGGCGGATCTGGCGGCCCAGCCAACGTCGGCGTGCTGGGCATCGCCGTCACCACCGTCCCTACCAGGAGCAGCAGGGCCACGAGGGGCCCTAGTAACCTGCGAGAACTCTGATCGTTTGCTTTCATAGCACGGGTCTCCTTCTGCCAGTTTGAATATGGTTCAGGAGTGGGGTAACACGACAAGGCCGACCAGAGCCCTGATAGAAAGTTCAAGTGGGAAACTGGTCGGCTCAGAAAGGTTATATTGGGTTCGACGATAACTCACCCCACTGCATAACACAGCGATTATACCGTCATTCACGGTTGTTGTCAAACTTGCGGTTTGGGTTCGAAGCAGTTTATCAAGGTAATCCCGCTCACTAGTGGTGGGGTTAGCAGATCCCTCCATGTCTTCGCCCAGAGTCTCACCGCAGCACCAATGGCACAAGTACGTGATGAACCGCTTCACCAATAAAAGGACGGGATGGATAGTAAAAGTCGTCCCAGGTCAGGCGACGTATGGTAATTGTATAGTTTGTGAGGAAGGAGGTGTAGAACTTTCCATCTTGCCCCGTCCAGACCTCGTGGGCCCAGCCGGGGTGGAAGCTAAGGGCTTCGCTCCATGGGCCGGCAGGCGTTGGCCCATAACGAAAAACCTCACCCAAGCCAGCGCTACCGGCGTCATTGTAGAACAAGTAATAAAACGAATCGTAGAAAGCGACTGTAGGACTCTCCGGCATGGAAGCCGGCGCTGTCATAATCGTACCCCAATCAATCCAGGGACCCGAAAGCGATGGGGCAGTAGCCAGCCCTACGATTCCTCCGTCTGTATCCTGGCCAGTATAGTACAGGTAGTATAGATCACCGAGCTTCATCACGGTCGGATCTCGGCAATCTGACCAGGTATCGACCCCACCCCAGACACTCCCAGCATGACTGGGTTGAAGCACAACTCCTTGTCGCTCCCAGGAACCTGGATCGGCCGGGTTGGTGCTGGTGGCCAGCATGATGCTTTGAGCAATGGCATGGGTTACGCCAGTGTAGAACATATAATACACACCTTCTTCTTCATAGACGTAAGGTGCCCAAATGCGGAATTCATCCCAGTCTCCAGAGGGCCGCTCCCTCAAGATGCCCCCCAAGTCATTCCACTGGCACAGGTCAGGGGAGGATGCATACGCGAACCGATCTTCGATGCCATCCTCTCCCAGGTAGATGGAAGCGATGTAGTATAACCCACTGTACCAGAAGACGGTATGGTCCTTCAGGCCAAACTCGTCGGGAAACCATCCTGGCTGTTCACAGGAGAGCGAAACGCCGCCTGGCACGGTGTCCCTCTCTTGCGGTAACGTACCAGCAGCAGAGACCCCCTGTGCGAGGGAGCTATCTCTGATCATCAGAAAAACGAGAAGCAAGATCAGGATCCTCTGTGACATGGCAGCATATCCCGCGAAACTCACGCCAGCTTCCTCCCTCTGAACAATCGCCTTCCTGCCCACCCCACCATCACCAGCCACGCCGGCAGACTCGCTGGCATGATGATGAACCAATCGGCTCGAGGCCATGGCAAGAGTCGGTTTATGTGCATTGAACAACCAGGTGCTGCGCAGGCATCTCGCCCCGTGGCAGAAGGCGAGGCAATGCCAGGTAGACTCCTGGCAGGAACAATGCCCACAGAGAGCCAACAAGTAGCGGTGATGTCAAGGCGTCAACTCCACATAGATGGGGCTGTTCACTGAGATACTGCTTCCTGTAGGAGTAATGTCGTTGCCATACTTGTCGTACACGACCTCCAACGTAGCGGAGGGCAATGTGATGGTATGCAACTGCTCATCAGGGGCCCACAACACCCATATGCGCCTTCCTGGTGCGGAGAACTCGTACCCTCGTAGGGCAGAATATCGGGTCACTAGACCTTTGTAAGAGGCACCACCTAATTCCTCAGTCAAGAAATCGAAGGTATAGTACGCTGGTCTAGGATTCTGGACAGAACCTAGCATACTACTATAACGCCATTCCCCCTGCCCTTCGAACTGGTACCAGATCGTGCCTAGCAGGCCCTCTGCCCAGTTGCGAACGAACAGCCAGACCACATAATCTGCCTGGGCTTCATAGAAAGCGGTATCTGGAGGATTGCACAGGTCGGGTCTCCACTCTGGACAGGTCAACGAGCCCTCGGTAAGCATCAGCGGCTTGTCGACGCCATAGGCAGTAATGACCTCGCGCAGGAAGTCTATTTTGCCTAAAACGACGCCTCCCCGGCTCTCCCATACATCGTAGTGTTCATCCCTCTGGAGTGACCCATCGTAGGGCGGATAACCGTGAAAACTGACGATGTCAAAGAAAGACCCTCCATTTCCCACAAGAATCCCCTCCATAAAGCGCGGACTATTATCTGATCCTCCAGAAGGACGATCTAGCAGCAACCCCCCAATGAGTACCTGGGCCTGGGGATCCGCCGCTTTGATGGCCGGATAGGCTTGCTGGAGCATCTGGGCGTAGTATCTACCCCCATAGTAGGTATCTCCCACCTCCCCCCAGCAGCCGAATATGCTGCGGCTGTATCCCATGGGAGCGTCTGGCTCGTTTCCCAGTTCCCAATAACTTACATTGTATGGGGGCGCACTATAGCGACTCACCAACTCTTGCAGAAACTGGGCAAACTCGTCCAATGCGTCTTCCTTGATAGGCCCGCAGTAAGAACCAGGGTATTTCTGCGCCCAGTCGGGGGCAAACTGAATGACCGAGATGACTTCCATCCCGTTGTCCGCTGCATTGCGCAGGCTGTCCTCGTCTACCACTTCCCAGTGATAGGTGGGATTCGGATAGGTGCGTACCGGTTCGATCTCGTCCCACTGAAAGGCGGCGAATCGTACCCAGTACACTTCCGACTCGATGGCCCGGGTCAATCCGCGGGAGTTGTTGATGCCGTACATCTGTACCCAAAATTGTCGCGGGGGGGGGGGAAGTTCCGTCCCACCAGCGGGAGGTACACTGTCACTGGCTCGGTGACTTGCAGGGCAAAGGAAGAGGCTTCGTCATTCTCCTTGAACGTCTCGTTCGGCTCCACCACAGGTACGCTGTTTGCCTGTACCAAAAGCCAGGTGAGAATCAGCAGTCCTCCCGCTACGCTTATGACAATTAGCGGTCGAAATAGATGATTTCTAAGCAATTTTTGCCTCCTTGTTGTATGGTTCAAGTCTTGTTTTGCAGTCGTCTTGACAGTCTCGCACTGAACAGATAGATAGGCTAGGAACCCGCCGTAACCCTGCTGAAGGGTTCGCTAGCATCAGATCTGGCAAACCATAGGTGAAAGATGATTTGCAGGAACATTGCCACTATTATAATCAATACCCAGTCAAAAGGCAACCTGAATCGAATCCGTGTAAAAAGGCGGCGGTGAATAGAGCACTCGAAAGGTAAAGGGCGATCAGCGAAACCTCAAAGGTGGAGAATGCCTGAAAAGACTCGTCAAGAGAATACGAGAGACAAATCGTTATCTCCCGTAGTAAAAGACGGCGATTGTAGTCAGGGAAACCATGTCCAGCAGGGCCACGCCAACCAGAAGGCAGGTAACAGCCCACTTTTGTACCCTCTGAGGTGCCAGCGACAGCCAGCCGCCCATCAACGCCAGGACAGTGGAGATGATGACCGGATAGGCATAGCGGGCACCGGGAATGAAGACCAGGTTTCCTTGTGAAAGCAACACGGGATGAGACCGCGAGAGTGTGTAGCTCCACACCAGTAACCCGGCCACAGCCAGCAATCTCACGGCCCGTTTCACAAACAGCGATCTCTTGGAGCGCCACAGGCGTGCCAACCCTACCATCGCCCCAATTGTCCCCAACGTCGTGACCACTCCCAGGCCCCAGTACCACCCCTCGGGCAGGCCGATGTGGTTCCACGCGAAGCGGGCCCAGAAGCTCTGTAGCAGATTAACCCCCGACGCTCGGTAGACCCACCTCGTGCGCTGCCAATCCAGCGCCGAGGCCAGGAACAGCGTCGGTGAATGAGGCCAGGGTATGAACTGGCCCAAGCTCTTTTCCACCCAAGGGCGAACCCGAGGCCATGCGCTCTCGGCCGAGCCATTCCGCAGTCGGTTGACGAATGTCCGTCCTCCCCATGTTCCCTCTTGGCCCTTGGAGTCATTAAAGACCGGAGCGCGGTTCAGCGGCCATTCCCCCTCCGCCAGCACCACACCATCGTAATAGACGGTGATTGCTTCATCCTGTTCCCTATCCAGCCAGGGGTGCAAGATTACCTCAACCAGCTCTGCGTCGGCGGCGATGGTTGCCGTGATGGCGTGGAAGGCGGGGGTTGATCCCAGTTCCGCGGTTTGCCAGGAGCGTTGCTTCCCATCGTACACCATTGGTGAGCGGGCGCGTACTGGCTGCGTCGCCCACATCCAGGCCCCCACTGTGACCGTCTGTTCCTGTAGTGCATGCACATCCTTCCGCAGCAACGGTTGTATTACCTGTCTTCCCGGCTCCTCGGAGGTTGTTTCCACTACCAGAGCCTGTCGCCCCAGAGGGACTCCTGTCACACCTTGACGAGTTGGCATTTTCTGAACTGTGCCCCGCCCTCGATACCACAGTGCCGCATCGCCCCAGGAAAAGACCGCTCCTGCCAGCAGCAGGCCAATCCCCAGGAGACCAGCCCACTCCCACCGCTTCCAGGGCCGGCGGACGAAGGACAGCGCGAGCACCAGGGGAGCCAGCAGCGCCGCTAACATGGCAGTGTTCTTGGTCCAGACACACAGCGCCGCCGTCCCCACCACCCAACCCAGACGGGGAAGCGACACTCCCTGTATAATTATCCGCGCTGCCCCCCATGAGAAAAGAGAGAAAACAACTACCGCTCCCACGTCGTTGTTCACCGCTGTCATCAAGTCGGTGTAAGCTGGCACGAGAGCCAACATCCCCGGCACGGCCCAGCGCAGCGGATGCCCCGGCGTCACTAGCTCCCTCACCAACCGACTTGCGATCCAGATGCTGAGCATATACAAGACCAGGGAGACCGAACGGGCAACGTAAAGTTGAGAGGTAACGTCGGTATGGCGCACAAGACGGAGGGGTAGAGCCACCAGCAGGTAATAGAAGGGAGGGTCCCCCACTTGCGGATAGCCAATCCTGATTGGCGCGTCTGAGAGCAGATTGGGGTGGTAGTCGAGGCCGCGGTAAAAGTCGTGATCCAGCATTGAGGCCACGACCTCACGCCGCATGACCTGATCGTAATCCCCTGTCTGCGGCAACGCCTGGCGGTTAGCGAGCAGCCAGGCGTACTCAAAGTGGGTGGGCTCATCGTAGTGTTGCCAGGGAGGTACAACCGCTATCTGGATCAATCCCCGAACGAGAGCATAAACCAGCAAGAAAGAAAGCCACAGGCTCTCTCTTTGCTGGCTTTTTGCGGATGTACTCTCTGTTGAGTCTGAGGAACGACGAAGAGAACGCAATGCCATCCTCAACCAAAGGTGCCCACGTCAGAGAACGCTGCACTCCTCGAATGTGTGACCGGTGAATCGTGCGAGTTGTACAAGTATACCACAGAACCTCAAGATTGTGCAAAAAGCTTTTGGAGACGTTGCGCTTTCCTGGAAACTATGTTATAATACCCGCCGTTGCCCCAGACTTTACGAGGAGATAGGAGAGAAATGGAACCAACCAATTCTTTCGCTCTGATTGGCCTTTTTGTCATTGTGGCCGTGGTTTTCCCCTTAATCGCCCTTGGCCTGGCATGGGTTCTCCGCCCCAAAAAACCTAACCCCATTAAATCTCAAACTTACGAGTGTGGTCTTGAGACCTATGGCGACACGTGGATCCAGTTCAGGGTGCAGTATTACCTATTTGCCCTGGTCTTTGTCGTCTTTGACATCGAGACCATTTTTTTGTACCCCTGGGCGGTGGCCTACAACAGGCTGGGGCTTTTTGCCCTGGTTGAGATGTTTGTCTTTCTCGCCATTCTAATGGTGGGGCTTGCTTACGCCTGGCGCAAGGGCGCTCTCGAATGGATATAGGAATTGGCTCCTGGTCGCAAAGGCGATGACCTTCTTACTCGTTACCGAGTACTTGGACGCGCTATGACCTGTGTGGCATGCTGTAGCGCGTCCGGTCGTGTAGTATCTGATCGTGGCTGAGACATGGGAGAAGACGTATGAATATTCTTGATGATCTCCTTATCAATATTGGACAATGGTGGACAAACTTGCTGTCGGACACTTTGTCTTTGCCCGGTGGGGTCGTGACGGCAATCAATGGCCTGATAGGGGGGCTCATCCTGGCGCTGTTGGGCGTCGTCATGGTGCTGATTCTGACCTACATGGAGCGCAAGGTATTCGCCCGCCTGCAGGACCGGATCGGGCCTAACCGCTGGGGCCCGTGGGGCATTTTTCAGGCGGTGGCCGATGCCATCAAGATGCTCACCAAAGAGGACATTATCCCGGCTAATGCCGACCAACTGTTGTTCAATCTGGCCCCGGTGCTGATGATGATCCCGGCGGTGTTGCTCCTGGCGGTGCTCCCTCTTGGTCGGGGGATGCAGGGCAGCAATCTCAACGTGGGTGTGTTGTACGTGGTGGCGATTGGCTCGGTGACGGGCATCGCCGTTATGACCGCCGGATGGGCCTCCAATAACAAATATGGCTTGTTGAGCACTTTTCGAGTAATCGCTCAGTTGGTCAGCTATGAGATTCCGATGGTGTTAGCCATGGTGCCGGTGGTTCTGCTCACTGGGTCCATGTCGCTGGTGGATATTGTTGAGAGTCAACCAATTCCCAACGCCATTCTCATGCCGGTAGCTTTTATCATCTACATGGCAGCCTGTATGGCCGAGTTGGGTCGTTCGCCTTTCGACCTGTTGGAGGCGGACTCGGAGATCGTAGCAGGGTATTTCATTGAGTACAGCGGCATGAAGTTTGCCCTCTTTTTCCTGGCCGAGTACATCAACATGTTTGCCATCGCTGGCATCGTCACGACGCTCTTTCTTAGCGGTTGGAAAGGCCCTGTCTTGCCGACCTGGCTTTGGTTTTTCATCAAGGTCTTTGCCGTCGTCTTTTTCTTTATCTGGGCGCGCGGTAGTTGGCCCCGTTTCCGCATTGACCACATGCTGAACTTTGCCTGGAAGTTCCTGGTGCCGTTGGCCCTGGTTAACCTCATGGTGGTTGGCCTGGTGGACAAGCTGTTGGTGGATGCCGGGACGCTGGCACGGGCGGTGGCCTTGCTGGGCAGCAGCTTGGCCCTCCTTGCCGTTACTCTCTTTGTTGTCGCCTGGGCTGCCCGCCGCAGCCGCAGTGTCACTCTGAAGGCCGTCGCCGGCGTCAGATAAGGATTGTGATTTAGGGTTTGTCATTTGCCCATTTGTCATTTTTCATCGATCAAGGGGTAGCTATGAGCGTAGAACATGGCGTCTTTATCGTCTTGAGTGCCATCACTCTCGTCGGGGCCTGGATCGTCATCACCAATCGCAATCTCTATCGGGCGGCGTTGGGGTTGGTGCTTTCCTTCTTTGGCGTGGCGGGATTGTATGCCTTGCTCAACGCCGGGTTCCTGGCGGTGGTTCAGGTGTTGATCTATGTGGGGGCTATTTCTATTCTGATCATCTTTGCTATCATGCTCACCCACCGGGTGATGGACCGCGAGGTGGTGCAGCGCAACACCCAATGGGTCATCTCGGCACTGGTGGCGCTGGCTCTGTTCGGGGTGATTGGCTATATGCTGGCCTTCCGTGTGGGGAACCACTGGCCGGTGAGCAGCGCTGGCCTGCCGACCGATCCCGTTGCCGCGCTGGGCGAGGCGTTGGTAACGACTTATGCGCTGCCGTTCGAGGCGGCGTCCGTGTTGCTGCTGGTGGCGCTGGTGGGGGCCATCGTCATCGCCCGGGAAAAGTAAGGGGAAGGAGTTGCTTATGAGCGTTCCATTGACCTGGTATCTGCTCCTGGCCGCGGCCCTGTTCTGCATGGGGCTGTACGGCGTGCTCTCACGACGGAACGCGGTGGCGATTCTTATGAGTATCGAGTTGATGCTCAACGCCGTTAATATCAATCTGGTGGCCTTTTGGCGATACGTCAGACCGGATGCGATGGCTGGGCAGGTGTTCGCCATCATAGTCTACACCGTGGCGGCGGCCGAAGCGGCGGTGGGGCTGGCGCTGTTCATCGCCATTTACCGCAGCCGGGATACCGTCGTCGTGGAAGATATTGATCTGATGAAGGGATAGCGAGGGTGGAAATGCGAGAGTTCTTTTTCAATCTGACTTGGCTGATCCCGCTCTTTCCTCTGCTGGCCTTTGTGGCCATTGTCCTGTGGGCCAACCCCAACCGGAAGCTGAGCACCTGGCTGGCCTGGGGGGGCATGGGGCTGTCGTGGCTTCTGGGCTGGACCATCTTTTTCCTGTCGTGGGGCGACATTCACCACCTGACGCCGCCCGAGGGCAACCATCCCGTCCCATTGTGGACCTTGCCTACGGGGTCGAGTGTGCTCCAGATCGGCTTTCAGGTGGACACGCTTACGGCGCTCATGCTGTTCATGGTGCCTTTTGTCTGTCTGATGATATTTATCTATTCGAAGGGTTACATGGGTTACGGCACGAAGCAGGTAGACCCCCGCTATTCCCGTTTCTTCGCCTACATTTGTCTCTTTGGTTGCGGGATGCTGGGGCTGATAGTGTCTGATAACTTGCTGACTCTCTTTATCTTTTGGGAGATCATGGGGCTCTGTTCCTACCTGCTGATCGGCTTTTGGTACGAAAAGAGCTATCCCGATCCAAAGCGCATCACGCCCAAGGAGGCCGGGCTGAAGGCTTTTCTCACCACCCGCGTGGGCGACGTGATCATGCTCCTCGGGCTTTTGCTCCTTTATTCGCAGGTGGGCAGCCTCTCGTTCATGGATGTCTTTAGCCACGAGACGCTGGATATGCTGGCCCACAAGATGGTGTGGCTGCCGGTCTTTGGCACGGTGCCGGTGGCCACGCTGGCGGCGTTGCTGCTCTTTGGCGGGGCGATGGGCAAGAGCGCGCAGTTCCCGCTGCACGTCTGGTTGCCCGACGCAATGGAAGGCCCAACGCCGGTCAGCGCTCTCATCCACGCGGCGACGATGGTCTCGGCCGGTGTTTACCTGGTGGCTCGCAGCTTCCCGCTGTTCTCGGCGGTGCACGGTGGCACACAACTGGCAGTGGTGGCCTTTATCGGCGCTTTCACCGCCATCTTTGCCAGCACCATCGCCGTGGCACAGAACGATATCAAACGGGTGCTGGCCTATTCGACCATCAGCCAGCTTGGCTACATGATCGCCGCCCTGGGCATCGGGGCTTACGTCGCGGCCGTCTTTCACCTTATTACCCACTCTTTTTTCAAGGCGTTGCTGTTCCTGGGTTCCGGCTCGGTGATCCACGGCGTGGAGCACGGCCATCACCATGTGGCGCACGGGGATCAGGGTCATAAAAAAGAGTACTTTGACGCCAACGATATGATGAACATGGGCGGGCTGTTGAGCAAAATGCCCCGCACCGGCTGGACCTTTATCATCGGCGCGCTGGCGCTGACCGGCATCTTTCCCTGGGCCGGCTTTTGGAGCAAGGACGAGATCCTGGCCGATGCCTGGCACACCTTCCAGCACGGCGGCCACTTTGGCGTGACCGAGAACTGGGGCTTTTTCGTGTGGCTGCTGCTGACGGTCGCCGCCGGCCTGACTGCCTTTTACACCGGACGACAGATCTTTTTGACATTTTTCGGCAAGCCGCGCACCGAGGCAGCCGAGCACGCCCCCGAGAGTGTGCCCTCCATGACCTGGCCGTTGATCAGTTTGGCCTTTTTTGCCACCATCCTGGGACTGTTCGGCACCCCGTGGGCTAACGGGTTTTACGCTCTCGTCGGCCACGAGGCCGAGATCATGGGGCATCACATCGCCCACGGAGAGTTTAACGCGCTGGTGGCGTTTATCTCCCT
Organism: uncultured Anaerolineae bacterium; assembly: GCA_964453885.1. Taxonomy (GTDB): domain Bacteria; phylum Chloroflexota; class Anaerolineae; order CAYNKW01; family CAYNKW01; genus CAYNKW01. The sequence continues at coordinate 5,290 of CAYVPU010000050.1, read as the reverse complement.
GGGGGTGGCGGGCGCGGGCTGGGTAATCGCCTGGGCGATTTACGGGCGCAAGCCACTGAAGGCCGGTCAGGTAGACCCAGTCAAGCGGTGGCTGGGGCCGGTGCACACCGTGCTGGAGAACAAGTATTACGTGGACGAGCTGTACCAGGCTATCTTTATCCGTCCCGTTATCTGGCTGGCCGGCATCTTTGCCAAATTCGATTACGACTGGGTGATCAATCGCATCGTCAACCTGGCAGGGGAAGTGACCGTCTTTGTCTCGGAGCGATGGGGCGAGTTTGATGAGGTCATCGTGGACGGGCTGGTGAATTGGGTTGGGCGGGCCGGGGCGAGCGTCTCGAAGCTGAGCGGCGTGGTCGACCTGAACATCGTGGACGGGCTGGTGAATCTGGTCGGTCGGGCCGGGGCGGCTGTCTCGTCCCTGAGCGGCGTGGCCGACCTGAACATCGTGGATGGGATAGTCAATGGGGTCGGTGACCTGATCAAGGCCGGAGGGCGCTTCCTGCGTCCCCTCCAAACTGGCCGGGTGCAGAATTATTTGCTAGTGGCTGTGGCCACGGTGATCGTATTGCTGGGATTGTATCTCGTGCTGCCGATCCTGTAGTGGATGCGACGATCGAGGAAACATGAGAAAGCTATGAAAACAAGGAGGGGTGTTCGATGGACTTTCCAATTCTGAGTGTCATTCTTTTCGTCCCGCTGGTGGGCGCTGTTCTGGTGCTGCTCATCCCCAGAGAAAAAGATAACTGGATCAGAGGGCTGTCCACTGTCCTCAACCTGATCCCGCTGGTCTTGAGCCTGGTGGTCTGGGTCGGCGTGACCAGGATGGGGGGAGGCGAGATGCGGTACGTGGAGGAGGCCTCCTGGATCAGTGCCTTCAACGTCTTCTACCGGCTGGGGGTGGACGGCATCAGCGCGCCGATGATCGCATTGACGGCCCTGTTGACCACGCTGTCCCTGTTCTACTCGGCCTATACAATCAAAGTGCGGGTCAGGGAGTACTACTTTCTCTTCCTGCTGCTAGAGATGGGCATGTTCGGTGTCTTTCTCTCCCTGGACTTTATTCTCTTCTACGTCTTTTGGGAGATCGGCCTGGTGCCCATGTTCCTTCTCATCGGGGTGTGGGGGGGAGCGCGGCGGATGTACGCGGCTGTCAAGTTCTTTCTCTACACGCTGTCGGGCAGCGTGGCCATGCTGCTGGCCATCCTGGCTGTCTACTTTAACACCGGCACCTTTAACATCATCGAGGCGGCCAGGCTCCAGCCTTTTGCTGACAACTGGCCGCTGGCCGTCCTGGTTTTCTGGGGCTTCTTTATCGGCTTTGCCATCAAGGTGCCCTCCTTCCCCTTCCATACCTGGCTGCCTGATGCCCACACCGAAGCGCCCACGGCGGGCAGTGTCATCCTGGCCGGCGTTCTGCTAAAGTTGGGGGCCTACGGTCTGATCCGCATCGCGTTGCCTCTCTTCCCCGATGTGTTCCGTTTTTACACCTTCAATGTACCGGTGATACCCATCCTGGCTGTGATCAGCATGGTCTACGGAGCCCTGGTCTGTATGGCTCAATGGGATCTAAAGCGGCTCATCGCCTATTCCTCGGTGAGCCACATGGGCCTGGTGACCCTGGGCATCAGCGCAGCCGCGGCCAGCCTGGGGATGAGCGGTCATGGGGACAGCGCTGTCATTGCCCTGAATGGGGCTACCATGCAGATGTTCACCCACGGCATCATCACCGGCGGGCTGTTTTTCATCGTGGGCATCATCTACGAGCGAGCCCATACTCGCGACTTGAAGGCGTTCGGAGGGCTGGGTTCCAAAGTGCCCTATTATTACGGCATCACCCTGGTCACTGCCTTCGCTTCGCTGGGTCTGCCGGGACTGGCTGGCTTTTGGAGCGAGTTCTTTGTCTTCCGTGGCGCGCTGCGCATTATCCCCCTCTTCACCGTCATTGGCGCGGCGGCTATCATCTTTACCGCGGGCTATATCCTGTGGAAGATCGTGCAGTACATCTTTCTGGGTGCTTTCGATGAGGCCAAATGGGGCAAGCTGACCGACATGACGTGGTGGGAAAAGGTCACCATGTGGCCCCTGGTGGCCGTGATGGTTGGCTTTGGCATCTATCCTGCCCCCATTCTGGAATTGTTCAACAGCGCCACAACCGCGTTGATGGGAAGGTTGTGAGAGAATGGAGGCTCTGCGTTGACAGTATCACAGATTCTGGGTTTGCTGTCCCCCCAATTGGTCCTCCTCCTGACCGGGCTGCTGGTGTTGGCGTTGGACCTGATCTGGGGCGAGGAGCGGAAAGGGTGGCTGCCTTACGTGGCGCTGCTGGGGTTGGTCGGCACCCTGGCTGCCACTGTGACCCTGTGGGGCCGCGAGGAGGTGCTTTTTCAAGGCGTCTTTGTTGTGGACCCCTTTGCCCTCTTTTTCCAGCTCGTCGCCGTGCTGGCCACGGGCCTGGTGATCCTGACGTCCTTTGGCTACTTTGAAGGGCGGACACCGTACAAGGGCGAGTTCTATAGTCTGTTGCTCTTTGCCGGCCTGGCCATCACTCTCATGGCCGCAGCGACCGACCTGATCATGGTCTACATCTCGATAGAGATGTTGAGCATCACTTCTTACGTTTTGACTGGATTTTTGCGGGAGGATCGCAAGTCGAATGAGGCCGCCCTCAAGTATTTTCTCTACGGCGCTGCGGCTTCGGCGGCCATGTTGTACGGCATGTCTTTCCTCTACGGGGCCACCGGCTCGACCAACCTGGCCCAGATCGCAACGACGCTGAGTGCTGGCGAGATGGGCTCTCTGAGCTGGCTCGTCCTCTCGTCCGTGGTGCTGCTGCTGGTGGGGTTCGGCTTCAAGGTATCGGCCGTGCCCTTTCACCAGTGGGCGCCCGACGTCTATGAGGGGGCTCCCACGCCTTTTACGGCCTTCCTGTCAGTGGGTTCCAAGGCGGCCGGCTTTGCCGTCTTGATGCGGGTTTTCGTTACCGCGCTGCCTGACTTTAGTGTGGATTGGGTCGCCCTGGTAGCAGCCCTATCCATCGTGACCATGACTCTGGGCAACCTGGTCGCTATCTTTCAAAAGAACATCAAGCGGATGCTGGCCTATTCCAGCATCGCCCAGGCGGGCTACATCCTGATCGGTCTGGTCTGCTGGGATCCCAACCAGCCAGCCGGGGGGTTTGGGGGCATCAGCGGCGTGCTGCTCTACCTGCTGGCCTATCTCTTTACCAACCTGGGAGCTTTTACCGTGGTCATCGCTGTCGAGCGGGCCACGGGTTCCAACGACATCTCGGACTATGCCGGGTTGATGCACCGCAATCCCTGGTTGGCCGTGACCCTGTTTATCTTTTTCCTGTCGCTGGTGGGCATCCCACCGACGGGAGGCTTTCTGGGCAAGCTGCTCATCTTTTCGGTAGCCATTCGCTTGCAATACTATGCTCTGGCCATCATTGGCGTGATCAATGGTGTGATCTCGTTGTATTACTACTATGGTGTCATGCGCCGGGTGTTCTTCCTCCCACCCAAGGATGAGACGCCTATCGTGGCCTCGCCGTCCCTGCGGGTTGCCCTGACGGTGGCCGTGGTCATGACTCTGGGCATCGCTATCTTTGCTCAGCCGTTCATCGAGTTGGCGCAAGGGGCGGC
>CAYVPU010000050.1:0-1546 GCA_964453885.1 uncultured Anaerolineae bacterium | reverse complement strand
TCTTTGGTATCCCCATCAGCAACTCCATGATTGCCAGTTGGCTGGTGATGTTCATCCTCATTGTCATCTCAGTCCGGGCTACCAGGAAAATGGAGATTGTTCCCACTGGCTTTCAGAACGTCGTCGAGCTGGTAGTGGAGATGTTCTACAATGGGGTGGCCAAGGCAAGGGCTGGCGAGCAGGCGCACCTGTTCCTTCCGCTCTCGGCTACCATCTTTTTCTTCGTTCTGCTGTCTAACTGGCTGGGAGCCACCCTGCCCGGATTTGGCAGCATCGGCCTCCTGGAGCACCATCACGGTGAGGAGGTCCTTGTTCCCATCCTGCGCTCCGCGGCCACCGATCTGAACACCACCCTTGCCCTGGCCCTGTTCTCCGTGATTGGCATCCAGGTCTATGGCATCAAGGTGCAGGGCTTCTTTCGCTATGCCAACAGATTCATCAGAGTGGGTAAGATCATTGACATGTTTCGCGGTGGCTCTGTTAACCCTCTTACGGCCATAATTGACCTCTTTATTGGGGTGCTGGAGATCTTTGATGAGTTCACCAAGCTGCTGTCTTTCTCCTTCCGACTTTTCGGCAACATCTTTGCTGGCGAAGTGCTGCTCATCGTCATCGCCACTCTCTTCTTCCAAATCTTTCAGAACCTCGCCTTCATCATCTACCCCGCCTCCCTGATCTTTGTGGCCCTGGAGATCTTTGTTGGTTTCATCCAGGCTTTTATCTTTGCCACGCTGACCCTGGTCTTTCTAAAGATGGCCACCGCTCACCATGGATAGCGTAGCGACAAGCGATGCGTGACAATAAACCATTTACGAAAGGAGAATGAAAGAATGGACAGGAACTTACTGGCAGGAATCACCATTGTCCTTGGAGCAATGGTGCCGGCGGCAATGATCGGTCGCTTCTCCACTGAGGCGATGAAGTCGCTGGGGCGCAACCCTCAATCTGGGCCGATGATCAGCGCCAACCTGATCCTGGCGCTGGCTTTGACCGAGGCCATCGCCATCTACTCCCTGGTCGTTGCCTTGGCTATCAAGTTCGTCGAGTGAAGGAGGTGGCAACATGGAAGGAGGATTACCGTTAGGCATTAACCTCAGGTACCTGCTTGCCCAACTCCTCAACCTCGTTATCCTGTTCGTCGTGCTTTACAAGTTCGTCTTCAAGCGCTTTCTGACGATGCTTGATGAGCGCTCGGCGGGCATCAAGAAGGGCCTGGAGGACGCTCGAATAGCTGACAAGAGGGCGGCGGAAGCCGAGGAGGCGTACCGGGAAAGGATCGAGCAAGCGGAGAGGGAAAGGCGGGCGGTTCTCGCAAAGGCATCGCAGGAGGCTGAGAAGCTCAAGGGGGATGTCCTGGCTAAGGCGCGGGAAGAAGCACACCAGATCATAGCCCAGGAGCGAGAGGATTTCGAGGCCCAGCGCCAGCAAGCCGCAGCCGAGTTGCGGGGACAGATGACGGACCTGGTCATGCAGGCCACTCGCAAGGTGGTTGAGCAGACCATGGTGGATGAAGCGAGGCAGCGGCGCTTGATAAGCGAGTTTCTGG
>CAYVPU010000049.1:4959-16768 GCA_964453885.1 uncultured Anaerolineae bacterium | reverse complement strand
TTCGAGGAGCCGGTTCGGATCAGATTGAACAACATCATAATACCGCAAAACGAAACATTTGTCAACTGAGGATTGTTGCTCACTCCCCTGGTCGTTTCGGTAACCGTGGACAGGCGTTAGACAGGGTGACGACCATGACAGTTCCACCACGCTCTGCGGCCCGTCGAAATCCCGCTCGCAGCGCAGCAAAAACCTCTTCGTCGTCGCCCCAGACGAGGGTGCTCATGGCCCCACGTTCCTGTTCCAGCCCCCGTTCGTCCAGTGCCTGCCAGATGTCTTTGATAGCCAGCTCAAGGTCGGACTGCCCCAGCGGGTACAGGCTGACCTGAGCAGATACGCCAATGCTCATCTCGTTCTCTCTTTCATCTTGTCCGTTGTCTCACTCGCGGTGGGCGGCCAGGCCGACAAAGCCCCCCCATGGCAAGTTGAGTCGCTCCAGTGGCAACATCCTGGGCCAGAGCGTCGTGCCGGTGCGAACAGTGGTCGGTCCGTCTGCTGTGCGGCGGGCCAGGCGCGCCAGCTCGCCGGGGCTGAAAAACCGTGCCCGACTGTAGACAGTGGGTGCTTTTTTCGCCTGCTGGCGATACCCCCAGCCCAACAGGCTGTGGCGGTTGATGGCTCCCACCAGCAGCCCTCTCCGGGCCACACGCCACGCCTCCCGCAGAGCGGCCTCGACGTCGGGCAGGAACTCTAACACCGTGATGAGAACCGCCACAGAGTAACAGCCGTCGGCAAAGGGTAGTTGTAGCGCATCGCCCAGGGCCAGCCGCCCGGCGCCCCCGTGGGCTTGTGCCTCGGCCAGCATCGGCGCCGACAGATCCACGCCCAGTACCCGCCAGCCCAGGCCAGACATCCACCGGCTAAAGTGGCCTGTGCCACACCCGATCTCTAGCAGTTCGCCGGGTGGTCCCAGTTCCTCCAACAGACGGCCCAACAGTGCCTTTTCCAGACGGCCGGCGCGTTGCCCCTCGCCGGTCTCGAACCAGGCCTCGTAATGAGGCGCAATTTCCTGTCCAAAAAGCACCTCTCGCGTCAAATGTTTCCTCCACTTCCTCTTCGCAAGGCTCTCAACAATTTCTCCTTGATGCCTACAAAGACATCTGTCACAACCATCTCCCGAGTTCGGGGCCGGGACAGCGGCACGGTCAGTTCCAGCTTGACGCGAGCGGGACGGGGCGTCAATACGTAGACCCGATCTGAAAGAAAGATGGCCTCTTCCACGTCGTGGGTGATGAACAGAATGGTTTTGCGCAAGTGGCGCCACACTTCCAACAGCCAGTCCTGGAGTTCAACACGGGTGATGGCATCCAAAGCTCCAAACGGTTCGTCGAGTAGCATGACGTCTTTGTGAGTGAGGAAGGTGCGTAATAGCGCCGCCCGCTGTCGCATCCCGCCGGACAGCGTGGCGGGGTAGGCCGCGGCAAATCCTTCCAGACCAAAGAGCGGCAGGAGGGAGTGGGCCTCCTGCCGCGCCGGTTGCAGGTCTTGGCCCGCGATCTCTGGGCCGAGGATCACATTGTCCAGCACCCGTCGCCAGGGCAGCAGCAGGTCTTTCTGGGGCATGTAGCCCACCCGTCCGGTGCGGGTCACCGCCAGCGCGCCATCCAGCCACACCTCACCGGCATCCGGTTCCAGCAATCCGCAAGTGACGTTGAACAGCGTGCTCTTGCCGCAGCCACTGGGCCCGATGAGGGTGACGAACTCTGTGGGCGCCGCCCACAGGCTCACGTCGAGTAGCGTTTCCACCCTCCGGCCGTCTACGCGAAAGGCCTTGCTCACACCCCGCACCTCGATCTTGCAGGGGGCATCAGGGCAAAAAGTCATTGGTGAACGCCTCGTCGGGCTCGATCTCTTTGTCCAGCAGGCCGTTCTCTGCCATCCAGGTCGTGAACTCTTGCCAGACCTGTGGGTCTTGTACGCCCCACTTGGCTGCATCGTCCTGATACCGGGGGCTGAGCCACGCCTGGCTCGGCTTGACCAGATCCGGGTCGCTCTCCGGCGAGTGCTTGAGCAGGATCTCGGCTCCCTCTTTAGGATGGGAGATGGCGTACTCGTAGCCCCGGCTGGCGGCTCGCAGAAAGCGACGCGCCAACTCTGGTCGCTCGGCGAGCGTCTTTTCGCCAGAGATCAACAGAGGCGTGTAATAGTCAGGCACACAACTCCCATAGAGTTCGATGACGTCCAGCTCTTTGCCCATGTTCTGGGCCTGGATGCCGTCCCAGGCCAGAAAGATCCAGGCAAGGTCTACCCTTTCCCCGATGAGCGCCGGAAAGGCGTCAAAGCCGACGTCCACGAATTCCAACTTGTCCACATCGGCCCCATCGCAGGCCATGAGTCCCTTGAGGATGGCTCGCTCCAACGGCAGGCCATAGGAGGCGTATTTCTTTCCCTCAAAGTCGCGGGCACGGGTAATGTCCCGACCTTTCAAGGCCACGAAAGCCGAGGTGTTGTGCTGGATGATGGCGGCAATGGAGACAACCGGTATGTCGTTGCTGCGGGCGATGGTCACTTCTTCCTGAAAGCTGACGCCGAATTCGGTGTGCCCGGAGGCCACCTGCTTTAGCGCCGCCGCCGGATCGGAGGGGATCTGGATGTCCAGGTCTAGGCCCTCCTCGGTGTACCACCCCTTTTCCAACGCCACGTACAGCCCGGTGTGATTGGTATTCGGCACCCAGTCCAGCGATAGGGTCGCCTTTTCCGGGGCTGGTGTTGGCGTGCTCGTTGGCTCCGGCGATGCCTTTACCCCGCACCCCGCCAGCAGCAACACTGCCACAAGGACGATTCCCAGCACCCATCTTGGACGATTCCTTCGTTTCTCAAACATTTTGACCTCCTTCACTCTCAAATCTCCAACTTCCAACCTCTAATCTCCAACCTCTAACCTCCAATCTCCAACCTCCATTTCTCCTCACAGTTCCTCCCACTGCTCCTCCCGTTGGGCTGTGTAATACCAGGGCAACAGCGCTCGCTGCAGGACGGTCACGGCCAGGAACAGGGCCACGCTCATCAGCGCCGTGATGGCGACGGCCACAAAGAGCCAGTCGGTGCGAAAGGCGTTGGTCGAACGCAGCATAAACACCCCCAATCCCCGGCTGGCGCCCACCCACTCGCCAATGATGGCGCCGATGACGCTGTAGGTGACGGCGATCTTGATGCCAGAAAAGACCGAGGGCAACGCCCCAGGTAGCCGCACCTTAAAGAACACCTGCCGCCGCGTCGCGCCCATCGCCTGAAGCAGGGCGCTCAGGTCAGGATCGGCGGATTGGAGGCCATCGGTCGTGCTGACGACGATGGGAAAGAAGCAGACCAGGGCCACGACCAGCACCTTGGGCAGGATGCCGTAGCCAAACCAAATGACCAGCAGTGGAGCGATAGCGATGATGGGTATCGTCTGGGAAACGACCAGCAGAGGATAGATGGCCCGCCGCAGTGTGGCCGAAAAGTCAATGAGTAGGGCCAGGCTCAGCCCAACTATCAGGGCCAGCCCAAAGCCTACCAATGTCTCGGTCAGGGTTTGCCATATATGCGGCCCCAGCAAGCTCTTGGCCTCCAGCCCAGCCTGGGCGATGCGCAGCGGCGAGGGAAGCAGCCACGCCTGAATATGCCACAGGTTGGTGGCAACCTGCCAGCAAACCAGAAGCAGCAAGATCAAAAGCGCTGGTGGCACAACCTGGGCCCATCGCTTTGATAGTTTTCTCTGCCCTTTCTGTTCGCCCAGCCGTTGCTCACTCACGGTACTTGTCCACTTTTTCCGCGATGCTGGTTCCCCCGACGGATTCGTCTATTTTGATCAGGGTCAGCACACGATGAACTCCATCCACAAAGCAAGCGCGATGGGCCGTTCTGGCTATTTCCAGCAGGCGGTCCAGATCACCCTCCATCGTTGTTTCCATAGGCCCTACTTCATGGGGCACACCCGAGGCAGCGATAGCAGCGATGGCGCGGTCCACCACAGCGTATATGTCCTCGCATAGGGGGATCACTTGCACGCTCACGTTTACATCTGGCATTTTCACGCTCCTCCAAATCTATGCACCACTAGCAACACCCCACCTTCCACCCGGATGCAAACCGGCAGCGAGACAATAACGTTGCTCACACCACGCGCGGGGCCGGCAGAGAGAGTGTCGCCGGACAATGGCCACTTGAGGCCCTGAGTATAGACACCGCTGGCATCGCCGGTCAAGGGGATCAGGGAGAGGGTATCGCCCACCTGTCCCTCGACGGTGGCCTGGGCGCCGCCGGGCACGACAAAGGCTTCTTGTTCATAGTCCGCCAGCTTGACCGACACTCCAGCTAGTTTCGGCAAGGTGAGTAGAAAGACGTTGGCCAAAAGCTGATCCAGCCGCCCGCCCAGCGCGCCCAGGATGACGATGTCAAAGACGTTCTCTTTGACCGCCAGGAGCAGGGCCAGCTCCAGGTCGGTCTCGTCCTTCTCCGCCGGGTAAAGGACGAGACGGCTGCCCTGCCGGGCCAGTCGCTCGCGCGTTTTGGCGTCCAGTGAATCCATGTCGCCGACGACGACGTGGGGCGTGAGGCCCAGGGTCAGCGCGTGGCGCGCCCCCCCGTCGGCGGCGATGATTCGGTCGCCAGGTTGCCACCAGCGACTCACCTCCCTGGTCGTCGGCGGGTCGCCATTGGCTACGATGATGGTGCGTTTGGGCACAGTATTCTCTCCTACGGACAAAAAAACCACCCTGCTTGGCAGGGTGGTTGCAGTAACAAACGTTTTGCGGCGAGTTCCCTGCGCTGGCATTACCCAGATCAGGTTCAGAGGGTCGGCGTCGTTGTCGAACCGATCAACCAGACGCCCTCTCAGCCTGGCTTCTCCAAGCTCCCCGGGTATTCGATTGTTATAAGTCTACCACATTAGGGGATAACTGTCAAGAATCACCCAGTGGCGTCTTTGAGATGCGGAAGCGGCAGGCGTCGTCGCCGGTGGCCATGCAGGTTAACTCTACTATCTGAAAGTTCTTGCCTGTGGCCCATCGCAATGCCTCCTGATAAGTGCCTACCGTGACGTAGCATCCTGGCTTTGACCTGACTGGCCGCCAGCGGCTAGGGCTGTCTTCGACGACAAAAATGTAAGCGTCACCGGCATCTTCCAAGTGAGAGGGCATGTTCATGGTGGCGTTAGCACTGTTGACGATTTTTTGCAGGATTAACTTGACCCGTGCGCCCATGGGCAGCGCCTTGAGGGCCAGGCCGGCCAGTCCCAGGACAGTCGGCTGCTCTTTCAGGGTGTAGCGAAATAATGCCCGCCCAATGCGTACCAGCATGGCCCGTGCTCCCCTGGGTCCGTAAAAATCCTCTATTGCTTGTTGGGCAGCGCCGTATTGGCTGAACTGGACGCCTAGTTCGGTGTTGTTGGGCGGAAAATTATCTATGTAACGTTCCAGTTTGCCCATACGTAACACCGATTTCAGGCCATTATCGCCCATCACGTCGGCAATGGCCGCGAAAAGGACGTACAGTGCGGCATTTGGCATCATTCGATCCTCAGACATTCCCCCACCTCCTTGTTGTTACATGGTGAATCAGATAAATAGGTGTACCTAATGACATTCTCGGCTTGTAGTACTAATGAGTTCGCCGGCGCCATTCTTCTTTCACAGTCAGCGCGGCGAGTTGTTCCGCGTTCTGCACTTCCAAAAAGTCACTGAGTAGACGGGTGAATCTGGGGGTGTCGTCCAGCATGGGAAAATGACGCGAATTGGACAACACAATAGTGCGCACATTCCCCCTTGCATTGGTCGACCACTCTGGCTGTGGGGGGGCAACGATAATGTCCTTCTCACCTTGGACCAACAACAGGGGCATATGGATCCGATTCACATCCCGCTGCAAGTCAGTGTTCATGGTAGAGCGCAAGCTGGCCTCCATAACCCCCAGGGCCATCTTTTCCATCTCTTTCTCAACTTCGGCATGCCCTTCACTAGGTTTCCAGCCCCTTATGCGATCCAGAAAGGAAGGGCCAGTACTCAACAGCTTCTCATTGATAGCCTCGCCTGTCAGCGGTGTGCTGACGGCCATGACCCGCTCCACATAGTCTGGCTTGTCAACGGTGTAGCGCACCACCACAGCCGCGCCCAGCGCGTGACCTATCAGCGTCACGGAACCGAAGCCCATCTCCTCGATAAAGGCATCCAGCAAGCTTACGTACCCCTCTACGCTGTATTGTTTATCAAGCCGGTCAGAGTCGCCAAATCCCCATAGATCCAGGGCATAGGTCCGGCCATGCTCAGACATGATCTCCATGGTCGGCACCCAGTAGCGCCAGGAGCCAAGCCAGCCGTGGATAAAGATCAAAGACTTTCCACGGCCAAATGCTTCGTAATGTAACAATCCGCCATTCAGGATTATCGCACTCATGACTTACTCGGGGAGGTGATCATGGCCGGGCCACAACCCCCTACTATAACAGCTCTCATTCCGATAGCTTTGGTCACTCTTTTCCAGTATGAATAGCCAACAGCTCTTTCACGCGCGCTGTCAGGTCGGCCGGAGCAAAGGGCTTCAGGATATAAGCCACGGCCCCGGCTTTCAGTCCTTGCTGGATCTCTGTTTCCTGTCCTTTGGCCGAGAGAAAGACGACTGGAATGTCCTTTAGGCCCTCCACCTGCTTCATAGCCTCACAGGCTTCATAGCCGGTCATCCTGGGCATCCGCACGTCCATCAGAACCAGATCGGGAAGGACCTTCTGAGCGATTTCTACAGCCTCCACACCATCTTTGGCCGTCCAGACGTCATAGCCCGCAAAGCGCAGGGTGAATAAAACAAGTTCGCGAATGTCTTTCTCGTCTTCTGCCACGAGTATCTTTGCAGCATCCGCTTTGGCTTTTTGTGTTTCTTGCGAAACTGATGTCATGGCTCATACACTCCCTGTTTGTCTGTACACTCTATTCCCTGGTCTGCATCTGGTAGATGGGAAGACTCGGTAGATCCAACCCCTTGGAGCGATTTTGGATCTACTGAGACTGAATGATCATTTTACTCGGCCCAGCTCAATATGTCCGACGGGCCCATCATGTCTGGGTCACCGTCCCTGGTCAGGGGCAGGGTGAAGCTAAACGTGCTACCGCGCCCCAGTTCGCTGTCTACCCAAATCTCCCCCCCGTGCAGGGAGACGATGGATTTGGCGATGGAGAGCCCCAATCCAGTCCCCCCAATTTCCCGAATGAGAGGGTTGTCGGCCCGGAAGAAGCGGCTGAATATCTGCTCCTGATCCTGATGAGTGATGCCGATCCCGGTATCCACCACGTCTACCTGAATCAAATTATCCACCTGCCTGGCCATGAGACCAACCTGCCCGCCGCCTGGTGTGTATTTGCAGGCATTGCTCATCAGATTGCTCAGCAATTGAACGAGACGACCCCGGTCACCCCACACCACCGGCAGATCGTCGGGCACCTCTACTATAAAGGTCAGTCCTTTCCGCTCTATATCGTCCTGAAACGTCACCACCACCTCGTCTACCAGATCAGATAGGTGCAATTCCTGGATCTGCAATTGAACCATGCCGGCTTCGATGCGAGAGACGTCCAGCAAGTTGTTGGACAACTCGGTCAGACGTTCTACGTTGGTTTTGAGGATCTGCAAGAAACGTTCCTGAATAGGCGTGACCTGGCCCGCCGACTCGGAAAGCAGCAACTCGATGTAGCCCTGAAGGGCCGTCATGGGCGTCTTGAGTTCGTGGGCTGCCACCGAGATGAATTCCTCTTTGAGCCGCTCAATGCGCTCCCGACGGGTCACGTCTCGGAAGACAGCCACGATGTCCAGGGGTTCACCCTTCTGCCTGGCCACTGGTGCAAAGCTGGCGTCAATCACCTTGTCGTTCAATTCGAATTTGCACTCGACCAGGGGCACACCCTGCTGAACCCTTTGCTTGCTGCTGACAAAGGCTGTAAAGACAGCCAGTGCGCTCTCGGCTATCTCGCTTTTACCCTCCTGGGCCACGATGTCGTGCAGCCGGGTCCCCAGGAAGGATTCTGGTGGCAACCCCAGCACGCGCTCCACAGCCGGGTTGGCGCTCGTCACACGATCCTCTGGATCGAAGACGATGACAGCATCGGTGATTCCTTCCACGATGGCGCGGTTTTTTTCTGCCAGGACCTCTTGCTGGCGCAAAGATTCGCGCAGCTCGGCTGTGCGTTCCTCCACCCGTCGTTCCAGGAGACGAGCCAGGTTCTGAGCCTCCTGGAAATTGCGAGCGTTCTGGATGGCTAGGGCAGTCTGATCGGCCAGGGTCTGCAGGATGAACATATCCTCGTCATCAAAGGCGTAGGATTGAGAGCCCTGGACATCCAACACGCCAATGACTTTGCCGCCCAGCTTGAGGGGTACAGCCAGCTCGGCCCGTGTATCGGGCAGCACCTGGTTGGGCACAAAGCATGGCTCATGCGAGACGTCCTGGGCCAGCAATGGCTCACCGTGACCCGCGACCCGACCGATAATCCCTTGCTCACCGATCTTGAGCCGCACGCCCCCCCGCTCCACGATGAGCCGTCCTGCCTCGCCAGCCCCGGCCCGGAACACCACCTCGCCGGTTTCTGGTTCTACGAAAAAGATGCAGACGTGGTAGTAGCCGAACTGGGCCTTGATTAGATTCACTACCTCGGCTAGCAGCCTGTCTAGATCGAGGATGGCGCTGATGCGGCGACTCACCTGGCCAATGGTCTCCAGTTGCACCGCCCGGCGCTGGGTTTCCTCCAGGAGACGGGCGTTTTCAATGGCAGACGCCAAAGTTTTGCGTTTCTGTGTTCTCAAAGCACTCGGTTCGTCACTCACTGCTATGTCTCTCCAAGTTCATCCCTGTCCTGTCCCGGTTCTTCTGCCATCACTCGTTCGAGTTCTGCCACCAACTGCTCTACGGTAAACGGCTTGGAGAGAAACTCGTCCGCCCCCAGCGACAAGAGTTTTTCTCGCTCCGATTGATAGTCTGGAGCATGAGCCGACATGGCAATGATGGGTATGTCGCGGGTCCCCACGTCCCGCTTGAGGCGGACGAGCGCTTCATAGCCATCCATACCCGGCATCCGCAGGTCCAGCAAGATCAATCCCGGTTTCTCACGTCGGGCCACTGCCAGCGTCTCGTAACCATCCGCAGCTACCAGGGGCAGGTATCCGTGGTGTTCTAACAAACGAGTCAGTAGAGCAGCCGTGTCTGGCTCATCTTCGGCGACCAACACTTTGGTTTTACGGACCAGGATCGCCCGCACGCTCTCTATCAGACGGCGCTCGTCAATCGGCTTGGTCAGGTAATCCACTGCACCCAGCCGGAGTCCACTCTCTTCATCCTGCACAATGGAGAGGATGAGCACCGGAATGTCGGCCGTGTTGGGACTGGCCTTCAGTTGACGTAGCACGTCAAATCCATCCTGGCCCGGCAGCAGAATGTCGAGAGTGATGAGGTCCGGCCTTGTGGCATTGGCCTGTGCCAGGGCTTCATCTCCCCGCCTGGCGATGATCACCTGATAGCCATGCGCCTCCAAATGATGTCGGATGAGCCCCCCGATGTCGGGCTCGTCCTCCACCACCAGCACTGTCTTGCGACCAGGATCGACCTGCGGTGTTGTTTCTGTCTCTGGTTCTGGAGGGGGGGAGGCTTCCGCTTTGACGGTGGGCAGGATAAAGGTAAAAGAGCTTCCCACTCCTGGCTCGCTGTCCACCCAGATGCGACCGCCGTGCATTTCCACAAACATCTTGACGATGGAAAGACCTAGACCCGTGCCTCCTGCCTCCTTGACCACTGGATGCGAGGCTCGGAAGAAACGATCCCATATCTTGGCTTGATCCTCTGGCTCAATGCCAATTCCAGTGTCCGAGACGTCCAATCGCAATGCCCCCGGCATCTTGGAAACAGCTATCGTCACTTTGCCCTCCGGCGTGTAGCGGTAAGCGTTTCCCACCAGGTTGGTCAGTACCTGGGTCAACCGGGCGTGGTCGCCTCGCACCCAGGGCAGGTCCTCAGGTACCTCCACCTGCAAGGAGAGGCCCTTGGCTTCAAACTGAGCACGCAGCGACACCACCACTTCCTGGACTATGTATTGGATTTGCAAGGGCTTGACGTCTAATTTGATCCGCCCCGATTCAAGGCGTGAGATGTCCAGCAGATCGTTGATCAGCCCTGTGAGCCGGTCGGCGTTGCTGCTGATGATGTCCATGAACTGCTTCTGGGCGTCCGCCAACGGACCCATAGCACCCGCCACTAGCAGATCAGAGTAGCCCTTGATGGAAGTGAGTGGCGTACGCAGCTCGTGCGAGACGGTGGCAATGAATTCAGCCTTGGCAATATCGGCCTGAACCTCCCGCGTAATGTCCCGAAAAACCGAGACGATGCCCACGAACTCCTGGCGATCTGTAGAGACGGGCGCCAGGTGTGCACTGATGGTGGTCTGTTCCATAGCCAGTGTGGACTGGATGGTCCGAGGAGTCTTCTGATCGGCTGTGGATCTGCCCGCCAGCACCTCCATCGCTTTCAGCATTTCCTCACGCCCGCCTGGCTCAAAGGCGGCAAAGACGTTGCGCACGTCCTGCCCCAGCACTGCCCGCTGGCGCGTGCCCAAGATGCGCTCAGCGGCCGCGTTGATGAGAATGATGCGCCCGCGCGTGTCGGTGACCACCACGCCATCGGCGATGGATTGCAGAATGGCCTGGCTCTTGGAGGCCTCTTCCTGTTCACGGCGGAGCGTCTCGCCCAATTCCTGGGCCGTCTGACTGGCGTAACTATAAAGCTGCGCATTGCTGATGGAGCGCGCCACTTGCCTGGCGGCCGTGTTCACCAGGCGCAGATGCTCCTCGGTAAAGAAGCCGGGTCGCTCGTCGGAAATGGTCATGACGCCATAGGTCTCCAGGTTCACAATCAAGGGGGCAATGATGAGCGACTGCGTTCGAGCGCCCCTGCCTTTTGACTTGATCCAACGTTGGTCCTGGGTCACGTCATTTATCAACTGTGCCTGGCGTTGTTGATAGATCCAGCCGGCCAATCCTTCTCCCGGTCCAAAGGGCGTAGGCTCGCCATCAGGCGGCAGTGGCCTATCCCGCCCCAGAATGGCCCGTATGACCAGCACGCCCTTTTCCTGGTCCATCAGCATGATGGAGCCATGCGACGCTCCCACAGCCTTGCTGACGATGTGCAACGTGCGATCCATAACCTGATCTAGATCCAGGCTGGACGAAACCTCACGCGTAATCGTGTAGAGGGCCTCAAGCTGGTCCCGTTCTCGCCTCAGCGCTTTGGTCAAGCGATCCACCACAATCTGGTCTGTGGTCTCGGCAAAAACCCGAGTTGCCTGGATCGCCACGTGATCCAGATATGTGTTGACCTGGGTGGACCACTCTGCCGCAGCGACGCTCCCTTTCGTTTCTTGCAAAAGATCAGTGATGGTGGTGCGAAGCAGAAGAATCGCTATCAGCACATCCGGTAGAGAGGCCCGTTGTGTTGGCGGCTGAGCGACTACCCAGGCTCTCAGGGCATCGGTCACGCGCGGCAAGGCCCCTGGTCTTTTGGCCCAGGGCCAAAAGGCTTTTTCATCGGCTTCTATCCCGCGTCCAACAAGTTCGAAAAGGTCGAGCCGATCACATTCCCAGGCAGTGGACGCGGTCTCTTGTACCGCTTTCAGCCAGCGCGCCCTCAGCGACGATTGATTATCTTGAAACCATGCTCTCAAGTTCCCCATTCGTCTGCCTATCTGCTCCCACCAGGGCAAACTTTACTTTCCCCCAGCAGTGCGATCCTCGTCACGCCACTTCCAGCCCGATCTCCCGGATCGTGGTCGTGCCGGACTTGCCCCACCTGGAGTGGGACTTG
>CAYVPU010000049.1:0-4859 GCA_964453885.1 uncultured Anaerolineae bacterium | reverse complement strand
GGCTTTCATCTGCTCCGCTTCTCAGGATGCCAAGGGTAGCGTGAATGTAAATTCACTGCCTTTGCCCAACTCACTCTGCACCTGAAGCGTTCCGCCGTGCAACTCTACCAGGGACTTGACAATGGTCAGGCCCAAACCTGTGCCGCCGCTCTCTCGAACCACCGGGTGATCGCCCCGGAAGAAGCGGTCAGAAAGCTTGGCCTGATCCGCCTTTGAGATCCCAATGCCAGTGTCTGCCACCGCCACCTGCAAAAAGCCATCCTGAGGCACCGCCGTGATGCAGATCCGCCCGCCGGTGAGGGTGTACTTGTAAGCATTGGAGACCAAATTGGTCAAGATCCGAATGATGCGGTCCCGATCTCCCTTGACCCTCGGCAGGTCGTACGACGCCTCGACGACCAATTCCAGGCCTTTCTCTTCGATCTCGCCCTGCAACGAGTCCAGGACACTTTTGACTACGACAGGGAAAGAGACTGACTCCAATTGAAGACGCAGCCGGCCAATCTCGATCTTTGACAGGTCCAAGAGGTCTTCTACCAGTTCTGCCAGGCGATCTACGTTGGACTTGACGATGCTCAGGAAACGCCGCTGTTGTTCGTTGACGCCGCCAGCCGTTCCCATGAGGATCAGGTCCACAAAGCCTTTGATGGAGGTCATGGGCGTGCGTAGCTCGTGGGACACGGTGGAGACAAAATCGCTCTTCATGCGCGCTACTTCTACATCGCGGGTAATATCGCGAAAGACTGAAACCGTACCCAGGAATTCGGTGCCCCGGTACACCGGCGCCAGGTGCAAGCTGACGACGCGGTCCTCAATTTTGAGCTTTTCTTCTATGCGGGTCGTTTCACTGCTGTCGCGATCGGATTGCCAGTCAGTCGCCAGTGCCACCCAGGCAGAACTTGCCTCACCATACAGACCCGGCATATCTTGGATATTGTGGCCTAACACAGCCTCGCGAGGAGTGTCCAGAATGCGGGCCGCCGCTGCGTTGAATAGGGTGACTTTGCCAGTCGCATTGGCCACCATAACGCCGTCGGCGATAGCCTCTAGGATGGCCTGGCTCTTGGCCATCTCGGCCTGGTTGGCGCGGGCCAGGTTACCCAGCCGCTCAGCCGACTCCTGGACAAGGGCGTAAAGGTCCGCGTTATCAATGGCCGAAGCCAGCTGGTGTCCGACGGTTATCACTAATTGAGCTTGAGCCTCAGTGAAATAATCTGTTCGTGGGTGGAACAGCAGCAACACGCCCGCGGCGACTTCGCCCGACAGCAGAGGGGCAGCCAGCACCGACTTGTTCTCCGGGGCCACGCCGTCCTCGCGTAGCCAGCGAGGGTCTTCTGCCGCGTTCGGTACGATGGCCGGACTTTGTGTCTTCAGCACCCAGCCTCCTAGCCCCACCCCTGGCCGGTACTTTGTCTTGCGCCCCCCTCGAGGCAGAGGTTTTCGTCGCCCCAGGGCTGCCCGATGAATCAGGTTTCCCGATTCGTGATCCACGAGCAGAATGGAGGCCTGGGGCGCGCCGACGGCCTCGCAGATCAGAGACAGGGAGCGGGTTAGCACCCGATCCAGGTCCAGGCTGGCTGCCAACTCGCTGGTGACGCGGTAGAGGGTCTGTACCCGGTCACGCTCCACGGTGAGATTGTAAACGGCCTGCACGAGATCTTCGGTACGTTCCTCCACCCGGCGCTCCATCTCGTTGGCCAGGTCTTGCACCTGCTGGAAGAGGTGCGCATTGCGCACTGCGACGGCCGCTTGGGCTGCGATGGTGGAGAGCAGACTCAGGTGATCTTGGTCGTAGGCATGTGCCTTCTCATAGTTCTGCACGCAGATGACGCCCAGGGCGTCGTCGCCGGCCATCATCGGCGCGCCCAGCCAGGAGCGTGTCTCCGTACCGATGGCTTCAACGCCCAATTCCTCCATGTGCTCCTGCACTCGATCCGGCAACAACAGTGGTCGCTTGTGTGCCAGGATGTATTCGGCCAACCCCCACTGATCCCAGCGCGAAGGCCAATCTTGCCGCTCGCCATGCTCTATAGCAAGGGGGAAGGAGACCTCTTTTGTTTTTTCATCGTAGAAGGCGATGAAAAAATTGGTCGCGTCCACCATTTGGCTTACCTGGGTGTAGATCGTATCCAGGATTGCTTCCAGATCGAGAGAGGCGCTGATGGCCCGGCCAGTCTGATACAAGATGGATAGCTCGGTGATGTTCCGCTCGCGTTCGGCAAAGAGTTCCGCATTTTCCAGAGCTATCGCCGTTTGAGAGGCCAGCACGGCTAACAGATCCGCGTCGTGTTGATTCAGGGGGGGATCATGGCGACGGTTCATCACCACCAGGATGCCCACGACCTGTCCCTTGACCTGCAAAGGGGTCACAGCTGCCGACCCCAGCCCCTGCTCCGCTGCCCAGCGACGGGCTCGACCGATCATCCGTTCGTCGGCCAGCAGGTCACGGGAAATGGTGGAAGCCCGCTCTCGAATCGCCCAGCCTCCCAAACCCTGCCGAATGAATTCGTAGTCCAGGTCAGCCAACCAGTGCTCATCCAGACCGTGGGCTGCCCGGAGCGTCACTCTCTCGTCGTCCACTGAGACCAGAGCGATCAACCCGTACGCAGCACCCACCAGCCGCGTGGCGTGGGTCACGATGGTATTCAGCATGGTCTCCAGTTCCAATGTGGCCGCAGTCTGCTGGCCTGCCTCCAGCAACACGCCCATCTCTGATACGTGACGTGTGGTCTCTTCGAACAGGCGAGCGTTCTGGATCGCCACGGCTACCTGGTTGGCGATCGTCTGGCACAGGGCAATGTCTTCCGCTGTGAACTCACGTAGCGACTCAATGCTGCCCAGGCTAATAAAGCCGATCGCCTCATCGCCGGCCAAGAGAGGCGCCAGCAAGATGGACTGCACACCCAACCGGCTCAGTGGATCGCGCAAGGAACCAATCAATGGATCGTTCGCCACGTTCAAAACGGCGACAGGCGAGCGGGAGGTTATGATCTCCTCCATCGCCGGGAGGCCTGTCGTCGGGACGATCATATCAAGACTGCCGAGGGATGGAGACTCGGCTACCATCTGTCCGCTGACACGGTCCTGGCTCAGAATGACAATTCCACAGTGATCCACTTTAAAAGCTTCTACCAGGTGTTTGGTCACAGTGGCAAGGATGACGTTCAGGTTTAGCGAAGAATTGGCCACCGTGGAGATGCGGTAGATGAGGGCCAGGTTGCGCGCGCGCTGCTCCAGACGCGAGACATGCTCACGAGCCTGGGCGTAAAGCTGGCTGTTTTCCAGGGCCACGGCAGCCTGATGGGCAAAGATCTCTAGCGATTCGACTACAAAGATTGATGGTCGTTTGCCATTAGTGGGTTTGTCCACCGAGATAATGCCCAGCAGTTGCCCCTCGGTGCTGCGCAGGGGCACCAACATCATGTCATGAGGGTGCCAATCTCCTTCCAGCCAGTTTTTCGCATCATCCACGGCCGTGAGATCATGGATGTCCAGATCGCGTGCCCAATCCTCCCGTTTCTGGACAGGGAAAAAGTAGGACTGACTGATCTGGTATCCCGGGTGCATGATCCGCTCAATATGCTCCAATGGCTGCTGCACCTTTTTCATCTTATCGAATGTCGCCAGGGGTAGGCCAGCCATGGCAACGCGGCGCAGGCTGGGATACTCGTCTCCTTTTTCTCCCTCGGCGTCTTCCACCACGCTGATGAGCACCACCTCAAAGCCGATGCTGAAAGACACGGCAAAGGCAATCTCTTCCAGCACCTCTTCTAACGGAGAGTCAGCTCGCAGGGCACGACCAATGGAGAGCAGGCCGCTCAACTGTTCCGTGCGTCTCCGCAAAAGGTCGCCCCGGCGAACCTGTTCCTGGTAGGCGCGGGCGTTGCCGATGGCGATGGCCACCTGGAGCGCCAGCGCCTGCATAAAACGCACGTGCTCGTTGGTAAAGTGCCGAGTCGTAAAGCTGCCCAGGTTGATAATGCCCGCGACTTGTTCTTGATAGAAAATAGGTACCGTCACCGTGGAACGAGTATCGGCGCAGGCGCAAATGGGCATCGCTTCGCGGGCAGTGTCGGAAACGATAAAAGACGACTGTCCTTGGAATAGCTGCTGGATAGGCCCTCCTTGGTAGAGGGATTCTTTTAGCAGCATACTCTTTATATGCTCAATCTCGTGCTGCTGGCAGCCCTGGGCAGACAGCAATTGCAGCCGCTGCGTCTCGGCGTCCAGCAGCATCACGTTGCCATGATTGGCTCCAGTGGTCTTGAAGGCCTGCTCTAACAGGACATTGAGGATATGCTGCAAGTCCAGGGTGGCGTTCATCTCGGAGCTGATCTGATTCAGCGCCGTCAGTTCTTCGACCCGAGATTGCAGGCTTTCATCCGTCTGCGCGTACAGACGCGCTTTCTCAATAGCCACCGCAAAGTGAGAAGCAACGGTGGAAAGCAAACGGGCATCCTCGCGTGTAAAGGGGCCTGTTCGCTTGTTGATCACGTACAACTCGCCGACGTTGGCATCGGAGCCACGGAGGGGCACACCCAGAGCATTTCTTGCCTCAAAGATGCTCGCAAAAGGACGGTAGGCCGGAATAACGTTCGGGTCGTGCTCAAGGTCGTTGCTGATGAAAGGTCGATCCGTGGCAAAGACACTGGTCTGAAAACCCTCAGTGTCCGTGCGGATGCAAAATCGGACGATGTCCTGGGCCGACACCCCGAACGACGCAGCAGGCTGAGCGACGAGCATCCCTTGAGCTTTGTCGTGCAACAGCAGCGTTCCTTTCTCCGCGTCCAACAGTTTGACTACCTGGGCCATTGTCTGACCTAACAACTCGTCCAGATCCAGCGTGGAACTGAACCTCA
>CAYVPU010000048.1:15870-16977 GCA_964453885.1 uncultured Anaerolineae bacterium | reverse complement strand
ACGCTAGTAAACCCCCTGGCCCCTCAGCACGACGCCCACAGTGCTGATCATGATCTTGATGTCTTGCCAAATAGTATAATTGCGGATGTAATACATATCGAGTTTGGCACGCTCTGAGTACGAGAGATTGCTACGACCGCTTACTTGCCACAGCCCAGTCAGACCAGGTTTGACCGTCATACGGTTGTGTTGCCACTTGCCAAACTTTTCCATTTCGGGGCAAGTGATCATTCGCGGCCCCACGAGGCTCATCTCACCGCGAATGATGTTGACAAGCTGTGGTAGTTCGTCCAGGCTGGTCTTGCGCAGAAAGTCGCCCAGCCGGGTGATGCGGGGATCATTTTTGATTTTGCCGGTTTCTTTGAATTCTCTCAAGTTCTGGATGGTGCTCCAGGTATTCGTCGGAATCAGCGCGCATGGTGCGGAATTTGAAGGCGTCGAATTCTTCGCCGCCAACTCCAACAACCCGCCGCCGGTAGATGGCTGGGCCCGGCGAGTCCAGTTTGATGGCGATGGTAATCAAGAGGAAAACAGGGGCCAACATGATGACGCCCGGGATCGCCAGAGCGTAGTCCAGTGTTTGCTTGAGAAAGGCATCCATGCCCGTAATTCGTAGTTTGTTGAGCAAGATGAGTGGCACGTTACCCGGTTCGGTCACGCGCACGCCGGTGGTGTAGAGTTCAAAGATGCCCGGCGAGAGCCGAACGGTCGCACCCCCATTGGTGCCGAAAGCGCGGTAAATGTCCAACAGGGTTTCGCGTGGTAGGGCTGTGGGGGCCACAATATAACGGATGTCGTTATATTGGACTGCCCATCGCTTTCCCACTGTCATACGGGGCCGCGCAAGAACTCTATTGGGAACACCGTCGGATATTGATTCTGTCACAGACAGCTACCTCCACGTTCTTTGACAGAGTGCTATGGTGGGTGGAATTGTGTTAGTGTCATTCAGCATTATAGCGGTTAAAGGTTAGAAGTGGGTAAAGAAAAAGTTAGAGATTGGTAAGAAATTAACTCCTATGTGACCCTTTTGCGGTGAGAAGGCAGATGTGGTAAACTATAGCCCTCCAGATTGGTGGGGAACATTGTTTGTATTCAGCACAAGGA
>CAYVPU010000048.1:0-15770 GCA_964453885.1 uncultured Anaerolineae bacterium | reverse complement strand
AGGAGGATACCATGCTTCACATAAAAGATGAGGTGTCGGATGCTTTGGCTGCAGGCTGGCCGGTAGTCGCTTTGGAATCTACCCTTATCAGCCATGGATTGGCCTATCCTGCCAACCTCGAGACCGCCCATGAATTGGAGGAAATCGTACGGAGTGAGGAGAGTGTGCCGGCGACAGTGGCTATTCTTGATGGTCAGCCCCGAATCGGGTTGGAAGATGCAGATTTGGAACGGCTTGCCCGTGGATCAGATGTCCGCAAAGTGAGTCGGCGGGACATTCCGGTGGTCGTTGCCTTCCGGCTGAACGGGGGGACAACCGTGGCGGCGACGATGTATCTGGCTCACCGGGCAGGTATTCGCGTTTTTGCCACGGGGGGGATTGGCGGCGTGCATAGAGGGCATCCCTTCGACGTCTCTGCAGACCTGCCCGAGTTGGCGCAAACGCCAGTAATCACAGTCTGCGCTGGAGCCAAATCCATCCTGGATTTGCCACTGACCCTCGAGTGGTTAGAAACACATGGCGTCCCAGTTCTAGGCTACGACACTGACGAGTTCCCCGCTTTTTACTCGCGCACCAGCGGATTACCAGTGGACGCGCGGGTAGGCACGCCAAAGGACGTGGCGCGCGTATGGTTGGCCAAGCAGGAGATGGGATTAGTAGGAGGTTTGCTGGTCGCTGTTCCGGTGCCGACGGAGGCTGAGTTTGTGGCATCGGAGGCCGAGTTGGCTATCGAGAAAGCGCTGGCAGCAGCCAATGCCCAGGGCATCACAGGTAAGGCGATAACTCCTTTCGTTTTGGCAAAAGTAGCCCGCCAGACGGAGGGGCGCAGCGTGCGAGCCAACCTTGCCTTGCTGCGCAACAATGCTCAAGTGGCTGCACGCATTGCTGTGGCATTGCTCGAGGTTTGAATAGGGCGGCGAGGTCGCTGTTGCGTTGCCCGATAACCTATTGACATAATTATCTTGTTCGGTGGAAGCGTGACCTTGCTAGTCTGGGTTCTCGGGGGCTATCGGTCTGTCCGCCATCTGTATTTTGAGGCGGCGACTTGACGGGTAACCAATCAACTGGTAGGGGCGGATGAGGTTGACCATCCCATATCTAGTGTGTTCTGCGCAACTTGTGCCGCAAACGAGGGGCAAGTCGCGATTCATGGTTTTATGGAATTATGGAAAAAAACGATTGACATAGTAAACAAATTGTGGTATAATAGGGGGACATGGTATTTGAACATCCTACCCAATTTGCACGGTGACTATGAACTAACTGCGAATTGGGTTTTTTGGTGTATCCTCGTTGTTCATTCCCATCCGTAATTGTTCGAACAACCGGTGGAGCTGCGACAATGCGCAACTTGGCCGTCGTCGAGGGTTGGGTGGGGGCGGCATTTACGGTCTTGCACATTGCAGTAAGGAGCGATGTCTCTGATGAAGTCTTATCGTTTGGCACGCAAATCTTACGCTGTGATTTCTGATGTACAACCTCTGCCCAACTTGATTGAGGTACAACTGGAATCCTTTGAGGAGTTCATGAAAGTAAACCTGGGTGAACTGCTCCGTGAGATCTCGCCCATTGAGAGCTTTAACAAGAACCTGGCACTGCATTTCTTGGATTATCGCTTTGAAGAACCAAAATACAGCAGCAGTGAATGTCGCGAACGGGATATGACCTATGCAGGGTCGTTGTGGGTCAAGGCCCGTCTGGTTAATCGGGAAACGGACGAGGTTCACGAATCGGAAGTTTTTATGGGCGATTTCCCGTTGATGACCGAAACTGGCACTTTTGTCATCAATGGCACAGAGCGCGTGGTGGTGAGCCAGCTCATCCGTTCGCCGGGCGTCTACCTCGATGCGGAAGAGGATCGCACCACTGGGCGTATTATGAGTCAGGCCAAGCTTATTCCCGATCGAGGCGCGTGGATGGAGTTTGAGACACGCAAATCTGATTATCTCACGGTCAAGTTTAACCGTAAGCGTACCTTACCGGTCACGCTGCTTCTGCGGGCCATGGCGGCGGTTGATGACAACATGGGGGGAGACGTCCTGGTGGAGGGGACCGACGAGGAATTGCTCTCTATCTTTGCGTCTGTGGATAATATGCCGGATCACCCCTATATTGCGACGACTATCCGGCAGGAGCCGACCTGGGAGCCGCGCGCTGGGCGAACTATTGCTGAAGAGGCGCTGCTAGAGTTCTACCGTCGTATGCGGCCCGGTGATCCGCCAACCCTGGATAATGCGCGAGAATATCTGGTGGATCAGCTTTTTGATCGGCGACGGTACGATTTGGAAAAGGTAGGACGTTACAAGCTGAACCAGCGGCTTGGGTTAGATATTCCGCTGGATCACCGGACGTTGACCAAGCTGGACATGGTGAAAGTGGTCGAGCGTATGATTCAGGTCAACAACCGGGTTCGAGATCCTGATGATGTTGACCACCTTGGGAATCGGCGGGTCAAGACCGTGGGTGAGTTGATCCAAAATAAACTCCGGGTGGGGCTACGACGCATGGAGCGGGTAGTGCGAGAGCGGATGAGTATTCACGATCTGGAGATGCTGACGCCGGTGGGCCTCATCAACGTACGCCCGGTGGTAGCTTCGGTACGAGAGTTCTTTGGCTCCAGCCAGCTTTCTCAGTTCATGGAGCAGACCAACCCGCTGGCGGAATTGACGCACAAGCGAACACTGTCGGCCCTGGGGCCAGGGGGGCTCCGTCGTGAGCGAGCAGGATTCGACGTGCGCGATGTGCACCACTCGCACTATGGCCGCATTTGCCCCATTGAGACGCCGGAAGGTCCCAATATTGGACTCATTGGGCGTCTGGCCACGTATGGGCGGATCAACGAATATGGTTTCATTGAGACACCGTATCGCAAAGTCATAAAGTCGGTGGCCAATGAGTTTGAGAAACTGCTGGGCAAAACGTTGCGCCAACAGATAGTAGATCCAGAGAGCGGTGAGGTAATCATTGAGAGTGGAACGCTGGTGACAGAAGACTTGGCCCGGCGGATCTCTGCCTTGCCGTTGGAAGGTCTCGTCCAGATCCAGCCTATGGCGACACGTGAAATCGCTTACCTGACAGCAGATAAGGAGGACCGGTATACCATCGCCCAGGCCAATGCCCTGCTGGACGAGGAAGGGCAGTTCGTCGGTGAGCGGGTCTCGGTGCGTCGCAACCAGACATTTCTCTTTGACTCGCCGGACAAAGTAGATTTTATGGACGTTTCGCCGAAACAGGTCGTGGGCATTTCGGCAGCCCTGATTCCTTTTCTGGAGCACGATGATGCCAACCGGGCGTTGATGGGTTCCAACATGCAGCGACAGGCTGTACCCTTGCTCGTGCCAGAGGTGCCGATCGTCGCCACGGGCATGGAGTTTCAGGCGGCGGTGGACTCGGGGCAAGTAATCCTGGCCGAGGGGCAAGGCGAAGTCGTCAACGTGACGGGCGATCACATCGTCGTTGCTGAGCAGCAGGATCTTCATTCTTATCCACTGCGCAGGTTTACCCGTTCCAATCAGAGCACCTGCATTGACCAGCATCCAGTTGTCACCAGGGGGCAGTACGTGGGTAAAGGAGATGTGCTGGCTGATAGTTCCTCCACTGATCACGGCGAGTTGGCACTGGGCCAGAATGTGCTGGTCGCCTTTATGTCCTGGGAGGGGAGCAACTACGAGGATGCTATCATTATCAGCGAGCGCCTGGTGCAGGACGACAAGTTTACCTCTATTCATATTGAAAAATACGAGGTCGAGGCCCGAGACACAAAGCTGGGTCCTGAGGAAATCACCCATGACATTCCCAATGTAGGTGAGGATGCCTTGAAAGACCTGGATGAAGAAGGCATCATCCGTATCGGTGCTGAAGTAGGGCCGGGTGATATCCTGGTGGGCAAAATCACACCTAAAGGTGAGAAGGAGTTGACGCCAGAGGAGAGACTGTTGCGGGCTATCTTTGGCGAGAAGGCTCGGGAGGTGAAAGACTCCTCTCTGCGTCTGCCTCATGGTGAGAAGGGTAAGGTGGTAGATGTCAGTGTGTTCACTCGCGATGAGCATCGAGACCTGCCTGCCGGCGTAGACAAGATGGTGCGTGTAAGCGTGGCTCAACGCCGCAAACTCACCGAGGGGGACAAGATGGCAGGGCGTCATGGCAACAAGGGTGTCATCTCAAAGGTTGTGCCTGTTGAGGACATGCCTTTCATGGAGAACGGAATGTCTGTGGATATTATCCTCAATCCGTTGGGGGTGCCGGGCCGCATGAACATCGGGCAGATTCTGGAAACTCACCTGGGTTGGGCGGCGGAGCGCCTGGGTTTTCGGGCCATCACGCCGGTGTTCGATGGCGCGGATGAGGCGGAAATCTGGGCCGAGTTGGCCCGAGCCTGGATGGCCGACAAAGCCTGGGAAGAGAGCTCTGAGCGTGCCTGGGCGCGACTCCGTGAGCTGGAGCTTGCCAGCGAGGAGTTTGAAGATGACGAGGAGGTACGCCAGCTTTACCTCGCTGAGTGGCTGGGAGAATTGGGGTACGATTTGGAAGCTCTAGCCCAGGACGAGATCTATGCGCGACAAGCAGTGCTGCGAGAGTGGCTGCAGGAGCGAGGTTGCTGCGACCCGGATAAGATTCTGAATTTCCCGGATATGACACTGATGGAGACGTCTCCTCAAGAGGCCGATGAACTGGCACGGGTTGTTTGTCTTCGTCGGTGGTTGGAGGATCAGGGAGAAGACGTAACCTCCGTGGCCAATGAGGACGTAGAGTTCCTGGCCGGGCGAGTTGCCCTGCAAAAGGGCATTCCTCTGCCCACCCACGGAAAGGTGATCCTCTACGATGGCAAGACGGGTGATCCGTTTGATCAGCCTGTCACGGTGGGTGTCATTTATATGATGAAACTGGCGCACCTGGCAGAAGATAAGATTCATGCCCGTTCAACCGGGCCTTATTCCTTGGTGACCCAGCAGCCGTTAGGCGGCAAAGCGCAGTTTGGCGGCCAACGATTTGGCGAGATGGAGGTCTGGGCTCTTGAGGCTTATGGTGCCGCCTACACCTTGCAGGAAATGCTGACGGTCAAGTCGGACGATGTGGTGGGCCGGGTCAAGACCTATGAGGCCATCGTCAAAGGTGAGCCCATTGAGGAACCAGGGGTGCCGGCTTCTTTCAAGGTACTGGTCAAAGAGTTGCAAAGCCTGGGGTTGTCTATAGAGGCTGTCAGCGAGAGCGGTGAGGTCATCGATTTTGGCAAAGAAGATGATCGAGACAGGTTGCCTCGCCTGGGGATGGGATTGGCTCTGCCGGGCTTTACCAGGCGCTAAGGTCGACTGAGAATGTTCTGCCGCAGGCCAATTTGACATCCATTTGGTTCTGTAGTATACTTCACGTTCGTGTGTGAGATTCTAGACTTCGCTGATCATTGTAAAACTGGTGGTGTGATTCACATTGGGCGAGGCCATCGTGGCAAGGTTCGGTGGCCTCGTTCGGTACGGTTTCTGGGAAGTGGCTGGAAGAGCGTGGTGAGGAGGACAACTTGCCGACTATCAATCAGCTTGTCCGAAAAGGGCGAAAGCCCAAACGTAGCAAAAGCAAAGCGCCGGCTTTGCAGCATACCTTCAATGCTCTAAAATTGCAGCGGCGCCGACAACGTAAGGGCGCACCGCAGAAGCGCGGTGTGTGCACCCGTGTCACCACGACCACGCCAAAGAAGCCGAACTCGGCTTTGCGCAAGATCGCGCGCGTGCGCCTGTCCAATGGTATTGAGGTCACGGCCTACATCCCTGGCGAGGGCCATCAGTTGCAGGAGCACTCGGTAGTATTGGTGCGTGGCGGCCGGGTGAAAGACCTGCCCGGCGTGCGCTACCACATTGTGCGGGGGGCGTTGGACTCGCGGGGCGTAGAAGATCGCAATCAGCGGCGCTCCAAGTACGGTTCCAAGCGGCCCAAGAAGCGATAGCTGCGGGCCGGGGACCGGTCAGGACTGTCTGTTTGCAGTGGCTGAGTAGGCTCGCTTGAGCGTTTTGGATAGATGGTAGCTGGAGGAATTGGTTATGCCGAGACGTTATCGTCCTCCCAAGCGGGAGGTGCTTCCTGATACGAAATATAATAATGTTCTGGTTGCGATGTTTGTCAACCGCTTGATGGAAGGCGGAAAAAAGAGCAAGTCGACGCGAATCATGTACGACGCGTTGGATATCATCGAAGAACGAATGCAGCGCAATCCTGTGGAGGTGTTTGAGCAAGCCGTTACCAACGCGACGCCATTGATCGAGGTAAAGCCCCGCCGGGTTGGTGGTGCCACTTATCAGGTGCCGGTAGAGGTGTCTGCACAGCGCCGGCTTTCGTTGGCCTTGAGGTGGCTGGTAAAGTCGGCGCGCAACCGTTTCGGCAAGTCCATGGCAGCCAAGCTGGCTAATGAATTGATGGACGCTGCCCAGGGCACCGGTGCGACGGTCAAGAGGCGAGAAGATACCCATCGCATGGCCGAGGCGAACAAGGCTTTCGCTCACTATCGATGGTAAGTGTCTTGGCGTTGTCGTGGTTGTTAGCTTTACCACGGTGCATCACGACATAGGGGGGCATAACATTGCCAAAGCCAGGTAGCGCGTGCCTGAAGCGAGCCGAGCGATGCTCAGGGAATGTCCATTAGAGCGAACGAGAAACATTGGCATCATTGCCCATATTGATGCTGGAAAAACGACGACGACGGAACGGATACTATTCTATACGGGTCGAACCCATCGCATGGGCAGCGTGGACGATGGCACCACGGTTACAGACTGGATGGAGCAGGAACGCGAACGGGGCATTACCATCCAATCGGCGGCCATCACCTGCTTCTGGCGAAATCACCAGATTAACATTATTGATACGCCCGGCCACATAGATTTCACCGCCGAAGTACAGCGCAGTCTGCGAGTGTTGGACGGAGGAGTGGTCATCTTTGACGCTGTGGCCGGTGTGGAGCCCCAGTCGGAGACGGTGTGGCGGCAGGCCGATCATTACGGTGTGCCTCGCATCTGCTACGTTAACAAAATGGATCGAACAGGCGCCGATTTGTGGCGAACCATTGAGATGATCGAGGATCGCCTGGCGGCTAGGCCGGTGCTGGTGCAAACCCCTGTCGGGACAGAGTCTGGTTTTACTGGGATTGTAGATCTCTTCCGCATGACGGCTTTGATTCATGGGGATGAACTGGGTGCCGATCCTCAAGAGGTGGCCATACCGACTGAGCAAGTGGAACAGAGTGACCACTGGCGCGAAGAGTTGGTCGAAAAGATCGTCGAAACCGACGATGCCCTGATGGAGAGGTATCTTGAAGGGGGAGAGATCAGTGGGGTGGAGTTGCAGCGCGCTCTGAGAAGGGCAACGTTATCAGGGGAGTTGGTGCCTGTGTTGTGTGGCTCCTCCCTGCGTAACAAGGGCGTGCAACCACTGCTGGATGCTATTGTGGATTATCTGCCCTCACCGCTGGAAGTGGAAGCGATTGAGGGTGTGAACCCTCGCACCGACCAGGTAGAGCAGCGGCCCGCCGACGAAAAAGCCCCTTTGGCCGCGTTGGTGTTCAAGATCCAGACTGACTCTTACGTTGGGCGGTTGGCTTACTTACGGGTCTACTCTGGGGTGTTGCGCACCGGCAAGGCTGTTCAGAACGCCAACAAGGGTAAGAAAGAGCGCATTGGTCGGTTGGTGCGAATGTATGCCAATCGGCGGGAGGACCTCAAAGAGGTCTACGCGGGTGACATTGTCGCCACGTTGGGACTTCGAGATACTTTTACCGGTGAGACGCTCTGTGAAGCGACCAGACCCATTGTTCTGGAGATGATCACCTTCCCCGAGCCGGTCATTTCGGTCGCTATTGAACCACGCACGGACGCTGATCAGGATCGACTGAATGAGGCGCTGGCGAGTTTGGCGGAAGAGGACCCTACCTTCCGGGTGCGGGTGGACGAGAACACGGGGCAGACGATCATCTCTGGCATGGGTGAGCTTCATCTAGAGGTGTTGGTAGACCGGATGCTGCGCGAGTTTCGCGTAGGTGCGTTGGTGGGCAGGCCGCAGGTTGCCTATCGAGAGACCGTCACGAGTGTGGCTCGTGCCGAGGGGAAGTTTATCCGACATACAGGGGGACGGAGCCAGTATGGTCATGTATGGCTGGAGGTATCTCCCCTGGAAAAGGGAACCGGCTTTGTCTTTAACAATGATCTTCGGAGGGGCAAGATTCCGAAGGAGTACGTCCCGGCCATCAAGATGGGAGTGCGCGAGTCGATGGAAAGTGGTGCGCTGGCTGGCTATCCTTTGGTGGATATCCAGGTCGCAGCGGTGGACGGTTCCTACGACGAGGAAACTTCATCGGCCGTGGCTTTTAAAGTGGCGGCTTCCATGGCCATGCGAGATGCGCTGCAGGAAGCGGACCCTGTGATTCTGGAACCGGTGATGGATATCGAAGTCGTTGTGCCAGAGCAATTCACCGGCGATGTGATCAGCGATTTAGGCGCGCGACAGGCGCAGATCGAAGGAATGACTCTCCGCGCCGGGGGCTATCAGGCGGTTCGGGCAACGGCTCCCCTGGCCAGGATGTTCGGTTATGCCACCGGTCTGCGGTCGCTGACGCAGGGGCGGGGGACGTTTACAATGGAATTCGATCATTATGCGCCGGTTTCGGACGAAGTGATGGATCGTTTGACCGGCGGGTGGAGACGCTAGCCGTTCGGCCAGGTCTTTGGCGTGAGCTCAGTCGAACGCTCGCGACGAAGCCTAAGCGACAATCAGGAGAGGAGTGCAAAATGGCGAAGCAGAAATTCGAACGAACCAAGCCTCACGTGAACGTGGGCACCATCGGCCACATTGATCACGGCAAGACAACTCTGACCGCTGCCATGACAAAAGTCTTGTCGCTCAAGGGTCTTGCCACATATCGCAGCTATGACGATGTGGCCAAGGCAGACGTCAAGATGTTCCGGCGGGATGCTACCAAGATCTTGACCGTGGCCATCTCGCACGTCGAGTACGAGACGGAAGAGCGGCACTACGCGCACGTGGACTGCCCTGGTCACCGGGACTATATCAAAAACATGATTACTGGTGCAGCCCAGATGGATGGTGCTATCCTGGTGGTGTCGGCCGGCGATGGCCCGATGCCCCAGACGCGCGAGCACGTATTGCTGGCTAAACAGGTGCACGTGCCAGCCATCGTCGTCTTTCTCAACAAGGTTGACCTCATGGACGATGAGACTGAGGAAGATAGAGAAGAGTTGCTGGATCTGGTCGAGCTAGAGTTGCGCGAGTTGCTGGACAGCTACGGCTTCCCCGGTGACGACATCCCCATTGTGCGAGGGGGTTCTCTCAACGCTTTGAACAGTGATAACACCGATCCAGATGCACCCGAGTACCAGTGCATCTGGGACCTGATGCACGCCATAGATAACTACATCCCTATGCCGCAGCGGGATGAAGATAAGCCATTTCTCATGCCTGTCGAGGACGTGTTCTCTATCAAAGGTCGTGGCACGGTGGTCACCGGTCGCGTAACGCGTGGTGTCATGGTGCCGATGACCGAAGTAGAGATCGTGGGCCTTAAAGAGACCCGCAAGACCGTCTGCACCAGCATGGAGATGTTCCACAAGATATTGGCCAAGGTGATGGCCGGCGACAACGCGGGCTTGCTCTTGCGCGGTGTGGGCCGGACAGAGGTGGAGCGTGGGCAGGTCATTGCTGCGCCGGGCAGCATCACTCCGCACACCAAGTTCAAGGCCGAGGTGTACGTCCTGCGCAGGGATGAGGGCGGGCGGCACAAACCCTTCTTCTCCGGCTACCGGCCGCAATTCTACATCCGCACCTTGGACGTGACCGGTACCATCGCCTTGCCCGAAGGCGTGGAGATGGTTATGCCGGGCGACAGCACCGAGATGGAAGTGGAGTTAATCGTACCCGTGGCATTGGACAGGGGCTCCCGCTTTGCCATCCGTGAAGGTGGTCTGACGGTGGGTGCTGGCGCTATCACCGAGATCATCGAATAGAGGAGCAGGGTCCGGAGCTTTGATAGCGATCGGAGAAGAGCTGGCTTTGGGTAGAGAGGAGAGATAACTCGGTTGTTTCTCTCCTCTCTGTTCTGAAGACTTGGCTCTGATAACGGTGGAGAAGGTATGGCCAAGCAAAAAATACGCATTCATCTTAAAGCTTATGACCACCGCTTGCTCGATGCCTCGGCGCGACGCATCGTGGAGACGGCGGAGCGCACGGGGGCCGGTGTGATAGGCCCGGTGCCTTTGCCGACGCGCATTGAGCGATTCACTGTGCGGCGCTCACCCTTTGTGGACAAGGACTCGCAGGAACACTTTGAGATCCGCACCCACAAACGGTTGATAGACGTGGTGGACCCCGGTTCCAAGACCATTGACCAGTTGATGCGTCTGAACCTGCCGGCGGGCGTGGACATTGAGATCAAGCTGTAGGAAGTAGGCCCGTTTGTAGGAAGCGGCGCCTGGGGTCTGGAAAAAGACAGTGTTGTAGAGGGATGCAATCATGAAGGGTATTCTGGGAAGAAAGGTGGGAATGACCCAAGTTTTTGACAAGGAAGGCTTGGTCGTTCCTGTGACTGTTATCGAAGCTGGCCCCTGTGTTGTGGCGCAAAAAAAGACGGTGGAGCAAGACGGCTATACGGCCATTCAGATCGGCTTTGAGGAAACCAAACCAAAGCATTTGACCAAAGGACAGATGGGCCATCTGGAGAAATCTGGGCTGCCGCTGTTGCGCCATTTGCGCGAGATCCGTCTTCCTAACGTGGATGATTATGAGGTAGGCCAGGAGCTCACTGTGGCCATTTTCGAGCCTGGCGAACATGTAGACGTAGTGGGCACGTCGAAGGGGCGCGGCTTTGCTGGCGTTATCAAGCGCCATAACTTTAGGCGTCAGCCCAAGACGCATGGGCAGTCGGACCGCGAGCGAGCGCCTGGCTCCATTGGCGCGACGACAACGCCTGGCCGGGTATTCAAAGGCACGCGGATGCCAGGGCACATGGGTGTGGCCCGGGTAACGTCGCAGAACTTGCATGTGGTGCTGGTGGATCCGGAGCGCAACTTGTTGGCAGTGAACGGTAGTGTGCCCGGCGCCAACGGTGGATTGGTGTTGGTGAAACAGGCGCGAAAGTCGTAGAGTATTTGGCAGGTCGAGGAGTAGATCTGATGCAAGTTCTGGTGCGTAATACTCGGGGTGAGACTGTTGGCGAGGCTGAGCTTCGAGACGATATTTTCGGTGTGGAGCCAAACGTACCAGTGATGCACCAGGCTCTGGTGCGACAACTGGCTAATGCTCGTCTGGGCACGCACAAGACAAAGAAGCGCGGAGAGGTAAGGGGTGGTGGCCGCAAACCCTGGCGGCAAAAGGGCACTGGTCGCGCCCGGCAGGGAAGCATTCGAGCGCCCCAATGGCGAGGGGGCGGCGTGGTCTTTGGCCCACAGCCACGCAGTTATAAGCAGAAAATGCCGCGCAAAATGCGTCGCCTTGCCTATCGCTCGGCCCTCTCCCTCAAGGCCCAGGGGGACCAAATCATCGTGCTTGATGCACTTCAGATGGAGGTACCCAAGACGCGGGAGATGCTGGACATCCTGGATCGGCTAGAGTTGGATGCCAGTGTCTTGATCCTGTTGCCTCGGCGCAACGAGAATATCGAAAAGTCGGCCAAGAACATTCCTGACGTCAAGACTGTGCGAGCTAGTTACCTCAACGTGCGCGATTTGCTGAATTATGACTACCTTTTGATGCCTCTGGGGTCACTGGAGGTCATTGAAGGGATCCTGGGTTAGTTGGGAGTAGGGGGTCATGCACATCTACACAGTTATCAAGCGTCCCATCATCACCGAAAAGTCGAACATCCTGGCAGAAATCTATGGCCAGTATACCTTCGAGGTGAATCGCCGGGCCAACAAGCTTCAGGTCAGAGACGCAGTAGAGCAGATTTTTGATGTCAAAGTGGAAAAAGTGCGCATCATAAACATGAAGCCCAAGCGGGGACGCTATGGCCGACGAGCGGTGGTGCGGGAATCGGCCTGGAAGAAGGCGATTGTGACGCTGGCCCCAGGTCAACGCCTAGAGATGTTCGAGGGTGTTTAGTTGATAGTAGCCGCGCTTTCCATAGTTAGTTTGTGGAGACAGAGGCAGACGGCAAAGCCGCAAGCAAAAGGTAGAGTCTGAAGCAGTTATCGTCTGCCAGACCGGCCCTTGCTCTTCTGATGGGGGCGGGCTGGATAGCTTGCGAGGAGAGAGAACGGAATGGCTATCAAGGTATACAAGCCGACGTCGCCAGGGCGACGGGGTATGAGTGTCTCGACGTTTGAAGAGATCACTCGGACAAAGCCAGAGAAATCGTTGCTGCGACCGTTGCGTAAGCGCGCCGGTCGTAACAATCGGGGCCGAATCACAGTGCGCCATCGAGGGGGTGGCCACAAGCGCAATTATCGGGTCATTGATTTCAAACGGGACAAGTTTGGCGTGCCGGCGCGGGTGGCTTCTATCGAGTACGATCCCAACCGGTCCGCGCGCATTGCCTTGTTGGTCTACGCCGATGGTGAGAAGCGATACATCATTGCACCCCTGGGTTTGCGGGTGGGCGATTCGGTCATGAGCGGTCCCGATGCAGACATTCGGCCAGGGAACGCGCTGCCCATTGCCGACATTACGGTCGGTTCGTTGATCCACAACATCGAGTTGTCTCCGGGCAAGGGAGGGCAGTTGGCGCGTTCGGCAGGCACATCGGCGCAGCTTCTGGCCAAGGAGGGCAGGTATGCCCAGGTGCGCCTGCCTAGTGGTGAGGTGCGCCTGGTCTATCAGAAGTGCATGGCTACCATCGGACAGGTGGGCAACACCGATCACGGCAACATCAAGCTGGGCAAGGCTGGACGCAAGCGCCATCTGGGTTGGCGGCCAGCCGTGCGAGGTTCGGCCATGTCACCGCGCGACCATCCCCACGGCGGCGGCGAGGGAAAGTCACCCATTGGTATGCCTGGCCCCAAGACGCCCTGGGGCAAACCTACACTGGGTGCCAAGACTAGACATAACAAGCGAACGGATAAGTGGATTGTGCGGCGTCGTAAGAAGCGTCGCTAGCTCAGGGTGGAATTTGAGGGAGGTAGACGGTGTCGCGGTCGCTAAAAAAAGGACCTTACGTTGAAGTCAAATTGCTGAAAAGGATTGAAGCAATGAATCGTCGGGGCGAGAAACGGGTCATCAAGACCTGGTCGCGGGCCTCGACGATCTTTCCTCAGATGGTAGGGCATACCATTGCCGTACACGATGGCCGCCGTCACGTTCCCATCTACATCACGGAGAACATGGTGGGCCACAAGCTGGGTGAGTTCGCGCCGACCCGAACCTTTCGGGGGCACATTGCCAGGGAAAGGAGAACGCGTCGGAGTTAAGCCCTGCTTGGCGAGTGCCGAGTCTGGTTTCTGGACGTCATGTGACAGGAGAATGTGGGGATGGATTTTGAGGTAAGAGCTATTGCCCGACACGTGCGAATGTCGCCGCAAAAGGTGCGGCTAGTGATAGATCAGGTACGGGCCATGAATGCCACGGAGGCCCTGGCCTTGTTAAAGTTCATGCCTCAGCGGGCTGCTAAACCTGTGTATAAGGTGATCTCCTCGGCGGTGTCCAATGCTGAAGAGAATCTGGGCATGAGCCGTGAGGATCTGTACATCGCCAAAATCTTTGCCGACGGTGGGCCAACGCGGCGTTGGCGTCGGTTTGGCGCGCGTGGCCGGTTCAAGCCCATTCTCAAGCGGACGTCGCACATCACAGTCGTTCTGAAAGAGTACGAGGGATGACTCCCGCGTTATGGTTTATGAGGGCAGGCTCACTGCTTAAGGAGGTAATTCATTGGGACGAAAGGTACACCCCTACGGCTTTCGGCTAAAAGTCATCCGCGATTGGAAGGCCCGGTGGTACGCTGAGGGTGAACGGTACGCCGACTTGCTGGGCGAAGATATAAAGATCCGCAAGTTGATTCGGGACAAGCTGAGACGTGCTGGTATCTCTGACATCGTGATCGAGCGTTTTCCCAGGCAGGTATCTATCACCATTCACACGGCCAAGCCAGGCATTGTCATTGGCCGGCGCGGTGCGACGGTGAAGGAATTGCGCCGTGATCTAGAGGTTCTAACGGGCAAGAGGATTCGCCTGGACGTTCAAGAGGTGGAAAGGCCGGAGACGGACGCCTACCTGGTGGCCGAGAATATTGTTCAGCAATTGCAGCGACGGATCTCCCATGGCCGGGCCATGCGTCGGTCCGCTCAACAGGCGATGCGATTTGGGGCCGAGGGCATCAAGATCCTCTGTAGCGGCCGGCTGTCTGGTGCAGAAATGGCACGGCGGGAATGGGTCCGGGAAGGGCGTGTACCTTTGCAGACCCTGCGGGCCGATATTGACTACGCTCAGACGGAGGCGTTGACCACCTATGGACGTATTGGTGTGAAGGTTTGGATCTACAAAGGTGAAGTGTTGCCCAAGACTTCTTCTGAGGCGGTGACGGGTTAATGTTCGACGTGTGAGGAGATAGGGCCAATTGGTAGGTTAACCGGGGAAGCGTTGCCGAGAGTTGAGTGTAGCCAGGTTGGTCCAGTGATCGGTCGAGGAGTATGAGACGATGTTGATGCCCAAGCGTGTAAAGTATCGCAAACAATTCCGCGGGCGCATGAAGGGGGTGGCCCGGCGCGGCGCGGAGGTGCAGTTCGGTGAATATGGGTTGCAGGCTTTGGAACCGGCGTGGATTACCAGCCGGCAGATCGAGGCGGCTCGTCGTGCTATCGTGCGTCACATCAAGCGGCGAGGCAGAGTGTGGATTCGCATATTCCCTGACAAGCCAGTGACCCAGAAGCCAGCCGAGACCCGCATGGGCAAAGGAAAGGGATCGGTGGACCACTGGGTCGCTGTGGTGAAGCCGGGGCGGGTCATGTTCGAGTTGGTGGGAGTGAGCGAGAATGTGGCCCGGGAAGCCATGCGCCTCGCCTCGCACAAACTGCCGATCAAAACCCGGTTACTGACCCGGCAAGACCTGGGTGTGGGAGGGTAGACCATGCAGGCGTATGAGATTCATCAATTGTCTACCACGGAGATCCAACAGCGTCTGGATGATGCCCGCGAGGAGCTTTTCAACTTGCGGGTCCAGTGGAGTTCGGGCCAGTTGCGAGACAACAACCGTTTGACTCAGGTGAAGCGAGACATTGCGCGGATGCTGACGATTCTGCGTGAGCGCGAGCTAGAGCTGGAATGGGAAGAGTTTGGATTGGAAGAAGAGGAAGAAATTAAAATAGATGAAACACAAAGCTAGCTAACCTTTTCTTCAAAATAACAGCAAACATTCAATTTTTTAGAATAATATGAACAATCAGCTCCATTACGAACAGGTGCATAACAACACAAACCATTATTACTAAATTTTTCTGGTTCAAAACAACCAATTATTTTTCTATTAACAACTTCTTTAATATCTTTATCTTCCAAATCCATCATAATCTTGGGATAAATTCATTACTTTTAAAGATTATTACACTCTAATTCTTTTCAACTTTAGGGTGTTCATGTCCTCTTTTTAAAATATCAAGTAACATTTTAACATGCTTCTTTCTTTCATCACTATATTTCTCTTCTTTATTCTTTAAACCACTAATCATCTTTGCAACATATTCTCCACCTAAAAAGTGTGGTGTTAAAACATAAGTTGCTCCTTTTTTATATAAATCTAGAGCATCTTTAATTTGATGAGCCCTAACAATAATAACTGCGTCAGGATTAAC
>CAYVPU010000047.1:6527-17075 GCA_964453885.1 uncultured Anaerolineae bacterium | reverse complement strand
ACCCAGGGCTGTGGCCCAAGGACACAGGGTAGGCCTGTACTGAGCGGGTTGCCTGTCCTTGGTTTCGATACGACCTGAAGGTCTACTCAACCGGCGGGCACTCGCTAGGCCTACACCCGTCACTTTACCCCCACAATATTGAAAAGATACTACCAAGAGGCGATGCACCTTGAGGAGGCCAAGATATGAAACCTACGATTGGCATTCGACGGGAGGATAAGAACATCTGGGAACGCCGGGTTCCCATGACACCAGAGGACGCCCAGGACTGCCAGGCCGATCATGGTCTGGAAGTTATCGTCCAGACCTCAAAGATTCGCGTGTTTAAAGACGACGAGTACTTGAAGGCTGACATCGCAGTACAAGAAGACCTCTCACCGGCCTCAACTATCCTTGCGGTAAAAGAGATCCCGATAAAGGTCTTTGAACCGGGCAAAACCTACGTCTTTTTTGCCCACGTCATCAAGGGACAGCCCTATAACATGCCCATGCTCAAGCGGATGATGGAACTGGGCTGCAACTTGATTGACTATGAAAAAGTGACCGACGATAAAGGCCGCCGGCTCATCTTTTTCGGACGGCACGCCGGACTGGCCGGGATGATTGATACCCTCTGGGCCTTTGGGCAGCGGCTGGCCTGGCAAGGGACACCCAATCCCTTCTCACAAATCCAGCAGGCACGTCACTACAAAGACCTGGACGAAGCCATTGCCGCCCTGGAACGAGTGAAAGGGCAGATCGAGATCGAGGGTCTGCCCGAAGCAGCCTCCCCCCTGATCCTGGGTATCGCCGGTTACGGCAACGTATCACGCGGCGCGCAAGAGATCCTGGCCCACCTGCCCGTCGTCGAGATCGCCCCCGAGGAAATCGAGGCTACCGCTGAAAGCATTGTACCGTGTCCAATACGGTGCAAAGATGCCTCCCGGCACGTCCTTTACAAAGCCGTCTTTAAAGAGGAACACATGGTCGAACCAGTCTCGCCCGGCGACCACTTTGAGCTGCAAGACTACTACCAGCACCCTGAGAAATATTGCTCCAAATTCGAGACCTACCTGCCCCACCTCACCATTCTAATCAACGCCATCTATTGGGACACGATGTATCCCCGGCTGGTCACCAAGGATTACGTCAAGCGAGCCTACGGCGGCGAACGGTCTCCCCGTCTTCAAGTCATCGGCGACATAAGTTGCGACGTTGAGGGCGCCATCGAAGTCACTGTCAAGGCCACGGAACCCGGCGACCCCATCTTTGTCTACGATCCCCAGACCGGGGAGGCCAAAGACGGCTACGAGGGCCGAGGCCCGGTCATCATGGCCGTGGACATCCTGCCCAGCGAGTTGCCCCGCGAATCCTCGATTGATTTCAGTCGGGTGCTCAAAGCCTACATCCCAGCCATTGCCAAAGCCGACTTTTCCGGGCCCTTTGACCAGCTCGACCTGCCGTCGGAGATCAAGCGCGCTGTCATCCTGCACCGGGGCCAGCTCGCCCCGGACTATATCTACTTGGAGCAATTTGTAACCTAACCACCTGACAATCAACCACACGGAGGAAAACGATGAAAAAGGTTCTAGTTCTAGGCGCGGGTCTCGTCACCCGCCCGCACGTCGAGTATCTGCTCAATGTTCCCGACTTTTACGTCACGGTCGCCAGCCGCACCGTGAGCAAGGCAGAGGCACTGATCGGCGACCACGCCAACGGCAGCGCCATGCAACTGGACGTGAGCGACGAAGCCAAGCTACGTGAGTTGATCGCACAGTCTGACCTGGCGGTAAGCATGTTGCCGTATGTCTACCATCCCCTCGTCGCTCGATTCTGTATCGAACTCGAGAAACAGATGGTGACCACCTCTTATGTCAGCGATGCCATACAAGAACTCGACGGCCCGGCTCAGGAAGCTGGCGTGCTCATCCTGAACGAAATCGGCGTGGACCCAGGCATCGATCACATGTCAGCCATGCAAGTTATCCACGGCGTACGGAATAACGGCGGAGAGGTAGTGAGTTTCAAGTCCTACTGCGGCGGCCTGCCCGCACCGGATGCCAACACTAATCCTTTGGGCTACAAGTTTTCCTGGAGCCCCCGGGGCATGTTGCTGGCCGGCAAGAACGCCGCCCGTTGGCGGGAGGATGGCAGGGAGATAAACGTCCCTGGCGAGGAACTCTTTGACCACTATTGGCCTTTGCCCGTCGAGGGCTTGGGCGAGTTGGAATGTTACCCTAACCGCAATAGCCTGCCCTATCTGGACATTTACGGTATTCCCGACGCCGAGTCCATGTTCCGAGGCACCCTGCGCTACATCGGCTGGTGCGAGACCGTGCGCAAGTTGGTGGACGCTGGCTGGCTGAGCGATGAGACGACCGACCTCGCCGGACTTGACCTTGGAAAACTCACCGCCAAACTGTTGGGCGTACCCGGTGACGACATCCGTCAGGAAGCGATGAGCCGCCTGGATATAACAAGAGACTCGTACGCCTTTAAGAACTTTGAATGGCTGGGCTTCTTTTCCAACGAACCTCTCCTGATAGCGGAAGGTTCGCCCTTGGACGTGCTGGTCGCCACCATGCTGGACAAGATGCAATACGCCGAAGGCGAACGTGACATGCTCGTCATGCAGCACGAGTTCATCGCCCAATATCCCGACCGCCGGGAAAAGATCACTTCCACCATGATCGACTACGGCATCCCCTACGGCGACACCTCCATGTCGCGGACGGTGGGCCTGCCGGCGGCCATCGCCGTGCGGATGATCTTGCAGGGTCAGGTGAAACTCACCGGTGTGCACCGGCCCGTCATGCCCGAACTCTACGAGCCCATCCTGGCCGAGTTGAAAGAACTGGGCATCGGCTTCACAGAAAAGACCGAACCCTTAACCACCTAACTAACGGAGTGCTAATGAATACGCAAGACTTTATTGCGCTGGAAGACCAATACAACGCGCACAATTACAAGCCACTTGACGTGGTGCTGACACGTGGCGAGGGCATTTGGGTCTGGGACGTGGAGGGCAATCGCTACATGGACTTTCTCAGTGCCTACTCGGCCGTCAATCAAGGCCACGCCCATCCCCGCATCCTAAGGGCAATGGTTGAGCAGGCGTCCAGACTCCCCCTTACCTCCCGAGCCTTCCGCAACGACCAGTTGCCGTTGCTGGCCAAAGAGTTGTGCGAACTGACTGGCTACGAGATGATGCTGCCCATGAACACCGGGGCTGAGGCAGTGGAAACGGCTATCAAAGCCACCCGCAAGTGGGGCTACAAGGCCAAAAGCGTGCCAGGCGGCCAGGCCGAGATCATCACCTGCGCCGGCAACTTTCACGGTCGCACGGTCACCATCGTTGGCTTTTCCACCGAGGCGCAATACAAAGATGGCTTTGGCCCCTTTACGCCAGGTTTCCGCACCGTGCCCTACGGCGACGCCGACACGATGGAGGCAGCCATCACGCCCAACACTGTGGCCTTTATGGTCGAGCCCATCCAAGGCGAAGGCGGCGTCGTCCTGCCACCCGATGGCTACCTGAAACAGGTGCGCGAAATCTGCGACCGCTACAACGTTCTACTGATTGCCGACGAGATCCAGACTGGCCTGGGACGTACCGGCAAACTTTTTGCCTGCAACTGGGAAGGCGTCCGACCCGACGTGGTGACCATTGGCAAGGCCCTCTCCGGTGGCTTTTACCCCGTCTCGGCTGTACTGGCTGACCAGCGCGTGCTGGGGCTGTTCAACCCTGGCGACCACGGCTCCACCTTTGGTGGCAACCCACTGGCTGCGACCGTCGCGCGCGAGGCACTGAAGGTACTGACGGACGAGGGCCTCATCCAGAACGCCCGGGAGCTAGGTGAATACCTGATGGGCCGCCTGGCGCGTATCGAAAGCGACCATGTCGCTGAGGTGCGAGGCCGGGGACTGCTCGTCGGCGTCGAACTCAAGCCGTCAGCCGGAGGGGCGCGTCGCTTCTCCGAGGCGTTGAAAGAGGAAGGGCTGCTCTGCAAAGAGACTCACGAAAACGTCATCCGTTTCGCCCCGCCCCTGGTCATCACCCGGCAGGATCTGGACTGGGCGCTGGAACGGATCGAAAAAGTACTGATGATGCCCTAATCAACAAAAGATGGTATCTTACAAACAAGGCCAGCTATCTTTTTGGGATAGCTGGCCTTATCTTTCCGCTCGGCAGCCGTTAGTGATTGTTCAACACCACCGGCAAGAAAATATAATATTCCGGCGGCGCCCCCATGGCCACAGAGATAAGAGCTACGTTGTTTTCCTCGTCCGATTCGGGAACCAATGAGTTTTGCTGCCACGGTTCCAGCCCTGGATCGCGGAAATTGTCCACCTTGGCGTACACCTGGTGATCCTGGTCTTTAAGACCGTCCGGGAGCTCAAAGACTATCTCGCGCGTCTCGCCTGGCGCCAGGGCCACTGTAAAGGCCAGGAAATCTCCATCGAGGTCCCACGGATAAGATTGTGGCGCAGAGTCTGGATCGATGAACAGATCCACCCAAAAGCCACCGCCGCCTGGGACGTTAGGATTCTCTGCCGAACCTGTTCCCTGGTTGTGAAGGACCACTGTAAAGGTCACTGGTCGGCCGGGCGTGGGAAACACGGGCGTCACCCACATCTCATCAATCACCAGGTCTGGGAGGCCTACAGAACCCACTGCCTGGTTGTTGGACGTGTCAAGCTCGGGTCCGTTTTGGCCGTTGTCGGCGATGACAAAGGTGGATTCCAGGCTGGTCAACCCGGACGGTAACCTGCCGTCGGCGGTGGTGAGCACCTGAACAACAAATTGAATACTACCGCTCGCACCGCTATCAACCATGCCGAGGGTGTGGG
Organism: uncultured Anaerolineae bacterium; assembly: GCA_964453885.1. GTDB lineage: Bacteria > Chloroflexota > Anaerolineae > CAYNKW01 > CAYNKW01 > CAYNKW01. The sequence goes on along the minus strand of CAYVPU010000047.1, from coordinate 12,245 downwards.
TATAGTAGTAACCACCGCCGACGTCATTCCAGCCCTGCCCTGCGTCTATGTGCCTGGTGCCTTCGGGTAGCGTGGCAGTCAACACCACCCCTTCGGCTGGAATATCCCCGGCATTGGTGTAATGCAGCGTGTAGGTGATCCACTTACCCGGATAGGGCGTATTGTCGTCGTAGCTGACACTCAGGCACAGGTCAACGGCTTCCGCCTCTGTCGCCTCCTCGTGGCTGACCCACCCGGTCTCTGCCGAACGCAGGCGCAAGGTGCTGTGCAACACCGCATCCGGGGCCAGTGAGCCCGTCGTCAGCGTGACGACCACCATGCCCGTGCCGCCCTCGCCCGGCAAAAGCGGCAGATTCCAGGCATTGTCACTCCCACCGATGGGACCCGGATCAGCAGCCACAAAGGTGAGCCGGGTGTCATAGTCGGCCGTCAACTGCACGGCTGTAGCATCGGCGTTGCCCGTGTTGGAGTAAAAGACAGTGTAAACCAACGTCCTGTCTCCCTTTACCGGGTCTGGAGTATCGGTCACGTCCAGAGCCAATTGCGGTGAAGAAGCGACCATCGTCTGCCCAGCACTCTGTCCATGGCTGCCCTCGGCACTGGCGATGTAAGCCGTGTTTTCCAGCGTCGTGCCGTTGGCCAGCGGCGACACCACCTCCACCGTCAGGGTGACGGATCCCACCCCGCCCTCGCCACCCAAAAGGCCCACGTTCCACGTGATCACCCCGCCGCCATACGTCCCCCCGTCAGAGGCGCCAACGAACGTCGTCTGCGCCGGTAGTGCATGGGTGACGACCACACCGGTCGCGTCGGCGTTGCCGGTGTTGGCGTAAGAGATGGTGTAGACCAATTGGCCACCTGCCTGCACCGGGTCTGGACTGTCAGCCACGCCAATGGCCAATTGCGGTGAAGAAGCGACCGTTGTCTGCCCAGCACCTTGACCGTGACTGCCCTCAACACTGGCAATGTAGGCTGTGTTGCCCAGCGTCGTGCCGTTGGTCAGCGGCGACACCACATCCATCGTCAGGGTGACAGACCCTACCCCGCCCTCGCCAGCCAGAAAGTCCAGGTTCCAGGTGACCACTCCGCCACCATACGTCCCTCCGTCAGAGGCGCCAACGAACGTCGTCTGTGCCGGTAGAACATCGGTGACGACCACACCGGTCGCGTTGGCGTTGCCCGTGTTGGTGTAAGAGATGGTGTAGACCAATTGGCCACCTGCCTGCACCGGGTCTGGACTGTCAGCCACGCCAATGGCCAACTGCGGTGAAGAAGCGACCGTCGTCTGCCCGGCACCTTGACCGTGACTGCCCTCGACACTGGCAATGTAGGCTGTGTTGCCCAGCGTCGTGCCGTTGGCCAGCGGCGACACCACCTCCACCGTCAGGGTGACGGATCCCACCCCGCCCTCGCCAGCCAGAAAGCCCAGGTTCCACGTGACCACCCCGCCACCATACGTCCCTCCGTCAGAAGCACCAACGAACGTCGTCTGCGCTGGCAGAACATCGGTGATGACCACACCGGTTGCGTCGGCGTTGCCCATGTTGGCGTAAGAAATCGTGTAGACCAGTTGCTCGCCCGCCTGCACCGGGTCCGGATTGTCGGCTATGCCAATGACCAACTGCGGTGAAGAAGCGACCGTCGTCTGCTCAGAAACCTGATCCTGGCTTCCTTCGACGCAGGTGATGGAAGCCGCGTTCACCAACACCGTGCCATTGACCAGCGGTGACGCCACTGTCACGGTCACGATGACGGAGCCTGTCCCACCCTCCCCCGCCAGAAAGCCCAGGTCCCAGGTGACCACACCGTCGTCATGCATCCCTCCGTCAGAAGCGCCAACTAACGTCGTCTGCGCCGGCAGCGCGTCGGTGATGACCACCCCGGTCGCGTCGGCGTTGCCGGTGTTGGTGTAAGAGATGGTGTAGACCAATTGCTCACCAGCTTGCACCGGATCGGGCACACCAGTTTTGGCGATTCTCAACACCGGTTCCGAATGTACCTCAACCGATGCCAGGACCGAGTCGGGATCGCTTTCCGAGCTGTCAATTAATGCCTGGTTGATCAGCAACGTGCCGCTGATGAGCGGCGAGGTGACCCGCGCCACGACCGTGCGCCGGCCTCCATGATGTGCTTCCAGGTTGGGGATGACCGGCCACGTCACGACTCCGTCGGTCACCGTGCCCCCGTCCGACGCCCAGGCATTGTTAACCTGCGACGGGAGGACATCAGTGATGCGCACCGAAGAAGCCACACCACTGCCGGTATTGGAATAAAAGATGGTAAAAGTGACCAGCGCCCCCGCTTCCACCGGGTTGGGGCTGCCGGTCTGGTCGAGACGAAGGGTAGGAGAGTGGACATTCGTCGTCACGTCAGGACCGGTCACTGGCGCCGTCTGATCGCTATCAATCTGATAGCCGGTATTGGTGATGACCGTACCAACGGCCAACGGTTTATCCACATCCACGATCAGGGTGCACTGGGACCTAGATCCCACTTCTAAGGTGTCCAAGGCCCAGGTGACCACCCCATTGGCATGTGACCCCCCGCAAGAGGCGCCAAGGAAGGTCGTGTGCGCTGGCAGCGCGTCGGTGATGACCACGCCGGTGGCGTTCATGTTGCCGGTGTTGCTGAACACCAGAGTGTAAAAGATGCTATTGCCCGCCTGTACCGGGTCTGGCGCGTCACCCTTGCCGATGTGCAAGACCGGTTGACTGTGGACGGTCGTTCTTTCACTATCTGTGACAGCAACCGTTTGATAGGAGTCCAGGCCAACCACCGAGGTCAATGGCACGCCGTTATCCAGCGGCATAAGAACCGTAGTCGTGACAATCACTTGTCTGGAAACGCCCGCGCTCATTGAGCCCAGGCTCCATCTCCGCACCTGCCCAGAGCCCGAAGAGGGCGGCGACGAGGCCGTAACGTAGCTCACGTTGTCGTCCAGGTTGAGGGTGAGACGCGCGCTCGTGGCAGCGGCGTTGCCTGTGTTGTTATAGGTGATCGTGTAGACCAGCGTCGCGCCCGCCTCGACCGGGTCTGGGCCGTCGGAGAGCGTCACTTCCAGTACCGGGGCACGAACGGTGATGAGCCCGGTGGCATCGGTGATGGGCCCAGGATACTCGGCCACAATCGTGCCAGTGCCGCTGATGACCGGCGTCAGCGTGGTGCTGGTACTGTCGTCGGTAGGGCTGACCCTGTCTTCGGCCACCCCGGTGCCGCTCCAGTCCGCTGGCTGGTCGGCGATATAGTTACCCCAGGCATCATAGCCAGCAGCGTAGACAGTCCAGTTCTCATAGATGACCATATCGTGGGTGGTTACTTGGCTGCCTGCACCGTTAGCCGCCGACTCGATGACGATTTCACCGACGACAGAGCCGACGTTCACGTCAAAGCTGTTCGAGTCACCCGACACACTACCCTCGCTGGCTGTCAGAATGGCATCTGTTTCTGCCAGGTAGGGAGTAAAAACCAACGACGAAGCCACGCCACTGCCAAAGCTCACCGGGCTGGCTGGGTAATCCGCCGGATCGCCGTTGGGGCTGTCTCCCAGGCCGCCCCAGGTGAGGTCGTGAGGGCCTGTATAGCTGGTGGCCCTGTTGCCAAAGTCATCCTCGGCAGTGAGCGTGCCAATCACGCCCGGCGAGCCGGCGGTCTGGGTACCAATCGTCGAAAAGATGAAGGCACTGGCCGGGGCATGGATCACGGTGAAGGCATTGGACGTGCCGCTGGGGCCACCGCTCTCCGAGGCAGTGAGCCTCACGTTGGTGTCTGCATCGTAGGCGATAAAACCCAGAATGTAGTCCTCTCCATCGAAAAAGTACGCCGAGCCCGACGGATACTCTGGAGTCGTTCCGTCCGGGCTGTTCATCAGGCCGCTCCAACCGAGCGTGTGGCTGCCGTCGTAGTTGGTGTCCCGGTTGCCATACGGGTCACGGGCGGTCAACAAGAAAGAGGCACTGCGTACACCGGCCGTCTGCTGGCCGATGGTGGAAAAGGCGAACTGTGTGGCCGCCGCCGGTTCGATGTGCAACGTGTCCTGGCCGGTGTGCCCGCCGTAACTGGCGATCACGTCCCGGTCATCGTCGGGTGTGGTCAAGTCGTCGGCCGCCGTGAGGCTCACCGAGCGGATCCAGACGCCGTTGACAAAATCGTTGCCCAGAGCTGCCAAGGGGCTGATGATGCCGCCGTTGGTCGTGGTGAGGGTCACGTCCTCGCTCCAACCGGTGATGACATTGTCATACCCGTCCTCGGCCGTGATGATAGTTGTGAAACCCACGCCGGCCGTACCGTTAGGGGGCACTGAGACGACAAAATGCTCCAAAGAGGCAGGCACGATGCTGATCGTGACTTGTTCGATGCCGGTCGTGCTCTCTGCGTCGGTGACGCGCAGCCCGACGGTATAGACCCCAGTTACCGTTAGATTGACCGTGGCCGTCACGCCAGAGCCGTCGTCGTACTGCCCGTCGTCGTCCAGGTCCCACTCGTAGGCAGTGATGTTCTGACCAGGTTCTGTGGAGCCAGAAGCATCAAAGGTCGCGTCCAGGCCAGCCGTCTGCGTGGGCGGGCCGCTGATAATGGCTGTCGGCGGCACATCGGCCACGTTCACCGTCAACGTATCGTCGCCCTCACCTCCATCGTCGTCCCTCACGGTCAGCGTCACGGAAAAAAGCCCGGCAGCAGTGTAGACATGGGAAGTGTAGACATGGGAGGGGGCCAGCGTCTCCGTCACCACAGCGCCATCGCCAAAGTCCCACTCGATCTCGTGCGTGTCCGCCGTGCCAGGATCGCTGAACGAGCCGTTGAACTCCACGACGTCGCCTTCATTCGCCAGTTGGTCACCGCCCACCAATACCATTGGAGGCACATTGGACACGTTCACCGTCAGCGTGTCGCTGTCTTCAGCGCCATCGTCGTCCCGCACGGTCAGGGTCACCACATACGTCCCATTGTCCGTGTACTCGTGCGACGGGCTTAGCGTCCCTGTGACAACGTTGCCATCACCAAAGTCCCATTCGATTTCGTGCGTATCCACCGTGCCAGGGTCATCGAACGAGCCGCTGAACGCGACAGAGGTTCCCTCGGACACATCCTTGTCATTCCCTGCGTTCACCGTCGGCGTGACGTTGGACACGCTGACGATGGCCTGATCCTCCGCCGGGCCACCGCCATCATCATCGTAGACCGTGATTGTGACCGTGTACACGCCGTTGTCGGCATAGGCGTGACCAGGCGCAGGCAAGGTTGAGGTGATGCCATCGCCAAAGTCCCACAGGTAAATGAAGGTATCCGCCGTGCCGGGGTCAGTAACGGTCGCGCTGAACGATACTGTGCTGCCCTCGTCAGCCGATTGATCGCCGATATCCACGCTCGGCGGGACGTTGTCGACGGTGATTATGGCGGTGTCGGTGGTCACGCCGCCGTCGCCGTCAGAGACGCGCAGGGTGACGGTGACGGTGGTCGGCCCGTCCAGGGTGGTGGCGTAGAAGGTGGGGGTCTGGCCGCTGCTCTCAAAGATGTCGTCATCGTCCAGGTCCCAGTCGTAGGTGAGTGGGTCGTTGGCGCCCGCCGGGTCGGTACCGGAGCCGCTGAGGGCGACCGACCCGCCTTCGTTCACGTTGTAAGGTCCGCCCGCCTCGGCAGTGGGTGCAACATTGTCGACGGTGATGATGGCGGTGTCGGTGGTCACGCCGCCGTCGCCGTCAGAGACGCGCAGGGTGACGG
>CAYVPU010000047.1:0-6427 GCA_964453885.1 uncultured Anaerolineae bacterium | reverse complement strand
AGCCGCTGAGGGCGACCGACCCGCCTTCGTTCACGTTGTAAGGTCCGCCCGCCTCAGCAGTGGGTGCGACGTTGTCGACGGTGATGATGGTGGTGTCGGTGGTCACGCCGCCGTCGCCGTCGTCCACCTGGACAGCAATGGTGTGCACCCCATCGTCGTTCCATGTATGTTCGTTGATGTCCTCGTCCACGCCGTTAAAGTTGCCGTCGTCGTTCCAGTCATATGCGTAGGTCAGCGAATCGTTGTCGGCGTCAGAGGCAGTGACGGTGATGGTCACCAGTGAGCCCTCGTCCACCGGGCTGGTGTTGGTGATGGCGATTATAGTCGGCGGGGTGTTGTTGACCGTGACCGTAGCCGTGCCAGTGATGCCCCCCGTCGAGACCTGCACAGTATCGGTGTAGACACCTTTGACGTTGCCCGCGGTGAACCATCCACTGGCAGAGATGTCACCGCCGCCATAGACCACCATCCAGGTGTAGCTAAGACCAGAGATAGGATTGTCGTAGACATCCTGACCTTGGCGGTAAAATTGTTGCGTCGCGTTAGGATTCAGGGCCACCGCAGTGGGCGTGACGACGACGTGATGCAGACTGGCGGCCGTCACTGTGAAGGCATTGGAATCGCCAGATGGACCGCCGCCCTCGTTGACAGTGAGACTGACACTGCCTTCCGCTTTGTACGGCGTGAAGGAGAGGCCGCTGACCACACCGTCGGTAAAACTGACCCCGTCGGGCGGATAATTCGGCGGCTGGCCGCCGGGCGCGGTGCCCAGGCCGGACCAATTCAGCGTATGAGTGTCGGTGTAATTGGTGTCGGTGTTGTCGTAAGGATCGAGGGCCGTGAGAGTGGCGATGGTCCCCGTCTGCCCGGCCGTCAGGTCGGCAATGGCCGAGAGGTCAAACTGGGTCGCCGAAGCGGGATTCACGGTCAAAGAGGTCACGGCATCGGAGAGACCGGTCGCCGAAGCGGTGAGTGTGTAGCTGCCAACCAGTTCGTCGTAATAGTAAAAGTCGGCAGCGCTGTCGCCGTCGTTGATGGTCACCGATGAAACCTCTCCCCCTCCAGAGACCACCCGAAACTCGGCCTCGGTCCCAGTCGAAGATGTACTCAGGCCGACCGTCGTCGTGCCAGAGGTGACCGGGTTGCTGTAAGCGTCGCGTCGTTGCACGGTGAAAGTGCTTTCGTCGCCCGCAGTGGCGAAGCCCGGAGCCAAAGTGTAGATCAGTTGCGTAGGTGCGGCGGGATTGATCGTCAGCGAGTCAGCACCGGTGGCGTTGCTGTAACTGTAGGTGGCTGTCACTACCCGGCTACCAGCCACCGTCAGGGTGATGGTTCCGCTCCACACACCGCTGTTAAACCCGCCGCTCTGGGCAGTGGTCGGCTGGATATCGCTGCCGTTGGTGGAGAGCGCCACGTCACTGGCAAAGGAACCCACGGTATTGTTGTCAGCGTCCTGGGCTGTGATCACAGTAGCAAAGCCATCGCCAGCCGTGCCGCTGCCAGGCGCGTCCACGACAAAATGGTGCAGGATGCCAGCGGTGACGGTGATGGTACCGATGGAATCGGTGATCGTAGTGGTGATGGGATGGGTCGCAATGACAGTGCCCGTGCCAACAGTGATGGCGTTGAACGTGGTGGATATGCCGACGGCCGGCGTTACCGAGCCAATGTCGCCCGTCACCGTCCAGGTGACCGTCTGGTTGCCCTGGAATGTGTCAGTGTAGTAACCAGCCGCCCAGAGCGTGAGGGACTGATCGGCGGTGAGTGTCTGGGCGGTGACCTCGGAGGCCCCGCCGGAGCCATCTTCGATCACGATCTTGTCTACGGGTTCGCCATCAAAGAGGGGGCTGGCTCTCTCCTCGACTGGCGGCACCACGCTGGCCGGGTCGGTCGAGCTATGGGGCAGAAACCAGGGCGGCAACACGGTGCGCCCGGGGATAGCCGGTGCTGAGATCAGTCCAGCGTCGTCAGCATCGGCTGCCAGAGCTTCCCCACCCCAGCCAGCAAGAGAGGTCGAAAAAAACAAACTGAAAGCTACAACAACCCTAAAAAGAATCCAGGGATGACGTACCCAGGAATTCATGATGACCATAGCTCTAAACGTCCTTTCTGCCCCACTTTTGGGAATTCACAAGAAAGGGGCTTCACGCTTACCATATCACGAAAGCCCCGATCAAGCGATTCCTCACCATCCTCCCCTTACCAGAACAACGCCATGAATTGGCGAGATTACATCAGCCCTACCTTAACACATTTTGGTTAGACAGATGTTAGAGAGTGGTTAGAAAAGAGTTAGGAAATCAGATCGGAAATCCTTGACCTGAAACTTGCCATCTCTACAACACAACAGCGCAGGCCAAAAGAATGGCCCGCGCTGTATGCTTGTAACAACTACTCTGGCTGTTATTCGTGACGAACCTGCCAGTAAATGGCTATGGATCCCGCACGTAGAGGCGCATCTCACACGGCGGTGGATAGTTGCCCGTCTGATCCACGATGACCACGCGGAACCAATACCTACCGTCCGGCAACTGCAAGGCGTTCAGGTCCCACTCGCCCAGGACGCCGTTCACCACCGGCGTAACCTTGAGGCCATCGTAGGTGATCCAGTTCTCCTGGCCATCGTCCTTTCGGTACTCAAACTTGTAGTACCAGAAATTATCCACGTTGGCCGTGCCGCGCACGGTCACCTTGCCACTGACGGTGCTGCCATGCTGGGGCGAGGTGATGTGAGAGCAATTGGCCGGCGACGGCGGAAGCGGCACACGACGGCAGGGAATATACAACCGCTGGCCAACGTAAATGTGGTTGGCGTTGGGCAGGTTGTTGGCCGAGGCAATGGCCCATACCGTGGTGCCATAGCGCAACGCCAGGGCGCTGACTGTGTCACCAGGCCGGACGATGTACCACACGCCGCACTGAGCAGGCGGCGGTGCCGGTTTCGCGCCGGGGATCTGGAGACGCTGGCCCACATAGATGTAGCTGGGGTTCACCAGGCCGTTCATCCGTGCGAGCGCCGCCACCGTCGTCCCAAAACGCCGAGCAATGGCAGATAGCGTGTCGCCCCGCCTGACGACATAGGTGAAGGTCGGTCCCGATGGCGGTACGTAGCTCCCAGGAATGATCAATCGCTGGCCCACATAGATGGTCGTGCTGACCAGATGATTGGCTCGCATGATCGCCTGTACTGTCGTGCCGTAACGTAGCGAGATGCGAAATAGGTTCTCGCCAGCGCGCACAACGTGGACAACAGGGCCCGACGCCGATGGTGCGCTGAGAGCCACGCCTGGGCCCAGCACCATCTGTGCAACCAACAAGAGCGAGAGCACCAGCAAAAGCTTCTTATTCGCCAGGTTTGCCATAATTATCCTCCTGATGCACGAGGGGGAGCGCGCGCATCTGGTTACATAGTACCACAATATTGCTGCTATGTCAAGTCCTCCTCACCTCTCATCCTCTCCTCCTCCAGTTGGTAGAGGAACGTTTTGTCAGCCTCCGAAAGACGTGCCCGGGCCAGCAAATCGGACCGGCGGAGGAATGTGCGTCGCAGTGACTCTCGTCGCCGCCAGCGAACAAGCTCGGCGTGATGGCCAGAAAGAAGTACTGGCGGCACCTTGTGGCCACGGTATTCGGCCGGGCGAGTGTAGTGAGGGTATTCTAGCAGACCATCGGCGTGGGAGTCTTCAAATGGCGCACTGGGGTCACCCAACACACCCGGTAGAAGACGAGTGACAGCATCCACGACGAGCATGGCCGCCAGTTCCCCCCCGGAGAGGACGTAATCGCCGACAGAGATCTCGTCGGTGCAGAGATATTCCCGCACCCGCTCGTCCACTCCCTCGTAGCGACCGCAGATCAACACCAGCCGTGGCCAGCGGGCCAACTCTCGAGCGATCTGATGGGTAAAAAGCCGCCCTTGTGGGCTGAGAAGGATCACCGGCACTGGCAGCTCTCCGCCCCCTACCCAGCGCGAAGGCGACTCGTCGCCCAGGATAGCCTCGACGGCATTAAAGATCGGTTCCGGTTTCATGACCATGCCACCGCCGCCACCGTAAGGTGCATCGTCGGTCACACGATGCTTGCCTGGCGCATGGTCGCGTATGTTGTGCAGCGCAATGGAGACCCGCCCGGCCTCCACTGCGCGCCGGATGATGCTCTCGTCGAAAGGCCCTCTGAACATGGCCGGAAAGAGTGTCAGGATGTCGAACTGCATGGCGCACTCCGTTCTCGAATGACAAATGACTCAATGCCCAGACCTGCGGCTCCATTGTAACATATCTCTGACTTGTCGGCAAGGGACAAGATATTGTAGCACGCGAAAGGCACACGAAGCACTTGACGCAAAGCGCAAAAGCGACCTCGTGCTGACCGCCCGTATTGTACTCCCCAAGCGACCAGGGGCAAGCGGGCGCAGGCAAGGGGTGCCTGAGACAGAGCAACGAGGAGTTTGCCTATTGCCCCAGCCTGTGGTACAATTAGATAGACTTTGACGTGATTTCACCCGCTAAACATTTGATGATACGGTGTAGTCCGCCCTGTCTGCAAAGCTGAGGAGGAACAAAGGGTGAGCGATCCACAGCCGACCCCCCAACCTGGAAGCGATCCCGGTGGGTGGTCGGCTGTTTTGCCCTCGGCCCGGCTCAGTCCAGCGGGCTGCAGTGTACTGTAGTCCACTACAGTGCGTACGGCCAGGCCGCCTCGACTAAGGACGTGGGTGTAAATCATGGTGGTCTTGGCGTCTTTGTGGCCGAGTAGCTCTTGCACAGTGCGGACCCTTTGTCCCTGGGCCAAAGGACCAGGGGTGTCGTAGCCGTTTTCGAGGAGATGGGTAGCGAAGCTGTGGCGGAAGGTGTGACAACTTGCGCGTTTGTTGATACCGGCTGAATGAACCGCTCTTTTGACTGCCTTCTGCAAGGTGCTTTCGTGTACGTGATGGCGGCGTACAGCGCCACTGCGAGGGTCTTTGGAGCGCTTGGAAGCGGGAAAGATGTACTGCCAAATCCACTCGCGGTTGGCATTATAGATGGAATGGTGTCCATCTAAACCCCCAGCTGGCGGTATGGGTGGACAGATGTCCATCTATACATAGTTAGCGCAGAACGCTTCGCGTCCTGCGCTAACGGCGCGGCGGACTGCGTCCGCTTGCTAGCCCTACGGCTCGCTGACGCTCGCCTCTGGCTAACAAGCGGATGAACCCGACCAGCGCCGTCCATGAATCCCTCCCTTCGGTCGGGCTTCCTGGCCCGGCGCTGGCGGGTTATCCGCCGCGCCGTTATGCGGCTTCACGTCATATGGCACGATCTCACTGGTAGACACAGTCTACCATACCGTGAGCAAAGGAGGGAGATCATGAAACAGCAGGCAGTATCTATTTTCCTTGTGGTGAGTTCGCTTCTTGTCATTGGATTGTGCGTGGTGGCGATATCGGAAGTGCAAGCTTATGTATCAGATTCAGATACGCCAACGCCGCTAGTTCATTCTATTCAAACTCCGCCGCCCCAATTAGAACCTACTCCAATGCCAACTCCAACCATAGACCCAGTTGAAAAAGAAGAGCTTGACAATCGTCAATTTGCGCAGCAGGTGGATATGCTATCATCACCACCTCCTAACGATGACTTTGACCACGCGGTGTTGGTCACTTCGTTACCGTATCAACAAACACTTGACACAACTGGGGCAACTACAGCCACAGACGATCCCAATATGGGCTGCGGAGCTGGTGTGAACGCCAACACTGTCTGGTACCGTCTCGTCCCATCGTTCTCTGGCTTGGTCGAGACTAACACTTTCAGTAGCAATTACGACACCGTATTGGCGGTCTTCACCGGTACCCGGGGTTCTCTTAACCAAATCGTCTGCAATGGTGACGCAGGCGGCACACTCCAGTCCCAAGTCGTTTTCGAGGTTGAGACTGATCAAACCTATTACTTGGAGGTAGCTGATTATGGACTTCCTGGTGGTGGGCTACTGAATCTCACTGTCAGGCGCGATCCATCCAGCGCGATCAAAACTAGAGTAATGGAATCGGGGGATAACCTCATCCACGGTTTCATTCACTACAATGGCTATTTGTGGGCTTCTACTCGTACTAATCCCGCTAGGATACTCAAAATAGATCCTGATACTCTTGACTACCAGAGAATTGTGCTGAGCAGCGGACTCAATAACGGAGAGGGCATTCTGGCAGCAGAGGGGTACATTTGGATCATACTGTGGACCCAACCAGCCAAGATAATTCGAGTTGACCCAGAAACGCTACAGTGGCAGGTTGCAATAACATTCGGGACCAGTGAGTTTTCATATGGCAGTTCACTTGAATATGCCTTCGGGTATCTTTGGGCTGGTGCCTGGGATAGAGCACTTGCCAAAATTGATTTGAGTGTGGCCAAAATCTGTGGCAAGTTGCAGAACCGAGTGTAAGGTG
>CAYVPU010000046.1:0-17241 GCA_964453885.1 uncultured Anaerolineae bacterium | reverse complement strand
CGACCTGGTCATCATCGGCGGCGGGACCGGCGGGTACGTGTGCGCCATCCGCGCCGCGCAGCTTGGGCTGAGGGCAGCGCTGGTGGAAAAGGATCGGGTGGGCGGGGTATGCCTGAATTGGGGCTGCATCCCCACCAAGTCACTGTTGCGATCCGCCGGCGCGTACCGGCAAGCCCAGCGCCTGGCCGAGTTTGGCGTGCGTATAGGCGAGAGCATTTGCGTTGACTGGGCGGGCATGATGGCCCGTAAAGACAGGATCGTCGAGACCCTGGTCGGTGGCGTCCAGAACCTTCTGGCCGGCCACGGCGTGGAGGTGCTGAACGGCACCGCGCGGCTGGTCAGCCGCCGGCAAGTGGCCGTCGCCCTGGCCGATGGCGGTCAGATGACCCTGGAGACCCGCAACGTCGTAGTGGCCACCGGCTCGGTGCCAGCCCGGCCGCCCATCCCCGGTCTGGACCTGCCTGGCGTCGTCACCAGCAAAGAGATGCTGAGCCTGGATGCCGTGCCCCAGCGCCTGGCGATCATTGGCGGCGGGGTCATCGGCATCGAGTTTGCTGCGCTTTTTGGCGCGCTGGGGACAAAGGTCACAGTATTGGAGATGTTGCCTCACATCCTGCCGCCGGTGGACCGCAGACTGGCCAAGCGTTATCAGGTTCTTTTGCGCAAGCAGGGAGTGGATGTCCAACTAAAGGCCCGCGTGGAAGAGGTGTCCCTGGCAGAAAGTGGGCTGACCGTGCGCTACAGGCTGAAAAACCACCTGAAAACTGTCGAGGCCGGCCTGGTGCTCAACGCCACAGGACGGGTTCCCTTTAGCCAGGGTCTTGGCCTGGACGACCTGGGTGTGGCCCGGCGGGGGGGTAGGGTGCTGGTGGATGACCGACTGGGCACCGGCGTTCCTGGAATCTATGCCATCGGCGACGTGACGGGCGAGGCCTTGCTGGCTCACATCGCCAGCCGCCAGGGCGAGGTGGTCGCCGAGGTGATCGCCGGGCACGACAGCCGGATGGACTATCGCGCCGTGCCCAACGTCGTCTTTTCCACGCCCGAAATTGCCGGGGTGGGCTTGACCTCGCAAGAGGCGAAAGAGAAGGGTTTCGCCGTAGAGGAGGGAACCTTTCCTTTTTCCGCCAGCGGCAAGGCACTGGCCCAGGGTGAGATCGAGGGGCAGGTTCGGTTGCTCTGTGAGCCAGGGAGCGGCCGGGTGCTGGGCCTGCACGTGATGGGGCCTGGCGCCAGCGACCTGGTGGCCGAGGGCGCGCTGGCCATCCGGTTGGGCGCCACGGCCAGGGACATCGCCGAGACGATCCACGCTCATCCCACCCTGCCGGAAACCGTCGCCGAGGCAGCCCGCGTCGTGGCTTTTGGTGAGGCCATCCACCAGAAAAAGTTGAGAAGGCGAGGGTAAGAACGGCAGAAGGACATTCTGTGACACTGACCAACATCAATGTCTCCATCGGCACCGCCGGAGTGCTGGGCCTGGCCGAGGTCGCCATGGATGTGGCCCCCACCACCGCCTACTTGATGCTGGGCGGGCGGTGCAGCATGTCCTGCGGTTTTTGCGCCCAGGCGCGCACCAGCCACGCCAGCGCGCTCAACCTCTCCCGCGTCACCTGGCCCGAGTTCTCCCTGGCGCAGACAATCAATCGCCTGGCACGGGCCGTCGAGCGCGGTGTCATCCGTCGCTGCTGTCTCCAGGTGACAGCCGGCCAGGGCTACTTTGAGCGGACACTGGGAGTTATCAAAGCGATCAAGGCCGCTACCGGCGTACCCCTGGATGCGGCCATCCTGCCACCGACGATGGACCACGTGGTGGAACTGATCGCTGCGGGTGTGGATCACGTCGGCTTTGGGCTAGACGCCGCCAGCGAGCGAGTCTTTCGTCGGGTCAAGGGGGGTGACTGGACGCGCAGCTTGCGGCTTATTCAAGAAACTGCCCGCCGCTACCCTGGTCGCGCAACGGCCCACCTCATCGTCGGCCTGGGGGAAACAGAGCAGGAGATGGTGGAGACGATACAAGCCCTACACAATTGGGGCGTGATCGTGGGGCTGTTCGCCTTTACGCCGGTGCGTGGCACCGAGATGGCGCACGTCCCGCCACCGCCGCTGGAGTCCTACCGGAGGATGCAGGTCGCCCGGCACCTCATCGCTCACGGGCTGGCCCGGGCCAACGATTTTACTTTCTCGCCCGAAGGCCCTTGGTCTTTTGGCCCTGTACTTGTCGTACAGGACAAGTGCCCAAAGACAAAAGGACGTCTGACAGACTGGAGGCTGCCTCAACTGCCGGCCCTGCTGGCTGACGGCGTTGCCTTCCAGGCCTCTGGATGCCCCGATTGCAACCGGCCCTACTACAACGAGCGTCCTGGCGGCCCCATGTACAACTATGCCCGCCCGTTGAGCCCGGCCGAGATCCAACGCGCCCTGGCTGCGCTGAAAGACCGGTCGGGGTAGAGAGATGAAACAATTCCCCGCTGCAACCTGGCGATTACTGATAACCGATCCCCTGGCTCGCGACGGCGCCACCAACATGGCGGTAGATGAGGCCATTTTGGCTGGCGTGGCCACCGGGCAGTCACCGCCCACGCTTCGTTTCTACGCCTGGGAACCGCCTTGCGTCTCTATTGGCTACTCGCAGTCCATGCGCCAGGTTGTGGCCCTGGACGCCTGTCGCCGCGACGGCGTGACCTGGGTGCGACGGCTCACCGGAGGGCGGGCTATCCTTCACACCGATGAGCTCACTTACAGCATCGCCGTCCCGGCTTTGGAGAAGCGGGTGCTGGGGGGCGTGGTGGAATCGTACCGTCGCCTCAGCCGGGGGCTGCTGGCCGGGCTTTTTTTCCTGGGGCTGGAGGTGGTGCAGGCCGAGGCGATGCAAGGAAAAGCAACGGATCTGTCCGCTGCTTGCTTTGACGTGCCGTCGCATTACGAGATCACGGTGCGGGGCAAAAAACTGATAGGCAGCGCCCAGGTCCGTCGCCAGCACGCGGTGCTCCAACACGGCGCGCTGCCCCTGACCGGCGACGTGACTCGCCTGGTGAACTATCTCTGCCTGTCCGGCGACGAGCGCGCTTCCCTCCGGACCGAACTGCGACACCGCGCCATCGCATTGGAAGAGGCACTGGGGCGCGCTGCGCCACCAGGCGAGGTGGCGGAGGCCCTGGCGCGAGGCTTTGCCGAGGCTCTCCAAATCCACCTGGAACCTGAAGAGCTCACTCAGCAGGAGCAGGTCGTTGCTCGCCGGTTGTGCGAGGAAAAGTACGCCGGCGACGGGTGGAATTTTCAAAAGTAATGGCAATGAGTGGAGATGGTATTACGCCGAGAAAGACCTCAACAGACGCGGGGAGAGGGCAGTTCTGGTTCCAGTGGAGGTCTTGGCCTGACGGTGACTCGGCCGCTGCCGTGGTTTCGTGACAATGGCCGTCCTGGTCGAGTGAGAGGCAAGAGACGATACGGACGAGCGCGGACTCGCCTCTGCACGCTGCCCCCAGCCGACAGTCACGGTCTTCCGAACCGGAGAGACAGTTATCCTAACCGAGAAATCAGCTTTTGAGACGCCTGCTGATTTTTTTCGCCTGACGACCATGGACGTTCGGGGCGTCCCCGGCGAGAGAGCGGACGTGGCACGGGTACGAGCACGCTTTCGAGAAGCCGTGGCTATCGCCGTCCTGGTTGTTCTATTACGCTTTTCCATTCCCGTTTTTCCCCTGTGGTAATAGTTGTTGGACAAGTGAGCCGGAAGGATCGGTCACATTCCAATTATAGGGCAAAACGGGTCATCTGGCGTATAGGTTGGCTAAAGAAAGCGTAAAGATTGTGTAAAGAGGACAGTTCAGTCCCACGTTTTTTTGCTAATCATGGCGCAGGCGTCGTGCACGACCTCCATGCCGTGCGCTTCGGCCCACTCGATGGCCGCTTCCGCCTCGGCCCCCGGCTGCATCCAGACGCGGTTCAGCCCCAGGCGGTGAGCTTCTTTCACCACCTGTTCCGTCACCTGAGGCGGCACGACAATGTCCACCACTTCTACCTTCTCCGGCAGGTCGGCCAGAGAGGGGTAGAGTTGCTGGCCGTCTACCTCCCCGCCCTTGGGATTGATGCCATAGGCGATGTATCCGGCGTTGTGCAGATCACGAAAAATGCGGTTGCCGTACTTGGCCGGGTCGTGAGAAACACCCACCACCGCCCAGACGCGGCGGTTGATGAAATCCTGGATCCGCTTCTCTATGGGTGTCAGTTCAAATTCATAGTCGGAGGCCACGGTTTGTCTCCTTGGTGGTGTGTGATGCGTATTGCGTGTTCCGTGGCGGCGATACGCAATACACCTTAACATAAGCCCCCTCAACGCAAGAGGCCGGGCACTTTCCTGATGCGATTATTCAACTTTGATCTTGGTGGCCTTTTTCTTTGTCTCTGGCTCGGCTTCCAAGTATTCGATAGCTTCGTCAAAGACGCTGCGGGCAGCCAGGAGCACTTCCGTGCAGGCGGAGCGCAGGTGCTTGCGAACGGCCGATGGCTCGCGACGCTTTTTTCGCTTCAGGCTCGCTCGTGCACCCTTGATGCCGTCGGATAGCCAGTCCTCAAAGGCGAAGGCTTTTTCCTCTGTGGTCATGCATATCACCTCCTTTCGTACGCGGTCGGGCGATGTGATGTCCCCTCCTATTTTACACCATTTGTGGCTAGATGTAAACTGCCGGGCCTTGTTGATCAAGACCATTCAATCGAGACAACCTCGTTTATTCACCCGATCGGCAGACAGATTTGACAGATTAGCAGGTTTGTGGTATCATCCTTAGCACTCTCGATAGGAGAGTGCTAAGATGAGGTGTCTGAAATGACGGAGGAAAGACTTGGCAGCCGCCAGAGGCTAATACTCGGACTGGTGATCCGGGAATATGTGGCTTCGGCCTCACCGGTAGGCTCCCGAATGCTCAGCGAAAACTATGATCTGAAGGTCAGTTCGGCCACTGTGCGCAACGAGATGGCGCGCCTGGAGGAATTGGGCTACTTGACGCATCCCCATACCTCTGCCGGACGGGTGCCTACCGACAGCGGTTATCGTTACTTTGTGGAGCAGTTGATGGGTGAGGTCGCGCTTCCTCTGGCCGAACGCCGCATGATTCAGCACCAGTTTCATCAGGCCAGACAGGAAATGGATCAGTGGATGAAACTATCGGCGGCTGTGCTGGCCCATGCTGCCTGCAGCGCGGCACTGGTCACGGCACCCCGCATGGTCGAATCACGCCTCAAGCACATGGAATTGCTCCACGTTCATGGGCTCACTGCTCTGCTGGTATTGGTCACCAGGACGGGCGTGGTACGGCAGGGTGTGCTGACATTGACACAAGCTCTCTCGCAGGCGTCATTGAGCCGTACGGCCCGACGCCTCAACGACCTTTTGGACGGACTCACCGCCGAGGAGATAGACGCGCGCCTGCTTGACCTGTCGCCTTTTGAGTCCAACGTGACTGGAGTGGTGCGAGACATCCTGACCTGGTTGGATCAGCGCGGTGGTCGCGAGGTGTACCAGTTTGGGGCCGGCAACGTGCTCTCTCAGCCCGAGTTTGCCACGGGGGAGTTGGCGCGACGATTTCTGGACTTTTTCGAAAGGAGCACTCTTTTAGATCACGTGCTTTCCGGCTTGCTGGGTGTGGGGACTGGCGATGTGCGCATTATCATTGGCGCTGAGGGGCCGTGGGAGGGGTTGTCTGACTTGAGCCTGGTTCTGGGCCGGTATGGGGTTAGGGATGTAGCCACCGGAACGTTGGGTGTACTGGGTCCCAGGCGCATGAGCTACGAACGGGCTGTCTCGGCGGTGCGCTACGTCTCCGAGCTGCTGGGCGATCTGATCTGCAATTGGTACGACTTTTAAAGGTAAAAAACATTGACTGGCATCATGGTATGGAGGGAATTCTAACGTGGTAGAAAATGCCCACTTGAACGACGGCGATAGTGACCGTCACGACAATGAAAACGAAAAAGTGCCGTTGACCGTAGAGGAGGAGACGAAAGAGGAAACCGTTGAACCATCAGACGAACCAGCTACTCTTCGCCAACGCCTGGAAGAGGAGCAGGCCAAAGCCACCGAGTACCTGGACGGCTGGCAGCGCGCGCGCGCTGAACTCGCCAACGCCCGGAAGCGATGGGAGCGCGAGTCGGTCCAAACCTATAACCATGCGCTGGTTGACACTGTTGCCAGGTTGTTGCCGGTGGTGGATGATTTTGAGCGGGCTATTGCCACGCTGCCTGACAACCTTAGTGGTCTCACCTGGATAGACGGTGTCTTGCTTATTTATCGCAATCTAGGGACTGTCCTCGAACAACAGGGCGTCGTGCCCATCGAGGCAGGGCCAGGTATCCCTTTCGACCCCTCCTATCACCAGGCTATCACCCATGAACCCCACGATGCGTACGAAGCGGGCGCTATCATCGGTGAGTTTCAAAAAGGCTACAAGCTGGGCGATCGCGTCGTGCGACCGGCGTTGGTGCGGGTCTCCTCTGGACCTCCTCCGGATGAGTCGGAAAGTCCAGAGACGGCTGAATAGCGGTGGAAAAAGAAAATCAAAATTTTAAAGGAGTAAAAAGTTATGGCTAGACTTATCGGCATTGACCTTGGCACCACCAACTCGGTGTGTGCCGTCATGGAAGGTGGCGAACCGACTGTGGTCCCCAGTTCTGAAGGTGGACGGCTGTACCCCTCGGTGGTGGCCATCAATTCCAAGAGCGGCGAGCGCATGGTCGGTCAGGTGGCTCGGCGACAGGCCGTCACCAACCCGGACAACACTATATTTTCCATCAAACGTTTTATGGGGCGCAAGTTCAACGACCCCGAAGTCCAGCGCGGGATTAAATTCGTATCCTACAGAGTCACGGCCGCGCCCAACGGCGATGTGCGTGTGTGGATGGGCGGTAAAGAATACTCCCCGCCCGAAATCTCGGCCATGATCCTGCAAAAGATCAAAGCCGACGCCGAGGCCTTCCTGGGCGAGCCAGTGACACAGGCGGTCATCACCGTGCCCGCCTACTTTAACGACTCGCAACGCCAGGCGACCAAGGACGCGGGCCGGATCGCCGGTCTGGAGGTGTTGCGTATCGTCAACGAGCCAACCGCTTCTTCTTTGGCCTATGGCATGGACAAAAAGGCAGACCAGACTATCGCCGTCTATGACCTGGGTGGAGGCACGTTCGACATCTCTATCCTGGACGTGGGCGAAGGTGTTTTTGAGGTCAAGTCCACCAACGGGGATACTTTCCTGGGCGGCGATGATTTTGACCAGCGAGTCATCAACTGGATCGCTGACGAGTTCCAAAAAGACCAGGGCATTGACTTGCGCCGGGATCGGATGGCGCTTCAGCGGTTGAAGGAGGGCGCTGAGAAGGCCAAGATCGAGCTCTCCACCGTCATGGAGACCGAGGTCAACTTGCCCTTCATCACCGCTGATGCCAGCGGCCCCAAACATCTCCAGCTTACCCTGACCCGCGCCAAGCTGGAGCAATTGACCGAAGACCTCATCGAGCGGAGCATCGGCCCTTGCCGCCAGGCGATGGAAGACGCTGGCCTGAAACCGAGTAACATTGACGAGGTGATCCTGGTAGGTGGCATGACCCGTATGCCGGCTGTGCAGGAGGCGGTCAAACGATTCTTTGAACGGGAACCGCACAAAGGCGTCAACCCAGACGAAGTGGTAGGTATCGGTGCGGCAATTCAGGCTGGGGTATTGGGCGGTGACGTCAAAGACATCCTGCTCCTGGACGTTACGCCGCTGACGTTGTCCATAGAGACGCTGGGGCGCGTGGCGACGTCGCTTATCGAGCGAAACACCACCATTCCCACGCGCAAGAGCCAGATCTTTTCCACCGCCGCCGACATGCAGACCCAGGTGGAAATCCATGTTATGCAAGGCGAGCGCCCCATGGCTGCCGACAACAAAAGCCTGGGTCGCTTCATCCTGGACGGCATCCCGCCTGCGCCACGCGGTGTGCCACAGGTCGAGGTTACCTTTGACATTGACGCCGACGGCATTCTGAACGCCTCGGCCAAAGACAAGGCCACCGGCCGCGAGCAATCCATGCGCATCATGCCCTCGAGCGGTTTGAGAGACAAAGAGATTGACAATATGGTCAAGGATGCCGAACGCTTTGCCGAGGAAGACCGCAAGCGAAAGGAAGAGGTGGAACTGCGCAACCGGGCCGATTCCACGGCCTACAGCGCCGAAAAGCTGCTCCGCGAACAGGGTGAAAATGTGCCGGACAGCGCCAAGAGTGATATCGAAGCCAAGATTTCGGCGCTGCGGAGCGCTCTGCAAGATCAGAGCCTCGATGCCATTCGCACCAGGCTAAGCGACCTGGAGATGGCCCTGCAGCAGATGGGTGCGGCGATGTATGAACAACCGGGCGCAACGCCACCGCCGGGAGGTGATGCGGGGCCCTCGCCTCCGCCACCCGATGATGAAGACGTCGTCGAAGGCGAGTTCACCGAAGCCTGAGGGGCCAGCGACTCACTGGACTTTGGCGGGTGTCTGGGGGATAGTGGCCGAATGCGCTATCCCCCTTTTGGGCTTTGGACAAGATAGGGTCTTTGGTGTATACTTCTCGTAATGCGTAAAACTTTCCAGTGCTGTGTTGACCTTTTACGTATTGCGCATTACGTTTCACGATTAGAAGAAGCAGTGATGACAGATGGCTGATAGGCGTGATTACTATGAGGTACTGGGCGTGCCTCGCAACGTCGGCGCCGACGGATTAAAGAAGGCGTACCGGCAGCAGGCCCGCCAGTACCACCCCGACGTGAATAAATCCGCTGACGCCGAAGAACGCTTCAAAGAGGTTAACGAAGCCTACGAGGTATTGAGCGACGAGCAGAAACGGGCCGCCTACGACCGCTTTGGGCATGCCGGTGTGCAGGGCTCCGCAGGCGCTGGCTATTCCGGTTTTGGCGACTTTGGTTTTGGTGACATCTTTGAAGAGTTCTTCTCTGGCTTTGGCATGGGCACCCGCCGCTCGCGGCGTGGCCCTCGCCGAGGCAGAGACTTGCAGTACAAACTTACCATCTCTTTCAAAGAGGCAGCATTTGGCTGTGAAAAGGAGATTGAGGTCGTACGACACGAGACCTGTCCCCATTGCCGAGGCACGGGCGCCGAACCGGGTACCCAGCCCGTGCGCTGCTCTCAGTGCAACGGCACCGGAGAAGTGCGTCAGGTTCAGCAATCCATTCTTGGCTCTTTTGTCAACGTTTCCACCTGTCCGCGCTGCCGGGGCGAGGGTGAGGTGACCACTACGCCTTGCAGCCGATGTCATGGCCACAAAGTAGTACAAGTGCCACGTACCCTTTCGGTCAGGATACCAGCCGGTGTGGATGACAGCATGCGTCTGCGCCTGGCAGGGGAAGGCGAACCGGGCACCTACGGCGGCCCGCCAGGCAACCTCTATGTTGTCATCTCTGTGACACCCCATCGCTATTTCCGCCGCCGTGACAGCGATGTACTGTTGGAACTGGCCATCAACGTTGCCCAGGCTGCTTTGGGTGACGAGGTTACCCTGCCCACGCTGGATGGCGAGTCGCAACTCAATATCCCGCCGGGCACTCAAAGTGGCAAAGTCTTTCATCTGCGTGGTAAGGGCATCCCCCGGTTGCGGAGCAACGGCCGGGGCGATCAATTGGTCATCGTCCAGGTCGTCATCCCCACCCGCATGACCGACGAGCAGAGACTACTGTTCCAGGAGTTGAGCAGCACTCTGGGCAAAGAGGTCATTCCCCAACCAGAAAAAGGATTCTTTGAAAAGATCAAAGGAGCCCTGGGTGACGCTTTTGGCGGCTGACGGCAAGGAGGGCGAGGCAAATCGGAGAGTAGATTTCTGGCCCTGACACCATCAATCTGACTTGCCTCGCCCTTACTTTAAGATTCACAGCAAAAGGAGGCGGCCTTGGATTGGATCGAAGCGTCTGTCTGTGTGGATGGCGAAGCGTCAGAGGCCGTCAGTGAGTTGATCAACCGTTACGTACCCGGCGGGGCTGTCATCGAACAAGACCCCAACACCCCCGATAGTCTGACCGTCAAAGTCTTTCTGTCACCCGATGCACACCAAACCCGTCGCAAGATCAAAGAGGGACTCTGGCACCTGGGGCAAATCTACCCTATACCAGAACCCTGTTTTCGTTTTGTGCCCCACCAGGAGTGGGCCGAAGCGTGGAAGAAACATTTTCAAGTGTTGCACCTCGGACAGCGTGTGGTGGTCAAGCCCCCCTGGCTGACCCATTCGCCTGCTCCCGACGACGTCGTCATCGAGTTGGACCCGGGGATGGCTTTTGGTACAGGGTTGCATCCCTCGACCCGGCTGTGTCTCTGGGCCCTGGAGGGCCTTGTCAAGCCGGACGTGCACGTGCTGGATCTGGGTACCGGTTCTGGCATCCTGGCCATCGCCGCTGCCTTGCTGGGGGCAGGTCAGGTGGTGGCCCTCGACGTGGATGAACTGGCGGTTAAAGCGGCCACGGCCAACGCGGCGGCCAACGACGTAGCAGACCGGGTACGGGTCGAATTGGGCTCTATTGAGCGCCTGCCTCTTTATCCTGTCCCCTTTGGATTGATGCTGGTGAACATTCAGGCGCGAGTGATCCTCGATTTAGCGGGCCAGGGGTTGCTGGCGTACCTGGGGACAGGTGGGTGGTTTGTCGGCTCTGGTATGCTGGAAAGCCAGGCCGATGACGTACTGGTCGCCCTGGGTGACAAGGGCCTTTGCGACGTTGAAATTCGTCGCGAGGGAGATTGGGTGGCCCTGGTTGGCAGGATGGTCTAACAGATGGAAAAGGATGCCATGCACCGATTCTTCATACCACCAAAGTGGATAGTGGGGCGAGAGACGGTCCTCAGCGGGCCGTTGGCTCACCAGGTGTGCCGCGTGCTGCGGATGCGCCCCGGCGAACGGATCATCCTGCTGGACAACTCTGGCTGGGAGTTCGAGACAGAGCTTCGAGCCGTAAAGCCAGAACGCGTCGAAGGGTGGGTGTTGACCAAGCGGCTAGCCAGTGGAGAACCTCGCACCAAGATCTCCCTCTACCAGGGTGTCCTCAAAGCGGCCCGCTTTGAGTTTGTGCTGCAAAAAACCACCGAGTTGGGTGTGGTGGAGTTTATCCCCACCATCACTGCCCGCGCCGTCGTTGGTCAGTTGGATGCCGTGCGGAAAAAGCGAGCGCGGTGGGAGCGGATCATCCGCGAGGCGGCTGAGCAGAGTGGGCGTGGCCGTCTGCCCCATTTGCAAGAGCCGATGCTCTTTGCCAGCGCGTGCGCCCGCGCCCAGCAAACCAGCGGGCTCTCACTTTTGCCCTGGGAGGAGACACAGCACGGTGAGGGCCTCAGCCTCGGCCAGGCTCTTCGCGAGGCGGACCCCTTCACTGTCAACCTGTTCGTTGGCCCAGAGGAGGGCTTTACTGCCGCAGAATCTGACCTGGCCCGGCATTACGGCGTCCGGCTGGTTAACCTCTTTATCGGTCCGGAGGGTGGCTTTACGCAGGAGGAGGTTGACCTGGCGCACCAGCACGACATTCCGGCCGTGACGCTGGGGGAGCGGGTGCTTCGCGCCGAGACTGCCGCGGTGGTGGCTGTCGCCATCGTCCTGCACGAGATGGGCGACCTGGAGTAGAGCCAACGTCGTTCGCCGGGGGTCTTTGGCCGAGGCGGAGATGGACTCGGTCGCATCCCCCCGTCCATCGTTTATTACACCAGGAGGCATCGTGCGTCTGGGGAAACGTATTGGATTGCTTATCCAGGCCAACCTGGGTCGCTGGCGGCGCGACAAGGAGGGCTCGGTCGGGAGACCTTTGCCCATCATAGCTCTGCGCCGCGCCGACAAGATGGAGGCGTTGCTGGAGCAACTTGGGGAGAGGCTGAATCGTGCCCTGGCCCGGCAGGCCCAGCTGGAGGGACAGTTGCATCAGGCCAAAGAGATGGCCGACCAGTGGGAGCACCGCGTTGACGAGGCATTGCGCGCCGGCGACGAGACAGCCGCCCGTGAGGCGGTACGTCACAAACTGGCTTATGCCCAGGCAGCCAGCGAACTTGGCTCCTCGTTGGCCCGAGAGACCGCCGCCATCACGGGAATTCAGGCCGATTTGACAAAGCTGGAATCGCGCCTGGCCCGCGTCCGGGAAAAGTCGCGCATACCTTCGCCAGCCACGGAGAAGCAGGATTTCCAGAATGAACGGACCAGTGGGAATACCACCACGTCCGTCGCTGTCTCGGTCACCGACGAAGCGTCACCTGCCGAGGAAGTCACTGGAAATCTGGATGCCTTGGGGGAGCGGATGAGTCGGGTTTGGTCCGACACAGAGATCGAGGACGAACTGGACGCCATCAAAAGCCGCCTGTCAGCTGGACATTCGGCAGGAACCGGATAAGGGAGTGGTACGAGTTGGCTCGTCTCGTAACGATTCCGTAACCGAGTGGGAATGTCCGAGGGCTTTTCGGCAACTTCTTTTTGTGGTAGAATATCATTATATGTCCATAGAGATTGTCCTCACCCTAATCAGCTTGTTTCTGAAAAATCTGACCGTGGCCGTCTCCCTGGGTCTAATGTTCGTCGTCCTGCTTCAAAGCCAAAGACGCCTGGTCAACTGGTTATTCAGCCTCTTTATGCTGACGTTGACCCTGTGGAGTGGAGGCTCGTTCTTGCTTCACTTTACCAGGGCCGGGCTTCAGGGGGAGAGCCTGTGGCAAGGGATGGCTTTGCTGGGCCTGGTGACGATGCCGCTGGCCCTGTACCTGTTGGCCCTGGCTTTGAGCGACGTTCCGCCGGGCGTCTTTCGCACCGGCAGTGTGGCGTTTGGCTCTGTTGGCATGGCGTGGACATGGATCGGCATCTTTACCAAAGGCTACGTGGCTCAGATGGACGTCAGTCCCTCACTGGCGCTCCTTTACATGCCCAATACCCAATCACCCTTTTACGTAGGGGCGTTGATCTATGGGTTCCTCCTCGTTTTGCTGTCGGTCGGGGTGATTGGCTGGTCTGTAAGGCGAGACCACCGGGCCACGGGGCGGATTTCGACGGACGAGTTGCTGCTGGTGCTGGGTGGAGGCATGGCTGTCGTGGGCGGCGCACTAAACGCGGTTCCCGCGCTGGGCAATCTGCCGTTGGATTCGCTGATGATGATTGGATCGGGCCTAATGTTCGCCCGCCTCATCTTGAAAGAGCAACTCTTTGACCCATTGCGGATAGCCCACGATCAGTTGGCAGTGGCCCACGAGCAGCTTCAGGAGCAGGCCCGGCAGTCGCGGGAAGCCAACCGGCGTCTGCAAGAGGCCGACAGACTCAAAAACGAGTTCCTGGCCAACATGAGCCATGAGCTCCGCACGCCGCTCAACTCTATCATCGGTTTTGCCAAAGTGATCCTCAATGAGATAGATGGCCCCATCACCAGAGATCAACGCACCGATCTGACTGCCATCTACACCGGGGGACACCATCTTCTTAATCTGGTCAACGACATTCTGGATCTGTCCAAGATTGGCGCTGGCAAGATGACCTTGAAACGTGGATGGATCAATTTCCAGGATCTCACCCTGGGGGTGATGCCGACTATCATCCCCCTCGTGGAAGGCAAACCAATCGAGTTACGAGAAGAGATCGCCGAGGACCTGCCGTCGATCTTTGTAGATCGGCTGCGCATCCGCCAGGTGATCTTGAATCTGCTATCAAATGCCGCCAAGTTTACCAATCACGGCTCGATCACCTTGTGCGCAGAGCTGCGAATCCTCAATCAAGATGGCGTCCCCTGTCCCGCGCCGTATCTTCTCTGCGCCGTAAAGGACACAGGCATTGGCATTGCGCAAGAAGACATACCCATCGTCTTTGAGGAATTCCGCCAACTGGATAGCTCTACCACCCGGCGAGCGGGAGGGACCGGGCTGGGGCTGCCCATCAGCCAGAAATTCGTCGAATTGCACGGCGGCTGCATGTGGCTGGAGAGCAAAGTCGGCCAGGGCTCAGCCTTTTACTTTGCCCTCCCTATCGAACCAGTGCCAGAGCGGTAAGAGCTTGTCTCCTCCTGAGAGGGGATAACGATGAGCCAAGAAATGCAAAAGATCCTTTACGTAGAAGACAACCCCGTAAACCAGCTCCTGGTGCGCCGCGTGCTTACCCATGCCGGTTATACCGTGTTGGAGGCCAAAGATGGTCTCTCGGGCATCCAGATAGCTCAAGAGGAGAGACCGGACCTCATCCTGATGGACATCATGATCCCCGGCATGGATGGCTACCAGGTGACCACCAAGCTCAAGAGCCTGCCAGAATTGGCGGACACCCCTATCGTCGCTCTCACAGCCAAGACAATGGAGAGCGACCGCGAGCGGGCGCTGATAGCTGGCTGCGATGGCTATATTCCCAAGCCCATTGACGTGGATCGCCTGCCCCTCCAGGTGGCCGAGTTCCTGGGCGGCAAGCAAGAGGAGATAAAAGGCGGCGCGGAGGAGCGGTTAGTTCTGCAACAAGAATACTCGCAAGAACTGGTGAGCCGGTTAGAGGAAAAAGTCCGCGAATTGCAAAAAGCCAACGTCGAGCTTCACCGCACCGACGAGTTGAAATCCAAGTTCATCTCTATCGCCGCTCACGAACTCAAGACCCCCATCACCGTGATCCAGGGTTATCTGGCAATGTTACTGGACTCTGGAGGGCGCTTGCAACCCAATCTGGACGAGTCGTTCCGCGTTCCCATTGAAGGCTGTGCTAAGGGTCTGGCAAGATTTAATGCCATCGTGGAAGAGATGCTGGACATCACCCGCATTGAAGGCGGGACGCTAGAGATTCACCGGGATCTGATGGTGGTCAAAGACGCAGTGAGGTCTGCTGTCCGCAAGCTAGATCCGGCCGCCAGCGAACGAGATCTGACCATCAACGTGTCGCCTATGGACGGATTACCGCTGCTCCGGGCGGACGCGGGGCGCTTGCAGCAGGTATTTTTGAACCTGCTGAGCAATGCCATCAAATACACTCCCAATGGTGGCGAGATAGAGATATTGGTTCAAGTGGTCGAAGGTACTGAATCGGCCCAACCTAATGGTCCTACCAGAGCCGCCGGGAAATTTATCGAGATCATTTTTGAGGACACAGGCATCGGAATTGACCTGGAAGAACAAGAGCGCATATTTGGCCGCTTTTACGAGATACGAGACCCAGACTTGCACTCTACCAGTAAAACGCGCTTTTTGGGCGGCGGGCTGGGCCTGGGATTAGCCATCGCCCGGGGCATCATTGAGGCTCACGGTGGTTTCCTCTGGGCCGAGAGCGAGGGCTGCGATGAAGAACGGTGCCCGGGCAGCCGATTCCACGTCCTGTTGCCTGTGTAAAGTGCGAGTCTCTAATTCCACTCTCTACTCTCTCACCCACCGCATGACCACCGACGACAGCAGGAACAACGCGCCGTAAATGGCAAAGATGAGCAAATAGCCCAGCCCTGGCACTTGGGGTACGTGGACGGTAAAGAAATCGGCTATGGGTCCTCCAATGTAGGCTCCCACCGCTCCTGCGCCGGCCCCGGCCAAGTTAGAGATGCCCAGGTAACGCCCTGCGTCCTTCTTGGGTACCAAGTCTGTTCCCAGTGCCCAGTTGGTGGTAAAGAACGTCCCCGTGGCGGCACCGACGATCAAGCCACCCACGTATATCATGGTCATATTAGGGGCCAGGACGAGCACCAGTGTGCCCAGTGTGGCTACAATGCCGCTGAGTGCCACCAGCCGCTTGCGCCCGATCCGGTCGGCGAGCCAGCCGCTCGGCAGAGCGCACAGCAGGAGCAGGATGCCAACTACCATCATCAGTTGTGAGGCTGGCCCTGCGGCTGCTTCGCCCTTCAGACCTAGCCGGGCCTGAAGAAAGTAGACCGCGAAACCGGCCAGGTTGTTGGCTCCAACGAGGAAGGCAAGCCGATTGACCACCCACCAGGGGAAGGAAGGGTAACGACGTATCCCCTCACTGCCGATGCTGATGCGCACGCTGGCCCACACTCCCAGGACTACGGCGGCGGCCATCGCCAGCAGCCCGGCACCCCCCATCACGGCCAAGAGTGTAGGCACGGAGTTTATTCCAGCCAAGAGTTTGCCTATTCCCTTGACAGTCTCCCCCAGGCCCAGAATGACCACTGCGAAAACCAGCGTCATCACTATGAGGCGTCCGAATGGTTCCCAATCTAATCGCTCGGATATTTTGCGCGGTGGCTCTTCGCGCACAAACATGGTGATGGCCATACTCAGGAACAGGATGCCAATTGCCACCAGGATGCCGGTCCACATTTGCCCTGCCGCGATCATTTTGCCGATGGTGAAGGCAACTATGATGACTGGTAAAAGCTCCATGATGGACTTGACGCCGGAGAAGCGGCCACGACGGTCTTCTGGCACCAAATCGGGGATCAGTCCCTGCTCGGCAGCCTGAGCAATGTTGGAGGCAATCTGCGAGAACACCACTGCCCCGAACAGAAACCAGTAGCCGGGGGAGGCTCCGATAGCGAGCATGCTTGCCATCGTCAGCAGCGTGCCAATCAGGATGAATGGACGTCGCCGCCCCCAGCGCAGGGTGCTGCGATCTGAAAGCATACCCATCAGTGCCTGGACCAACAGGGCGACCATCAGCGTGTAGAGACGCAGGCGGCCAAAGGCAGTGCCTTGTTTCTCCGGGCCAACGAACTGTTGCACCAGCAGGGGCACAATGAGTCCATTGCTCTGCGAGATCGTCGTCAGACCCAGCCAAAAGACGTTGATGGTGATATAATCGTACCACCGCCTTGAGAGCATCGGTTTTTCTCCTCTTTGTTCCTGTGAGTCCGGGGTGGTCTGATTATACATTGCTGGCGGGCCATGTCAAGTCTGGCAAGCCCGTGTTGACAAAGAAACTGGGTCGTGCTATAGTTGCCGTTGTTGGACCTGGTGGAGGAGATGGGATGTTGAGATGAATAGTGTAAGGAGCATCTACCAATCGTTAGAGGAACTGCTGACCGCCGGCGAGACCGTTGCCGTGGCCACAGTCGTCAGTGTCAAGGGGTCGGTGCCACGTGAGATGGGAGCCAAGATGATCATTCACCCGGAAGGACGGCACGTGGGCACTGTCGGCGGGGGGTGTGGCGAGCACGAGGTCATCCTGGCCGGACTGGACATAGTCCGCACCGGCGAGCCGCAGATGGTGCGCGTGGATCTCACCGAGGAGGTCAGCCTGGAGAGCCTGGGCGTCTGCGGGGGCATCATGGACGTGTTTGTCGAGCGCTGGACGCCC